>DASSPT010000169.1:0-12604 GCA_035699465.1 Gemmatimonadota bacterium
GGATGCCGACTACGAGGAGTTCGTCGGCTTCCCTACACCCGGACGCGGCCTGCGCTTGGGAATCCGCTACGACGACTGAGCCGGCGAGAACCGCCGATCGCAACCAAACAAACGCCTAGGTACCCATCTCCCAGCTCGCCAGATACTTCTTCTGCTCGGTCGTCAGCTGATCGATCTCGACACCCAGCGCGACAAGCTTGAGGCGCGCGATCTCCGCGTCGATCTCCCGCGGCACGGAGCTCACCCCCTCGGGGAGCTCGGCATGGTGCTTGACGATGTGCTCGCAGGCCAGGGACTGGTTCGCGAAGGACATGTCCATGACGCTCGCCGGATGGCCCTCGGCCGCCGCGAGGTTGATGAGCCGCCCCTCGCCGAGCACGAAGATCTTCTTGTCGCCGACGCTGTACTCCTTGACGAAGTCGCGCACATCGCGCTGAGCCGAGGACATCTGCGCCAGCGAGTCGAGATCGATCTCGACGTTGAAGTGGCCGCTGTTGGCGACGATCGCGCCGTCCTTCATGGCTTCGAAGTGCTCCCGGCGAATCACGTGGATGTCCCCGGTCACGGTGATGAACACGTCGCCGATCTGCGCCGCGTCGATCATCGGCATCACGCGGAAACCGTCCATGACCGCCTCGAGCGCCTTCAGCGGATCGATCTCGGTGACCACGACCTGGGCGCCCTGCCCCTGCGCGCGCCGCGCGACGCCCTTGCCGCACCAGCCGTAGCCGGCCACCACCAGGGTCGAACCAGCGAGGAGAACGTTGGTCGCGCGTAGAACACCGTCGATCGTCGACTGGCCGGTCCCGTAGCGGTTGTCGAACAGGTGCTTCGTGTTCGAGTCGTTCACCGCGATCACGGGGAACAGGAGCACGCCCGCCTCCTCCATGGACTTCAAGCGGATCACGCCGGTAGTCGTCTCCTCGGTCGACGCGATCACGCCCCCGACGATCTCCTTCCGCTCCGCGTCCGACAGGCTCGTGGCCCAGTCGCGGATCACAGGATGGAGGTCGTCGAACCGCTCGAGGCCGATCATGTGGAGCGAGCCGACCAGGTCCGCCCCGTCGTCCATCGTCACCTGAGGACGGTGCTCGAGCGCGGCGCGGATGTGCTTGTAGTACGTGTCGTTGTCCTCGCCTTTGATCGCGTGGACCTGGATACCGTGATCCGCGACCAGATGGGCAGCCACGTCGTCCTGGGTCGAGAGCGGGTTCGAAGCGCAGAGGCAGACGTCCGCTCCGCCGCGCTTCAGCGCGATCATCAGGTTCGCGGTCTCGGTCGTCACGTGCAGGCAGGCCGACACCCGCACGCCGTCCAGCGGCCGCTCCTTCTCGAAGCGGTCGCCGATCAACTCCAGGACCGGCATGCTGCGTCCGGCCCACTCGGTCCTGAGCGCGCCCCTGCTGGCGAGCGCGAGGTCCTTGACGTCATACGTCACGTCGGCCGCTCGGGTCTCTTTCGTCTTCGGCATCGATGGTCTCCTATGGCTGAATCGTGAGCGATTTTCCGAGATAGCTTGCGACGCGCCGCCCGATCCTCAGGCCACCGCCTCCCGGAGTGCGTCGACGCGATCCGTCCGCTCCCAGGTGAAGAGTCCGTGCTCGGGAGCCCGGCCGAAGTGGCCGTACGCCGAGGTCGGGCGGTAGATCGGGCGCCTCAGGTCCAGTGCGCGGATGATCTCCCGCGGCCGCAGATCCCACAGCTTCGGGATCATCGCGGACAGGACCTCGTCTGGCGTCTCTCCGGTCCCGAACGTGTCGATCATCACGCTGACCGGCTCCGCCACGCCGATCGCGTAGGCGATCTGGACCTCGCAGCGGCGCGCGAGACCGGCGGCTACGAGATTCTTGGCGATCCAGCGCGCGGCGTACGCCCCCGAGCGATCGACCTTGGTCGGATCCTTCCCGCTGAACGCCCCGCCGCCGTGCCTCCCCGCACCGCCGTACGTGTCGACGATGATCTTGCGACCCGTCACCCCGGCGTCTCCCATCGGCCCGCCGATGACGAATCGGCCGGTGGGGTTGATGTGGACGACGAGCTTGTCACGGTCGTAGATGTCGGCCGGCAGAATCGGCCATATCACGTCCTTGCGGACCCGGTCCTGGATCTCCTCGGGCGACACCTCGCTCTCGTCCGCGGTCTGCGTAGAGATGACCACGGTACGAATCTCCCGCGCCCTCCCCTGATCGTACTCGACCGACACCTGGCTCTTACCGTCGGGACGCAACCAGGGCAGCGTCCCGTCCTTGCGCACCTCGGCCAGGCGGCGGGTCAGCGCGTGCGCGAGCGAGATCGGAAGCGGCATGAGCTCCTCGGTCTCGTCCGTCGCGTAGCCGAACATCATCCCCTGGTCGCCCGCCCCGTCCTTATCGACCCCCTGCCGGATGTCGGGCGACTGCTGGTCGAGGGAGACCAGAACCCCGCACGTCTTGAAATCGAATCCCATGCGCGCGTCCGTGTAGCCGATCTCGCGCACCGCCTCGCGCGCCACCTCCGCCACCGGGATGTATGTCTCGGTCGTGATCTCTCCGGCCACGACGACGAGACCCGTCGTCACGAGCGTCTCGCACGCGACGCGGCTCATGGGGTCGCCGGTCAGCGCCGCGTCGAGCACGCCGTCGGATATGCGGTCGGCCATCTTGTCGGGATGGCCCTCGGTCACGGATTCGGAAGTGAACACGTACCGATCCGTGCGGGCGAGATTCGGCGCGCGCTGCGGTGGACGGGCGGGCGCGGTCTTCACCATGTGACCTCCGAGTTGTCTCCCAGGTTCACCGTTCTGGCCCGCCCGTGCACCCGTGCCTCGGGTCCCACGATCGAGCCTTCCAGAACCGCGCCCTCCACGTGGGCGCCGTCCGCGAGAATGGTATCGCGCACGATCGCGTCCCGGATCGTGACGCCTTCAGCCATCGAAACGTGCGGGCCGACGATCGAGTTCTCGATCGCACAGCGCGGTCCGACGTGGACCGGCGGGATCAGGACGCTGCGCTCGACTCCCTGGGGCGGATTCTCGTGCGGCCGCAGGTCGAGGAGCGCGCGATTCGTGGCCAGCAAGGTCTCGGACTTGCCGCAATCGTACCAGCCTCCGATCTCGTAGGGCACGAATTGCTCGCCGGCTTCGATCATGCGCTGGAGCGCATCGGTCAGCTGATACTCGCCTTTCGTGCGAGAGTCGTCGTCCACGAGCCCGGCGATCGCCTGGCGCAGGAGCTCGCCGTCACGCACGAAGTAGAGGCCCACGAGCGCGAGGTTCCCCTTCGGCTCGGCGGGCTTCTCGACCAGGCGCGCTATCGCGCCGCCGGATGCGTCCAGCTCTACGATCCCGAAGCGCTCGGGGTCTGGAACCGGGCGTACCCCGAGAACGTGATTCTGGTGCGCCACCACCTTGGCGTAGTCGACGTCGAACACCGTGTCGCCGAGAATGACCAGCACCTCATCGCGGTCGCCCGGGTCGAGCGCCTGGAGCACGGCATGGCCGAGCCCGAGCTGCTCCTTCTGCCAGATGAGCCGGATCGGCAGATCCGGAAATGCGCGCTCGGCGTACCGCTCGATCGTGTCACCGCGGTAGCCGACCACGAGACGCACCTCCTTGGGGTCGAGCCGGGCCACATCGGCCAGTATGTGGCCGATGATCGGCCGCCCCGCGACCGGGAGCATGACCTTGGGCA
Organism: Gemmatimonadota bacterium; assembly: GCA_035699465.1. Taxonomy (GTDB): domain Bacteria; phylum Gemmatimonadota; class Gemmatimonadetes; order JACCXV01; family JAHWKZ01; genus JAICNR01. The sequence continues at coordinate 3,669 of DASSPT010000169.1, forward strand.
ACGTGTGCGTGTGGGGCCGGAGGCGGATCCCCTGCCCGGCGGCAGGAATGACGATCTTCAACGTGCGAGCTCTGCCTTCAATGTGTCGATGGGGGTCACGGGGGTGGGATCTTTCCCGGTGATGATGGAAACAAGAAAGCTAGCGCAGTCCCCCATACAGCACAACCGCAACATTCCCTCGAGCGGCGTCTCTCCGCCGGCTTCCACGAGGTGCTGCGCGCCCACCCGATCCGCGCACCACTTCCGCGTCCACGCCATGCGCCGCGCGACCCGCGCGTCGTCCCACGGGGTCTCAAGGTATACGAGCGCGAGGCGATCGAGAGCGGGGTGGCCACCGTCGAAACCGACGATCTCGTTGTGACCGTGCTCGGGAAACGCGCCGGCCCATGCGGGGATCTTCCCGTTCTCGTTGAGCTGAGCCTTCCAGCGGCCGGCCGCGGCTATGGATACGGGATGGCCCCCGTAGACGATCGGCAGGCGATCGGCGAACGAGACCGCGAGCGCGAGCGCGGGGTTCCTGCTCTCCCAGCCGAGCCACGCCTCGAGGTCGGTACCCAGGGCGGCGGCGGCCGCTTGCAGCTCATGGGCTAGCGCCGCCACCTCGAGGCCGGGATCGATCGCCGCGACGGCGAGCGCGCAGCCGGCGAGGGATTCCGGCAGCGCTGCGCGGGGTGGCAGGCCGGCGGGGAGCTCCAGGATCGGGTCGCCCCGCTCCGAGGCGAGATCGGCGAGCCGGCCGCCGGACGTGACCACGGCGCAGCGCGTTCCCCTGTCGCACGCGGCCCTGTACGCGGCGATCGTCTCCTCGGTGTCGCCCGAGTACGAAGACGCGATCGCGAACGCGCGGTCGTCCACCCAGGCCGGCGGCTCCGGGGAGCGTACGGTCGCCATGGGGAGCTTCCCGCGAGACGCGACGGCCGCCGCCACCAGGTCGCCGGCCATCGCCGATCCCCCCATCCCCAGCACCGCGATCCCCGTCGGGGGCGGGTCGGAATCCAGGTCGCGGGCGAAGTCGCGAGAGGGCTTCAAGGCCGCCCCGAGACGGCTCCCGAAGGCCGCCACATGGCCGCGCATGCCGGAGCGGTCCAGCTCGCCCTCGCGCTGACGCCAGAGCGCGAGCTCGGTGGCGGTCGGCATGGCGGGTGAACGGGCGGTCACCGCGGAGCGCTCAGGCGGACGGCGCGCGGTGGAAGCGCTCGCCGAACCGATTCTCGACGATCGCCTTGACGGAATCGGAGTCGATCTGCTGAAGCGCCTCGGCCGCGATCTCCCGCGCCTCGGCGAGGCTCACCCGCCCCAGCACCTGCTTGATCCGCGGGATCCGCGCCGCGACCATGCTGAAGCTCCGGACGCCGAGGCCCAACAGCAGCGTCGCGGCGCGGGAATTCGAGCCCATCTCGCCGCACACCGTCGCCTGCTTCCCAGCGGCGTCGGCCGCGTCGACGACTTCCTTCACGAGCTTGAGGACCGCCGGATGAAACGGCTGGTAGAGATGCGCGACCCGCCGGTTTCCGCGGTCGACCGCCAGCGCGTACTGAACGAGATCGTTCGTTCCCAGGGACAGGAAATCGAACCGCTCGGCCAGCGCGTTCGCCAGGAGGGCCGCGCCCGGCGTCTCGACGAGGACCCCCACGGGACAGCGCTCCGTGTGGGGTAGACCCTCCGAGCGCAGGGACTGACGCGCGGACTCCAGAACGTCGAACACCGCGTCGACCTCCTCCATCGCCGTGATCATGGGGATCATCATCGCCACGTTTCCTTGCGCGCCCGCCCTCAGTATGGCCCGCATCTGCCCCAGGAATACCTCCGGGCGGTCGAGACAATACCGGACCGCGCGCCATCCGAGGAAGGGGTTGTCCTCGGGCTCCATGCCCGACAGGAGCTTGTCCCCGCCCAGATCGAGGGTCCGGATCGTGACCGGACGCCCTTCCATGCGTCGCACGATCCCGCCGTACACCTCGAGTTGCTCCTCCTCGGAGACGTCCCCGCCGCCCTGAAGGAACAGGTACTCGGTCCGGTAGAGCCCGATGCCGTCGGAGCCGAAGGCGAGGGCGGCGTCGACCTCGCGGTTGAACTCGATGTTGGCGAGGAAGGTCAACGGCTCGGCGTCGGCCGTGCGGCCGGGCACCCCTGCCAGCGAAACCCACTCCGCGCGCTTGCGCTCGATCTTGGCCTTGATCCGCTCGTACTCGGCCAGCGTATCGGGAGAAGGATTCTGGATCAGCAGGCCCTCTCGCCCGTCCAGAACCACCAGCTCCCCGTGCGACAGGCGCTGGAGCACGGGACCGATGTCCACCACCGCGGGGATCTCGAGCGAGCGCGCCAGGATCGCCGTATGGCTGTTCGGAGAACCCAGCTCGGTGGCGAAACCCAGGATCCGGTCGCGGTCGAGCTCGGCCGTCAGCGTCGCGGGAAGGTCGTGCGCGACGAGGATGGCGTTCTGCAGAAGGTCGCCCACCGCGGGCTCGCGCCGACCGAGGAGGAAACGAATCACCCGATGCTCCACGTCGCGGATGTCCCGCACGCGTTCGCGCAGATAGGTGTTCTCGCTCTTCTCGATCCGATCGACCGCTTCGAGGACCAGGGACGAGAAAGCGTGCTCCACGTTGACGAGATCCCGCCGGATCCGTTCGCGGGCCGACTCGATCAATGTCAGGTCCTCGAGGATCAGCAGATGGGAATCGAAGATCGCCGCCTCGTCCCTCTTGTCGGCCCGTTGGAGAGCGCTCCGCACGCGCTCGATGTCGACGCGTGTCGCCGCCAGCGCGTCATCCAGTCGACCGAGCTCGATCTCCACCTCGTCCGAGTCGATCTCGCGCCGAGGGACGCGAAGGGTATCGGATGTGATGAGGTAGACGGGCCCGTACGCCACGCCGGTCGAGACGCCCTGTCCGTGGTGGTAGATCTCCTGTGAGTCGGGCCTATCCACGATCTTCACCGCCACGGATCGGGCGCCCCTCGTCGTCCTCGTCGAACCCGCGCTCGACGAGGGCCACGAGCTCCTCGACCGCCTTCTCCGCATCCTCCCCATCGGCTCGGATCTCGATCTCGGCTCCCTGTTCGGCGGCCAGCATCATCACCCCCATGATGCTCTTGCCGTTCACCTCCATGGAGTCGCGGGACACGTAGATGTCGGCCGCGAATCGCGCCGCGAGCCGCACGAAGTGCGCGGCCGGGCGGGCGTGGAGCCCGAGCCGGTTGACGATCCGGACCGTGGCCCGGCAGCTCGCGGACATCATCACGGCAAGGCTCCCTGGGAGAGATGGAAGATCGCGCTCAGGAGGGCCGCCACCGCGAGAAAAGCGAGGGCCGGAGAGAGCGATGGACCGCGGGCGCCGATCTGCGTCCCGGCCAGCCAGAGGAAGCCGACGATCGCGACGAACACAGCGCCCCCCGCGAGCCCGCCGCCACCGAGCACCGCCAGTCCGGCACCCATCCCGAGGCCTGCGCCGGCCGCGAAGATTCCAGCGGCGCGGGCCGTGCGCGCGGCCTTCGCCCAGAACGGATCCTGGAGCACGCGCACCACCGCGGCGCCGGCGGCGAACCCCGCGCGCACGCCGGCCAGCCGGACCCCCTGCGCGAGCGCATTCCAGGCGATGACGTAGACGATCGCCGGCCAGACGCTCCCGGTCGCGAGCGCGGCGGCCACGGCCGCCAGCCCGAGCGCCGGCCGGCCGGCGCTCCAGAACAGATCGTCGCCGATGGCCCCCAGGCTTCCCCTCAGGGCGTGAAGCAGGCGCGCGAGGCGCCGCTCCGCGCCCGCCGCGCCGCGGGCGATCTCCTCTTCCAGTCGCAGGGCGACCCCCATGGCGATCGAGGCCAGGTACGGGTTGGCATTGAAGGTGCCGAGGTTCGCGAGGAGACGCTCCGCGCGCTCCCCGCGGTCGGGCCGAATCCGCGCGAGGCCCGGCAGGATCGCCCAGCCGAAGCCGATCCCCTGGAGGGAGTCGTAGTTCCACACCGCCTGAACGAGGGTGGACCTGAGCGCGACCCTGCGCCGCTCGCGCCGAAGCCGCCTCGACAGCCCTCTCTCCTGCTTCATCCCGACACCCCCAGGAAGACCAAAGCCAACCCGGCCGCCGCACCGAGGACGAGCGAAACGACGCGCTTCCGGCCGAGTCCCAGCACGCGCGCGCCCGCTACTCCCGCCATCGCCGCCGCGGCGATCCGCAGGCCGTGCGCGTCCAGCGGGCCCGCCCAGGGCGAGCCCGCCAGGAGCCGCGTCCCCGCGATTACCACCGCGAGTCCCGCGGCCGTCTGCAGTGCGCCCAGCGCGGCCCCGCGCGCGAGGGCCGTCGCGATCCCGCGCGCCGGGGCTCCCAACGATCCTGCGGAGACCCGGGACAGCACCGCCGCGGCGGTGCGCGCGTTCCGCCGGCGTTGAAGACGGCCGACCACTTCCCCGGCCCATCCGGCTCCCGCGGCCACGGCGACCGCCCACGCGGCGGGATAGATCCCGGACTCCATCCCCATGATCGCCGCCGCCGTCCCCAGCAGGCCCGCCAGCGCGGCGTCCGGGTAGCGCGCAGCCCCCACCGGCTGGATCGCGAGCAGCATCGACTCGAACGCCGCGCCCCACAGCACGCCGTCCGCGGGCGCCCCCAGGATCGAGCCCACGGCCGGCCCCACGACGATCGGCCGCGAGATCATCGATTGGACCGCGGGCCACTGGTCGAGGAACACGACCGCGCCGAGCGCCACGAGGCTCGCCGCTTGCCATTCGGTCATCCGCGGGCCTGGGCGCCGAGCTGCGTAGGGGAGGAGCTCGGCACGTCGCGCGCGACGACCCGCACTCCCCTGTCCGACATCTCGTCGATCAGCCGCTCGTCGCCCTCGTCGAGCCGCACGTACGGGAGCACGCGGCGGCCGTCCCCGTGGTGGAGGCAGCCGACGTTGACCTCCCGGATCCCTTCCACCTCGAGCGTCAGCTGCGCCATGGTGGCCAGATCCGCCGTCAACACGAATGCCCGCTCGCTCGATTTCAGCACTCCCGGAAGCGCGCGGACCGCCTCCCGCCCGCTCCAGAAGTCGGCGTCGATCCCCTCCGGAATACCGGTCCGGTAGATCGATTGCTCGAGCTCGTCCTCCGCGAGCGCGTCGTCCACCACGATGATCCGCCGCGGACGGAGCTGGCGCGCCCAGCCGACCACCACCTGCCCATGAATCAGTCGCTCGTCGACGCGGAACAGCACGACGCTCACGCGTGGACCCCCAGCGCCCGCCGACCCTTCTCGACCGCCGCCGACACGAAGCGCTCGAAGGCCTCGTCCTGGAGGAAGACGAATTCGACGAGGAGCGGAAGGTTGACACCGTAGAGGACGGCTTTGACGGTGCCTTTCGCGAGGAGCCGTCGACAGGCCTGCCCGCACGAGCCGCCTTCCATGTCGCTCAGCAGGTAGGCTTCACGCCCTGCGCAGCGTTCCGCGAGGATCGATGTGATCTGCGCCTCGAGGTCGGCACCCGCCAGACCTTCGTTGGAGAGAGCCCAGAGGGAGTTCTGCTCTCCGGCAACCCTCGCCAGCGCCGACAGCAGGCCGTCCGCAAGGTGTCCGTGCGCGACCACCACCCCGCAGCGCCCCGTCATTCGTAGTCCTCTTCGAGGTACGTCTCCGTCTCGGCGCGCGTGCGCATGCGCTCGATCAGCCGCTCGTTGAACTGCTCGGCGGTGTGCCCCCCGGCGAACTTCTGGAGGTGGTTCATCGCCACGACCTCTGCGATCACGGTGATGTTCTTGCCGGGGTTCAGCGGTACGCGGACGAGCGGGATCTCCACGTCGAGGATACCCGTCCGCTCCTCGTCCAGCCCAACCCGCTCGACCGGCGTGCTCTCGTCCCAGTCCTCCAGCCGCACGATCACCTCGATCCGCTTCTGCAGGCGGACGGAACGGATACCGAACAGCGACCGGATGTCGATGATCCCCACGCCGCGGATTTCCATGTGGAACCCCAGCACCGCGTTGCCGCGCCCGATCAGGATTCCGCCGGAGCGCCGTGTTACACGAACCTGGTCGTCTGCCACCAGCCGGTGGCCCCGCTCGACGAGATCGAGGACGCATTCCGACTTGCCGATTCCGCTGCGGCCCATGAACAGGAGGCCTACCCCATAGACGTCGGCCAGCGAGCCGTGCAGGAACGTGGACGGCGCGAAACGGGATTCCAGGAACGACTTGATGGCACCATAGAACTCGCCGGTCTTCAAGCGCGTAGACACGATGGGGATCCCACGCTCGTTGGCCATCTCGATCATGCCCGCGGGAGGATCGAGGGCCTTCGTCACGAAGACCACGGGAAGATCGTAAGACAGGAATCGGACGATCGCCTCGCGGCGCTGATCCGTGGTGAGGGATGCCAGATACGTGATCTCGGTTTCCCCGAGGACCTGGGAACGCGAGTGAGTGAAGCGCTGGCTGAAGCCGGCCAGGACCAGCCCCGGAGAGATGACCTCGTCGGTGGGGATCTCGCTCTCGGCGGTCGACTCGCGCGTCAGCAGCCTGAGCCCCAGGACGTCAGCCTTCAGGGCCAGCAGCTTGGCGACCGTCAGCGCCATGACAGGAGGATCAGCGTGTGGGTTCCGCGAGCGGTTTCGTCACCTAGCGATCCTCCAACTCGAACGCCTCTGCCGCCACGACGCTGATCGAGCCTTCCCCGTCGAGGCGCGCAATCTTCACGGCTCCGTCGGCCGTGTCCACGAATACCAGCACCTCCTCACCGCTCACCTCCAGCCGTTCGATCGCCTCACTGCTGGTGATGCGATCCCACTCGACCGGCGCCGACGATGTATCCAGAGGCGGCTCCGCCTCGGGCTGCCGCCTGGCTGTCAGGAGCTCGCGCTCTCCCCTCGTCAGCTGTCGGCGATTCAGCTTCTCTTTGTGACGCTGCAGCTGACGCTTGAGCTTCGCCACCGTACCGTCGATCGCCGATCGCATGTCCTCGGCCTCTGAGCTGGCGAAGTGGGTGTCGTTCGAGGAATGGATCCGAACCTCGGCGATGTCGCGATATCCCTCCTGATTCAGCGTGATGTCGGCTTCGACGAGCCGTTCGAAGTATCGGGAAAGGCCTTCCACCTCCTGACGAGCGTATTCCTTGATGGCTTCGGACAGGTCACCGTGGCGACTGCTGAACGTGATTTCCATGATCTCCTCGGGAGGGAGGATAGAAACTACTAGACGCGCTTGCGATAGCGGGACGACAGGATGCCGAGCTGGTCGCGATACTTCTGCACCGTTCGCCGAGCGATCTGGATACCCTCGGACTTCAGTTGCTCCACGATCTGCTGATCGGTCAGGGGATCTTGGGGGTCCTCGCGGTCGATGAGCTCCTGGATTCGGGCCTTCACCCCGCGCGCCGACACGTCCTCGCCCTCTTCGGTGCTGAGCCCGCTCGAGAAGAAGAACTTGAGCCGGAACACTCCGCGGGGCGTCTGCACGAACTTCTCGTTCGTCACGCGGCTCACCGTCGACTCGTGCATCCCGATCTCGTCGGCCACCTCCTTGAGGGTGAGCGGACGCAAATAGTGAATTCCTTTCTCGAAGAACTCACGCTGACGATCTAAGATGACGTGCATCGTGCGGAGCATCGTCTGGCGGCGTTGCTCGATCGCCTGAATGATCCAGTTTGCGCCGTTGAGCTTCGCCTGTACGAACTCCTTGGCCTTGCCCTTGAACTCGCCGTTCTGCGCCAATTGCTGATACGTCCGGCTGATCCTGAGACGAGGAAGGTCGCCGTCGTTGAGGGTCACGATGTACTGGCCGTCGACCTGCTCGACGATGATGTCGGGCGTCACGTAGTCCCCCTCGTCCTGGTCGTACTTGCGGCCCGGTTTGGGGTCGAAGTGCGCGATCTCGTCGGCGGCGTCCTGCGCTTCCTGGGGAGTGATGCCGAGGGCGCGCGCGATCTCGTGGTACTTGTGGGTCGAGAGCTCGTTGAAATGCTGATCGACGATCCGGTAGGCGAGCGAGTCCTCGCCGATCCGGTCCTCCACCTGGAGCAGCAGGCATTCGCGTAGGTCGCGGGCGCCAACGCCCATGGGATCGAAGCGCTGGATGGTCCGGAGGACGCGCTCTACGTCCTCCACCGTGACATCGATCGTGGAAGCGATCTCCTCGACCGAGCACGTCAGATAGCCGTCCTCGTCGATGTTGCCGATGATCTCCTCGCCGATGCGCATGTCCCCGTTGCCGTAGCCGTCGTTCTGGTAGAGCTGGGCCAGCAGGTGGTCCCAGAGATCGATCGTCGTCTCCCCCACCTTCTCCGCCACCTCCTCCGGACGCTCGCGGGTAGGTCCGGTGCGGTAGCCTGGATCGAAGCCGTCGAGGAGGATCTCCTCCCAATCCACTTCCTCCTCGTCCTCCTTCTCCGCCTGCTCCACGGACTCGGCCTGATCGGCGAACTCCTCCTCCGGCTCGCTCATCTCGAGGAAGGGATTCTGCACGAGCTCCTGTTTCAGGTGCTGCTCTAGCTCGAGGAGGGGCAGGTAGAGGAGATCCATCGCCTGGTACAGGCGTGGATTCATCCGCATTTCCTGCCGCTGGGTGAGGTTCAGCTGTTGTCGAAGCGCCATCCAGCGACCCGTCCGAGGCGTGGGGGGACCTAGTCCACGTGGGCGGGATCCATCCGCCGCACGAATCATGCCAGAACCGTTCCAACGATACGACAACGAGGCGCCGGTTTCAACTCCGCGGATGACCGGACCACCGAAACGTCGATTCCCCGCCACCGACCCGTCGGCTTCCGACAGAAGGAACCGGACGAGCGGAACGACGCGGATGGGCCGCTTTCAGCGCCCGCGGAGGCCGCTCAAAGCGGCTCGGATGCGAGGCGCGCGAGGAAGCCGTTCCGAGGCGTGGTGATTCCCACGCCGCAGGAAGGGCGACGACGCGGAACGACGCAGATGGGCCGTTTTCAGCGGCCGACTAGAGGCGGAAGTCCTCGCCGAGA
>DASSPT010000170.1:0-16422 GCA_035699465.1 Gemmatimonadota bacterium
GTCCAGGAGATGACGCGGGGACTCGAAGAGTGGATGCGGGAGAAGGGGTACGCGCGGATCGAGGAGTTTCGCGGTCGGGCGCTCCCCAACTACGAGGAGTGGGGCGACCTCGACCTCAACTACCGGATCGTCGCCGAGATCGATCCCGTGCTCTGCATCGGGTGCCAGCTCTGCTACGCGGCATGCGAAGACGGCGCCCACCAGTGCATCGCTCTACCCGCCGGGACGCGTGTGCCGCGCATCAAGCAGGACGAGTGCGTGGGGTGCAACCTGTGCCAGATCGTGTGCCCGGTGGAGGGATGCATCACGATGGTCGAGGTGAAGCGCGGGCTGCCGAAAGAGTCCTGGAACGATCGGGTGGCGGCGGGGACTGCCGGCGCCGGCGGCCGCCACTGACCGTGCGGCCTCCCGATCGCGCGCACCTCCTCGAATCCCCCTACGCCAACGAGGACCTGATCCCGACCACGCCGGAGGAGCGGCGCTGGTCGCGCTGGAACATCGCGGCGCTCTGGATCGGGATGGCGGTCTGCATCCCCACCTACATGCTGGCCTCCGGTCTCATCGCGAGCGGGATGTCGTGGTGGCAGGCGCTCCTCACGATCGCCGCCGGCAATCTGATCGTCCTCGTCCCCATGCTCCTGAACGGCCACGCCGGCACGAAGTACGGCGTCCCGTTCCCGGTCCTGCTCCGTGCGCCGTTCGGGATCCTCGGCGCCAACGTCCCCGCGCTCCTACGGGGTCTCGTGGCCTGCGGCTGGTTCGGGATCCAGACCTGGATCGGAGGGCACGCGCTCTACGCGCTCGCCCGCGTCATCTGGCCGGGGATCGGCAACGCGCCCGGGGTCGGCGTTCTGGGGATCAACGCCTGGGAGCTGGTCGCGTTCCTCGCGTTCTGGGGCCTCAACGTCTGGATCGCGTGGGCGGGGACCGAGAGCATCAAGTGGCTCGAGGCCTGGGGCGCGCCGCTGCTCCTCGTCATCGGCCTCGCGCTCCTGGCGTGGTCCATGACGGTGCCGGGAGGCCTCGGGCGCGCGCTCGCCTTCAGCGAGCAGTTCTCGCGGCCGTCCCTGTCGGTCGCGGACGGCCGTGTCACGCTGAGCGCCCTCTCGGACGACGGCACGGCGCGCGCGACCGAGGCGCGGATCGGCACCGGCGCGACCGAGGCCGAGGCGCGCGCCGCGCTGGCCGCGGCGGCGTGGGCGCCCTACTCCGCCGACCCGATCGCGCTCCCGCCCGCCGGGGCCCCGACCGCGGGGCCGCTGTTCGTCGCCGGCGAGGTGCGGAACGCGGCAGGCGTGTCGTCCCCGGTCCTAGTCTCGCGCACGGAAACCGGCGCGGCGAGTCGCCACGGGTTCCTGCTCCTGTTCCTTCCGGGACTCACCGCGATGGTCGGCTTCTGGGCAACGCTCTCCCTCAACATCCCGGACTTCACCCGCTACGCGCGGAACCAGGCCGATCAGTTCTGGGGCCAGGTCCTGGGTCTCCCCACGACGATGACGCTCTTCGCCTTCATCGGCATCGCCGCGACCTGCGCGGGGGCCCTTCGATTCCAGGACGTCCTCGTCGTCGAAGGCGCGCCGTGGGACCCCGTCGATCTCCTGTCGCGCTTCGACAATCCCGTCATCGTGATCGTCTCCATGATCGCGCTTTCGATCGCCACGCTGACCACGAACATCGCCGCCAACGTCGTCGCGCCGGCGATCGGCTTCAGCAACATCGCGCCGCGCTGGATCTCGTTCCGAGCGGGCGCACTGATCACCGGCCTCATCGGAGTCCTCATCATGCCGTGGAAGCTGATCGCCTCCACGCAGGGCTACATCTTCACCTGGCTCATCGGGTACGGCGCGCTCCTGGGACCGGTTGCGGGGATCATGATCGCCGACTACTGGATCGTCCGGCGAACGAACCTCGACATCGTTTCGTTCTATCGGCGGAACGGATCGTACTGGTACAGCGGCGGATGGCGCTGGGGCACGGTAGCGATCCTGGCGCTCGCCGTGCTGCCCAACGTCCCTGGCTTCCTCGCCGCCGCCGGTTTCGCCGCGCCGGAGGCGGTGCCCGGCGTGTTCCACACGCTCTACGCCTACGCCTGGTTCGTCGGGTTCGGGATCGCGCTCGTGGCGTACAGCCTGTGGGCCGGCCGGGCCCGCGACACGATCGGCGCGGTGGAGCTCCATGCCACTTAGCGGAATCCGCGTCGTCGATCTGACGCGCATCCTGGCTGGGCCGTACGCGACCATGATCCTCGGCGACCTGGGCGCCGACGTCGTCAAGATCGAGAACCCCGACGGCGGAGACGACTCGCGCGGCTGGGGGCCGCCCTGGGTGCCGCAGGCGGGCGGCGCGAGCGCCTACTTCGCGGCCGTGAACCGGAACAAGCGGAGCGTCGCGCTCGACCTCAAGTCCGATAGAGGCCGCGAGATCGTGTGGCGGCTGATCGAGGGCTCAGACGTAGTGATATCGAACTTCCGCCCCGGAGTGATCGAGCGGCTGGGGTTTTCGTGGGAGGCCGTCCAGGCGCGCGCGCCGCGCGTCGTCTACGCGATCGTCAACGGGTACGGCGCCTCCGGTCCGGGCGCGGACAAGCCGTCCTTCGACGTCATCGTGCAGGGGGAGTCGGGTGTCATGGACGTCACCGGCTGGCCCGACGGCCCCCCGACGCGGGTCGGGATCTCCCTGGGGGACGAGACCGCCGGCCTCCTCGTCGTGCAGGGGATCCTGGCCGCGCTCCTCGCGCGCGAGCGGAGCGGGAAGGGCCAGCGGGTCGAGGTCGCGCTCCACGACGGGTTGCTCTCGCTCCTCACCTACCACGCGCAGAACTGGTGGGCTGGAGGCCCGCCGCCGACACGGCTCGGGAACGCCCACCCCTCGATCGTCCCCTACCAGACCTTCCAGGCCGCGGACGCGTGGATCAACGTGGGGGTGGGGAACGAGCGGCAGTGGCGCGCGCTCTGCGGCGTCGTCGAAAGACCGGAATGGCTGCAGGACCCGCGATTCGAGACCAATGCCGCGCGTGTCCAGCACCGCACCCAGCTCGTGCCCCTCCTCGAGGAGATCTTCTCCGCGCGACCGGCCAAGGTGTGGCTGGACGCCATGGCCGGCGCCGGGATCCCGAGCGGACGCATCCGTCCGGTGGCCGAGGCGCTGGAAGCGCCCGAGACGCGCCACCGCGACATGGTGGTCGAGCTGATGGACGGCGGGGGAGAAACCCCGCTGCGGCTCCTCGGGATTCCGGTCAAGCTCTCGGCCACGCCGGGGAAGATCCGCCGGCCGCCCCCGGCCCTCGGGCAGCACACGGGAGAAGTCCTGGCCGAGATCGGGCTCCATCCGGCCACGGAAAGACATCAGGGGAAAGCATGAGCAGCACGGGCTACAACCGGTAACGTCGCTTGACAGTACGGCATGAGTATATAATACTCACGATATGAGTAAGCGTTTGCAGGTCGTTCTGGACGACAGGGAGTACGGCGAGATCCAGCGAATCGCCCGTCGACAGCGGATGAACGTTTCCGAATGGGTTCGCCAGGTTCTCCGCCGGGCGCGACGATCGGAGCCCGCAATGGACGCGGGTAGAAAGCTCGAGGCCATCCGCAGTGCATACGAGCACGAGTTCCCGACGGCGGACATAGAGCAGATGCTGGAAGAGATCGAGCGCGGTTACTTGGGCGAGGCCGATCCCACTTCGAGGTGATTTTCATCGACTCCAACGTGCCGATGTATCTCGTCGGAGCGCCGCATCCGCACAAGGTGGATGCCCGCCAGTTGCTCGAAAGTGCCGTCGCCTCGAACGAGCGGCTGGTCAGCAGCGCCGAGGTACTCCAGGAGATCATGCACCGATACGTCGCAATTGGTCGCCGGGACGTCATTCAGCCGGCCTTCGATGCCCTTCTGGCCGTGGCGGACGAGATATACGCGGTGGGACGCGAGGACGTCGAACAGGCGAAGAAGACTCTGGACGGCATGCCGAAGCTCTCCGCGCGGGACGCCCTTCACGTAGCCGTGATGAAGAGGCGAGAGGTGAACCGCATTATGAGCTTCGACAAGGCCTTCGACTTGGTGCCGGGAATCGAGCGGATCCGGTGCTAGGTTTCCAGGCAAACGCGCACCGATACGCACGCAGACAGCGAGGAGCGATCTGACATGGCGAGAACGGTGAGGGCGGCGCTCGTCCAGGCCGGCATACCGGACGGCGACGCGAGCCGCCCGATCGACGACATCAAGCGCGACATGATCGAAAAGCACGAGGAGCTGCTCGGTCAGGCCGCCGGGCAGGGCGCGGAGATCGTATGCTTCCAGGAGATCTTCTACGGCCCGTACTTCCCCGCGGACCAGGACCGCAAGTGGTACGCGCTGACCGAGCAGGTCCCCGACGGCCCCACCACGCAGCGCTTCGCCGATCTCGCGGGCGAGCTGGGAGTCGTCCTCGTCCTGCCGGTCTACGAGGAGGAGGGCACGGGCATCTACTACAACACCGCGGCAGTGATCGACGCCGACGGCCGCTACCTCGGCAAGTATCGCAAGCACCACATTCCGCACTGCGCGCCGGGATTCTGGGAGAAGTTCTTCTTCAAGCCGGGCAATCTCGGCTATCCCGTATTCGAAACGGCCACGGGAAAGGTCGGCGTGTACATCTGCTACGACCGGCACTTCCCGGAGGGCGCGCGGATCCTGGGCCTGAACGGCGCCGAGATCGTGTTCAACCCCTCGGCCACGGTGGCTGGGCTATCCGAGTACCTCTGGAAGCTCGAGCAGCCGGCGCACGCGGTCGCCAACGGCTACTACGTCGGCGCGATCAACCGCGTCGGACACGAGCGGCCCTGGGACATCGGCGAGTTCTACGGCACCTCCTACTTCTGCGACCCGCGCGGCCAGATCGTGGCCGAGGCCCCGCGCGACCGGGACGCGGTCGTCGTCGCCGACCTCGACCTCGACATGATCGAAGACGTGCGTCAAACGTGGCAGTTCTACCGCGACCGGCGCCCCGAGACGTACGACGAGCTGGTCGAGCTGTAGCTCAGAAACACGCGCGTGACGTCCGGCGAGCTCGACGCGCTGTTCCGGGAAGCGGTTTCCGCGATCGACGCCGGAGACCGCGAAGCGCTGGAAGCACTGCTCGTCGCCCATCCCGAGCTCGTGCGCGAACGGCTCGTTTCGCCGGGGCGCTGGCTCCGGGAACAGCTCGGGAACGCTCTCGACGGCTTCTTCGAACGGCCCTGGCTTCTCTGGTTCGTCGCCGAGGACCCGGTCCGAAACGGCAGGCTGCCCCCCAACGTCGCGGCGTTGGCTCGCACGATCGTCGACGCGGCGCGCCGGCTGGGCGTGCCGAGCCTCCAGGAGCAGCTCGATTCCACTCTTCGTCTCGTGGCCTGGTCCTGGATCGCGCGGGAGTGCGGGGTCCAGATCGCGCTCATCGACGTCCTGGCGGACGCTGGGGCAGCGCTCGACGGGAATCCGGACAATGCGCTCGTCAACGGGAACGACGAGGCCGCCGCGCACCTGGTCGAACGAGGAGCGCGATTGACGCTCGGCACCGCGCTCTGCCTCGGGCGCTGGGAGGACGTCGGCCGTCTCCTGGAGAACGCTGGCGTCCGGGACAGGCAGTTCGCGTTCGTCCTGGCCGCACTCAACGGCAGGGCGGAAGCGCTGCGGCGGATCGTGCCGCTGGGGGTCGAGCTGAACGCTCCGAGCCCGGACCTGTATCCCCATGCCACCGCGCTCCACCATGCCGTGTGGTCGGGATCGCTGGATGCCGTCCGGGTTCTGGTCGATGCGGGGGCGGATATCAACAGGAAGGACGAGGCGTGGCAGGGAACGCCCCGGAACTGGGCCGAGCATTCCGAAAACGAAGAGATCGCCTCCTATTTGAGGGAGCGCGAGAAGACGGCATGAGGGTGGAAGTGGGCGGCGTGGCGCCGCTGAAGGTGTTCAACCTGCCCGCGTGATCCGAGCTCCGCTTCCATTGGCCGGTGGGATGATCAATCCGCTATCCTCTCGCCACATGACGCGTCGTCGGGAAATGATGCTCCGGAGACTCCTGCCGGGAGTCGCAGCGATCTCGCTGTTCATGGCGTGCACTATCGCGATCGGCGGCGACGACGAGTCGCCCCCGCGGGAGTTCACCGTACATGGCTCGTTCGATCATGTCTGGGAGGCCGTAATCACCGCCTTCGCCGATCTCGACCTGCCCATTGCGCCGCCGCAGCGGGATTCCGGGGTCGTCACGACCGACTGGATTCTGCTGGAGGACCCGGACAGGTTCATGAATTGCGAGGGCGATGCCCGAGCGCAGGAAGGCCGGTACAACGTGATCGTTCGCGAGACACCGGCGGCCGCCGGAACGAGGGTGACGATGACGACGTCCTATCGTGCGGTGAATGAAGGGGTCGCGGCCCGGTGCGCATCGACCGGTGAGATGGAGGAACGTCTTCGAGGGCGCATCGAGGACATCGTCGACAGCGAGAGAGAGTCGTGAAGGAACGGATCGAGGCGGTAGCGCCGGTGGAGGCGGGGAAGGCGGCGGAGCTGAACGCGCGTCACGACCGCTATCTTTGGGACGCCGTCATCCGGTACTACGAAACCCCGTTGCCGCTGGCGCGCGGGCGCGGGCAGTACCTCTACGACTACGACGGCCGCGAGTACCTGGACTTCTTCGGTGGGATACTGACGGTATCGGTCGGTCACTGTCACCCTGCGGTGACGAAGGCGATCCGGGAGCAGGCGGAGACGCTCGTCCACACCTCGACCCTGTATCCGACCGCGCCGATCGTGGATCTGGCGGAGAAAATCGCGTCGCTGACACCTGCCGGGCTTACGAAGACGTTCTTCACGAACAGCGGCACCGAGGCCGACGAGACCGCCGTCATGCTGGCGCGGGCCGCGACCGGAAGCCAGGCCGTGATCGCGCTCCGGCACTCCTACTCCGGCCGCTCCATGATGGCTACGACTCTGACCGCGCACGCCCCGTGGCGGAGCCAGGAATGGGTCCCGGGAATCAAGCACGCGCTCGCGCCCTATTGCTATCGGTGCCCGCTGAACCTCGAGCCCTCCTCGTGCGGAGCCGCCTGCGCGCGCGACATCGAGGAGCTGATCCGGACCACGACATCCGGCAACGTCGCCGCGTTCATCGCCGAGCCGATCATGGGCGTCGGCGGGTTCATTACGCCGCCCCCCGAGTATTTCGAGATCGCGGTGGAGATCGTGCGCCGCTACGGCGGTCTGTTCATCTCGGACGAGGTGCAGACCGGCTGGGGCCGAACGGGCGGAAAGTGGTGGGGGATCGAACAGTACGGCATCGTCCCGGACATCATGACGATGGCCAAGGGCGTCGCCAACGGGATGCCCATGGGCGTCACGACGACCACGCCGGAGCTGGCCTCGACCTGGAAAGGGCTCACGATCTCGACGTTCGGCGGCAACCCGGTTTCCTGCCGGGCGGCGAGCGCCACGATCCAGGTGATCGAGGAGGAAGGGTTGCTCGAAAACGCGACCGCGATGGGCACGCGGCTCCGCGCCGGGCTCGAGGCGATCCAGGAACGGCAGCCGCTCGTCGGGGACGTCCGCGGGATGGGGCTCATGCAGGGGGTCGAGCTCGTCACCGATCGCGCCACGAAGGAGCCGGCCGCCGCCGCCACCACGCGGCTCATCGAGGAGGCGAAGCGTCGCGGCGTCCTGATCGGCAAGGGCGGCCTCTACGGGAACGTGCTCCGCATCGCGCCGTGCCTGAACATCGGCGCGGGCGACGTCGACGCGTTCCTGGGGATCCTCGATGAGAGCCTGACCGCCGTCGCCGGAGCGTCGTGAAGCGGACGGACCGCGACCGGCAGCGCGGATGAGCCCCGACCAGGAGGCCCGGCTCACGATGTTCGCGCTCGTCGCCCTCTACTTCTTCCTCGTCTTCGACGCGCTCAAGACGGTCGTCGTGGCCGACCGCGTCGTGGCCTACATGCTGATGGCCATCGTCGCCGTGCTCCTGATCGGTGCGCTCGTCGTACGCTGGGAGCCGCGCGCGATGTCCCTCATCGTCATGATCGCCGCCGTGCTTCAGGGGTTCGGGCTAGGCGTCATGCTGACCCTGCACTGGCGCGACATGGCCACGGCAGTGTGGCTATCCTCGTTCCTCGTCGTCGCGCTCCTCTACGTGTCGCGCCGATTCCGGGCGGCGGTAGGCGCCGGGAGCGGCCCGTGAGACGCTACCGCAACTACGTGAACGGGGAGTGGCGGGACACCGCGACCGGCCGGCACTCGCCGAATGTGAACCCGGCGAACACCGATGACGTCCTGGGCGAGCTCCCCCTGAGCTCGCGCGACGAGGCAGCCGCAGCGATCGCCGCGGCGCGGGTCGCGCAACCGGGCTGGGCCGACACCCCGGCTCCCGAGCGGGGCCGGCTGATCGCCCGCGTCCAGCGCCTGATGGCCGAGCGGGCCGACGATCTCGCCCGCGCGCTGACGCGCGAGGAAGGCAAGATCCTGCGCGAGGCGCGCGGCGAGGTCCAGAAGACGCTCAACATCCTGGAGTTCGTCGCCGGCGAGGGGCTCCGGCTCTCGGGCGACACCATGCCCTCGGAGATCGGACACACGTTCGCCTACACGGTGCGGGAGCCGATCGGGGTCGTGGCGGCGATCACGCCGTGGAACTTCCCGGTCGCGATCCCGTGCTGGAAGATCGCGCCTGCCCTCGTCGCCGGGAACGCGGTCGTCTTCAAGCCGGCTTCGCTGACCCCCGAGACCGCGGAGATGGTGGTCTCTATGTTCGCCGACGCGGGACTCCCTCCGGGCGTCCTCAACCTCGTGTACGGATCGGGTAGCGAGGTAGGAAACGCGATCGTGGAAGATCCCCGTGTCCGGGCGCTCTCGTTCACGGGCTCGAACGACGTGGGAGTGGCGCTTTATGCGAGCGCGGCGTCGCAGGGTAAGAAGGTCCAGTGCGAGATGGGTGGAAAGAATCCGATCCTGGTGCTGGAGGACGCCGACCTGGGGATGGCGGTCGAGGCCACGATGCAGGGCGCGTTCGGATCCACTGGTCAGCGCTGCACCGCGACGTCGCGCGCGGTCCTCGTCGATGCCATCGCCGACGAGTTCGTCGCGCGCCTCGCGGAGAAAGCGCGGGCGCTCGTCGTGGGCGACGGGCTCGACGAGTCCGTGGACATGGGGCCCTCGGTGGACGAGTCCCAATTCGAAACCGTTCTCGAGTTCATCGGCGCCGGCCGGGAAGACGGCGCCGAGCTCGTGACCGGCGGGGAGCCTCTGACCGGCGAGAGCCATCGCAATGGATTCTTCGTGGCGCCCACGATCTTCGACCGGGTGGAGCGGAAGTCGCGCATCGCCCAGGAGGAGATCTTCGGGCCGGTGCTCTCGGTGATCCGCGTGGGCGACTTCGAAGAGGGGCTGGAGGTCTGCAACGACACGCGCTACGGCCTCACCTCGTCCATCTACACCCAGGACGCGAGTCGGATCTTCCGCTTCGTGCGCGGGATCGAGACCGGCATAACCCATGTGAACTCCCCCACGATGGGCGGCGAGGCCCAGCTTCCGTTCGGCGGAACGAAGGCCACCGGGGTCGGGATGCGCGAGATGGGAAAGACGGCGATCGACTTCTACAGCGAATGGAAGACCGTATACATCGACTACACGGGCAGGAAGCGCGAGGGACTGTTCTACTGAGGAATTCCGTGGGTACGGCATGAGGCGGGCACGGAGAGCGATCGTGTGCGCGGCCGGCCTGCTGGCGGTCACGGCGGGAACCGCGGTCGCACAGCAGTCGGATCGGCTCGAGCCGCTCCGTTTCCTCCTCGGCGAATGGCACGGGGAGGGCAGCAGCGCCTACGGACCGTATCGCTACCGGATCCGCTACGAAGAACGCGGCGGTTGGATCCATGCCTGGAACGACATCACTCCCGAAGGCGCCACCCGGCCGCTGATCAAGACGGCTGCGGCGCTGGGCGTGGATACCGAGGGCAGGATCGTGAATCACCTCTTCGAGCCCACCGGTCACGTCGTGATGATGGGTCGCGTGGAGGGGGACGGGCTGACGTTCGAGTGGAGGGTGAGCGAGGATTCCTGGCGAACGGCAATCATCGAGCGCACGGCGGATGGCGGATTGCGATTCACGGGGGACGTGGCGATCCCAGGGGCTGGGGTGCAGCACTTCGAGAGCGAGGCCCGACGCGGGCCTTTCCGACAGGAGGAGTCGACCCAATGACGGTGAGACACGCGGACGACGTGAAGCGGGACCCGGTGGGGGCCGGGAAGGGGACGGTGCGGCAGGTCCTGATCGGCCCCGACGAGGGCCCGAACTTCGCGCTGAGGCGGTTCATCATGGAGCCGGGCGGTGGGATGCCACCCCACACGAACACGGTCGAGCACGAGCAGTACGTGCTGCGCGGGCGAGCACGCATCGGGATCGGCGCCGAGGTGCACGACGTGCGCGAGGGCGACGTGGTGTTCATCCCGGCGGGGACGCCGCACTGGTACGAGGCCGCGGAGGGTGAGCCGTTCGAGTTCCTCTGCGTGGTGCCGAACAAGCCCGACACGATCGAGCTGGTCGGCGGCGAGGGCAGGGCGTGACCCGCCGGCGAGAGGGGGCGCGGGCATGAGCCTGGTGATACGCGGAGCGGAGATCGTCACGGCGTCCGATCGCTACGTCGCCGACGTGAAGGTGACCGGCGAGACGATCGCGGCGATCGGGGCCGAGCTGCCGGCGGAGTCCGGCGACGAGATCGTGGACGGATCCGACCAGTGGTTGATCCCCGGCGGCATCGACCCCCACGTCCACATGGCGCTCCCCTTCATGGGCACGGTCTCGATCGACGACTTCGAGAGCGGGTCGGTCGCGGCCATCATGGGCGGGACGACGGGAATGATCGACTTCGTGATCCCCGCCAAGGGCGAATCCCTGCTGGCGACGCTGGAGACGTGGAACGCGAAAGCCGAGGGCAAGGCCGCGCACGACTACACGTTCCACATGGCGGTCACGGATTGGGACGAGCGGATCGCGCGCGAGATCCCCGTCGTCGTCAGGGACCACGGCATCACGTCGTTCAAGATCTTCATGGCGTACAAGGGCGTCCTCGGCGTCGACGACGAGCAGATCTTCCACATCCTCGAAGCGACCCGGGACGCGGGCGGGTTCGTCAACGTCCATGCCGTGAATGGCGACGTCCAGCTGCTGCTCGCCGACCGCTTCGCCGAGCGCGGCGATACCGGCACGCGCTGGCACGCGCTCGCGCAGCCGCCGCGCGCCGAGGGGGAGGCAACCGGGCGGGTCATCGACCTGGGCGCCGTCGCGGGGCAGCAGGTGTACATCGTCCACGTCACGTGCGACGACGCGGTCGAGCGGATCGCGGCGGCCCGCGCGCGAGGCGAGCCCGTGTGGGGCGAGACCTGCACGCAGTACCTGCTCCTCGACGACTCCCTCTACGATCTGCCCGACTTCGAGGGCGCGAAGTACGTGCTCTCGCCGCCGCTCCGGAAGAAGGTCGACCAGGAGGCGCTCTGGAACGCGATCGCGACGGACGCGATCTCGGTGGTGGGCACCGACCACTGCGCGTTCGACTTCGCCCACCAGAAGGCGATGGGGAGGGACGACTTCCGGAAGATCCCCAACGGCTTCATGGGGCTCGAGGAGCGGCTGCCGCTCCTCCACACGCACGGCGTCGCGACGGGGCGGATCACGGCCAACCGCTGGGTCGAGCTCTGCGCGACGAATCCCGCCCGGATCTTCGGGCTCTATCCGCGGAAGGGAACGATCGCGGTCGGCTCGGACGCCGATCTCGTCCTCTGGGATCCCGCCGCGACGGGAACCATCTCGGCCGGTACCCACCACTCGCGCTGCGACTACAACGTCTACGAGGGATTCGAGACCGTCGGTGCGCCGACGCGCGTGTGGGTGCGGGGAGAGCTGGCGGCGTCGGATGGGAAGTTCACGGGTACGGTCGGGCGCGGACGATTCGTCAGGCGGGCTCCGCGGTCGGTCGATGCGTCGTCCCCGAGCGCATCGTTTCGAGTCGCGCCGGCTGCTCCGGTGTGAGCGAGCCAGCGCCACCGCGGGACAGTCGCGCCACGCGGGCGTTGAACGTGCGAATCCGTGCTATACTCCTTCACGGAGGTACGATGCCCGTACGAACGCTGCGAGTCACACTGCCGATCGCGCTTCTCGCCCTGTCCGTGGGCGCGACGTGCAGTGACGAGTCCACGCCCACGCCGCCCGATCGGAGACCCGGCGGCAGCCTGACGGACTCGGTCGTTCGGGACGGGATCGAGTACCGGGCCGATGTCCTCGTCATGGAGTCGTTCCCGGTCCAGCTCTCCGGCCGGGTGTTCGTCCGGAACACATCCGACGAGGCCCGCACCGTCACGTTCCCCGACGGCTGCGTGGCGCTCCTCCGCGCATATCGTACCGACGGGGGCGCACCGGTGTGGGATCAGGCGGGGGGCCTGGGGTGCACGATGGCGCTCGTGCCGATCGAACTCGGCCCGGGCGAGGAGCGGGAGATCCCGACCCCGACCGCGTCGGCCTACGACGTCCTAGGAACCGAGCTGCCCGACGGTGACTACCGGATCGCCGTCTACCTGCGGCCCATCGAGACCGGGGAAGTGGAGATCGTCGCCGGAACGACCGACCTGGCGATCCCTCGCTGACGTTCGGACCGGCGCGCCGCGCGGGCGCTCAACCCGCGTAGCGGCCGAGGACGACATCCCACCCGGTGTCGTAGTTCGCGCGGATCTCGGCGGCCCGCTCTCCCAGATGCTCCCAGCCCGAGTGCACGAGATCGGTGCGCGACCCCTCCCCGGCCAGCTGGAACGTCACCTCGACCTCCTGCCGCGTGTCGACCGGACGCCCGGGATGCCACGTGAAGACGATCCGCCGGGGGGGATCCCATTCCGTAACGGTGCCCCACAGGTGCTCGGTCCCGTCGGGCGCGGTCTCGTAGACCCGGCCTCCGACCCGGCCCTCGAAGGTCACGCCGGCCTCCGCGCTCCCGCTCACGCCGTGGCTCGTCAGCGGCCACCATTGGGCGGCGGCGGAACGCGACGGCGGGCTTCCACGGCACGGTGATCGACTTCCGGACCGGCGCGATCCGGTCACTCCTCGTCTCGGGCATCGTCGCGACCTCCGCTCTCCCTTCCGGACGCTGCGAAGGCCGTCAGCACGTCGTCCCACAGGGACTCCACGTACGCACGGAGCGGCGCCAGGCCGGCCGGATCGGGGTGGTAGATGTGACGGGTTCCTAGCTTCCGGTGTCTCACCAGGCGGGCGCGCTCGAGGACCCCGAGGTGCTGGGAGACCGCGGGCCGGCTGACCGGCAGGTCGGCGGCCAGCTCGGCCACCGAACGGGGCCCCGTCCGCACGAGCTCGAATATTCTGCGGCGAGTGGGATCGGCGAGCGCCTGAAGGGACGTTTCGTAAGTGTTCACTAACGGTTAGTATACACTAACTAAACCGGCGGGTCAATCGGCGGCGACCGAACGCGGTAACCACACGGTCCCGGGGCTCGTACATCCGGGCTGGAGCCTTCATCTCCCACTCGATCGGAGGACGGATGCGGAACAGAATCGCGCAGCTCCTCGTGACGCTCGCGGCCGGCGCTCTACTCGCCGGCTCCCCTCTCCAGGCGCAGGACGCCCAGAGCCGTCTGTGGGACTCCGCCATTGCGGGCGACACGCTCGGCATCCGGCAGGCGCTCGCCGAGGGCGCGAAGATCGACTCCCTGGACGTCCGGCGGAACCCGAACGGCCGCATGGCCCTCAACTGGGCCGCCTGGCACAACCGGGTCCCTGCCATCGAGATGCTGCTCGCCATGGGCGCGCCGATCGAGGCCGAGAACCGGACCGGGTTCAGCGCCCTCCACCACGCCGCCGAGGCCGGCTCGCTGGAGGCGGCCCGGGCGCTCCTCGCGGCCGGAGCGGATCCCCGGCACGCCAACAGGGCCGGGCGCACTCCCGCCGTGACCGCGAGGGAGCAGGGGAACGAAGAGGTGGCGGCTCTCATCGAAGAATCCGCAAAGGCCGCCGAGCAGTAGCCATCGCCGGCTGCGGGCGGAAACGCTAGCCCCGCCACCGGGGTTCCAACCGCAGGTCCACGACCGACGACTCATCGTTGGAAAGGACGGTGCGGTTGCACGATCGGCGGGGCGAGTTCGAGGCGATCTACCGCGAGCACCACCGGCGCGTCTACGCGATCGCCCTGCGTTTCGCGCGCGATCCGGATGGCGCCGAGGAGATCGTCCAGGACGCGTTCGTTCGCGCGTGGCGCTCGCTGCCATCGTTCAACGGGAACAGCCGACTGTCCACCTGGCTTCACAGCGTGGCGGTCAACGCGGCCCTCGATCGGGTGCGAATGCGCTCGCGCGCGGAGGCGCGGCTGGATCCCGAGGTCGATCTCGACAGGTACGCGGACGAGATCGGTCGGGCGATGCCGGCCGCCGACGTCGACCTCGAGCGGGCGGTGGCGGCGCTGCCGGAGGGGGCGCGCGAGGTCGTGATCCTGCACTACTTCGAGGGCTACCCATGCGCGGAGATCGCCGAGCGGATGGGGATCGTCGAGGGCACGGTGAAGTCCCAGCTCCACAGGGCCCGGCAGCTACTGAAGGAGGCGTTGGCATGAGCGATAGGGATCGGGAGTTGGAAGTGCGGCTCGCCCGCGCCCCGCGGGAAGCCGACCCCGCACGCGACCTGTGGCCGGATCTGGCGCGGGCGATTGCGGCCGAGCGGGCGACCGCGTCGGAGCCGGCGGTCGCGGATGGCGCGCGGCGGAGGCCGCTGGTGTCGCGCCTGCCGCTCCAGGTCGCTGCCGCTCTGGCTCTGTTCGCGGGCGGGATCCTCGTCGGACAGAGATGGGGCGAGCCCTCGCGCGCGGAGACGCCGGCACCGATTCCGGAGGGCCCGTTGGCAGCCGCCACCGAGGTCCAGCGCGCGGGCAGCGCATACGTCTCGGCGCTTTCGCGCCTGGACGAGCGCGCGGACCCGCTCGAGCGAGATCAGGGGGTCGACGCGGCGCTGTCGACGCTCCAGGGCGCCGCCTACGAGCTCGTGCGCCTGCGTCCAGACGACCCGCAGACGGGCCGCATCCTGTACACGGTCTCCGAGGCGCGCGGCGACGGCGATGGCCCCACGGTGCGCTTCTGAGGAACACGATTCGATTGGCTCGATCGATACGGGGAGGAAGACATGATCGGTAGAACGATCGGAATGACCGCGCTGGCGCTCGCGCTGGCGACGCCCGCCCTCTCACAGGAGAGCGAATGCCCAGGTGGGCGGCGTCCCGTGGGAGATCTGGGAATCGAGGAGCTGCGCTGCGCGACCGGGCGCTGCCTGCGCGGATTTGTCTTTGAGGATGGACGACTGCTTCAGACGTTCACGACCGAGCCTCGGGTCCACGATCTCGAACCGCCCGCCGATTCCGTGCTCGAAGAGGGTGATATCCTGGTCTCGGTGGATGGAAATCTGAGCACGACGAGCGACGCAGCGCGGCGACTGGCGCGCGTCGAGCCCGGCGACCGCGTGCGGCTCAGGATCCGGCGTGACGGGGTGGAGAAGGACGTCACGATCACGGCGGCAGCGACCTGCGATCCGGTCCATCGGCGGGTGTTCGCGTTCGATCCCGAGAGCGTGCGAAGATTCGGCGACGCAATGGAGCTCCTGGGCGAGGATCTGGGCGAGCGCATCACCGAATCGCTGGAGGGGTTCGATTGGGAAGGGTTGGGACGCGACATGGAGCTTGATCTTCCCGAGCTCGGAAAGTTCGAGTTCGACTTCGACTTCGATCACAACTTCCGGTTCGACACGCTGCACCTGCTCGATACGTTGCGTGTCGACAGGAACACGCTGCTGATCCGTCCCGTCCTCAACGTTGCCGAGCCGCCGTACGAGCTGGGCCTCGAGCTGACGTGCGGGTTCTTCTGCGGCTGGAGGCGCGGGGAGGGCGACACCGTCGAGTGGCGGGGGCAGTATCCCCCGAAGGTGGCCGGGGTGGTCGCGGGCGGACCCGCGGACCGCGCCGGCATCCGCGCGGGCGACGTCCTGCTCCTCCTCGACGGGCACTCGTTCGTCGGTGAAGAGGGCGGCCGCGCGCTCGGCCGGCTCGGTCCCGGTCGCCCGCTCACGCTCCAGTACCTGAAGGGCGGCGAGACGCTGACGACGACGACGATCACGCCGAGGGCGCCGACGGCGCGATAGCTCCCGGGTCGCCGGTCGTCCCACGGCGCGCCGGCGCGCGGGTCGCTACCATACGCGCGTGGCGCGCGAACGGGTCCTGCCCCGCAAGTACACGCTGCTCCGGGTCCTCGGCCTGCCCACGCGGGTCTTCGCCCGCAAGCTACGGTCGCTCTTAGCCGGCAACGAGAACGCGCTGTTCTTCACCGCCGTCTGCCTGGTCGGGGTGCTCGGGGGACTCGCGGGCGCGGCATTCCGCTGGTTGTTCCTCGT
>DASSPT010000171.1:0-2226 GCA_035699465.1 Gemmatimonadota bacterium
GTGCCGCAGCGTGGACAGCGCGGAACTGGCGGGTGAATCGGGCACTCGAACGGATCGTAGAGCCGCCTCGCCGGCTGGAAATACCACGCGGACGGATCGAGCGGAACCCCGCAGGCCTCGCAGGACTGGAGTGACATTTCGCTCACCTCCCTTCCTGGAGCCTACCCCTCCCCGGTGGGCGCCGTCTGTCGGGACTTTCCCGATTTCGCCCTCAGGCTACGGCATACAGTTGCCAGGCGCCCTGGAGCCCCTTGAGCTCACGCTCGCCGCGGTCCTCGAACTCGAGTCCCGAGCCGGCCACCAGGTCTCTCACGGTGCGCGACACCATGACCTCGCCCGCCGCCGCCGCGTCGAGCACGCGGGCGGCGATGTGGACCGCGATCCCACCTACGTCCTCGCCCATCGTCTCGCACTCCCCGGCGTGAACGCCCGCCCGAATGGCGAGGCCCAGACTCCCCGCCCCGTCGCGAATCCCGCACGCGCAGCGGATCGCCCGCGCCGGTCCGTCGAACGTCGCGAGGAAGCCGTCCCCGGTCGTCTTCACCTCGCGCCCGCGGTGTCGCTCGAGCTCTCCGCGCACCATCCGCTGATGTTCCTCGAGGCGCGCCCGCCATCCCGCATCCCCCAGCCGGCCGACCCATCCGGTCGAGTCGACGATGTCGGTGAAGAGCACGGTGGCAAGCACGCGGTCCGGCTCGACGCGCGGCCGTTCTCCGGTCACGAACGCCTCTACCTCGTCGAGGAGCGCGTCCTGCTCCGAGGTCCAGGGTATGTGGTCGTTGCCGGGGAGCTCGACGAGCTTCGCATTCGGGATCTGGGCGGCGATGTACCTCGCCTCCTCGACCTTCACGTCCCGATCCCCCACGCTGTGGAGGACCAGGGTCGGGACGCGGATCGTCGGCAGGACCGCGCGGACGTCGATCTGCGTGTTCATGCGTCCCAGCGCGATCGCCGCCTGAGGGCCCGCGCTCATCCTCAGGTACCGCGCCCACCAGCGCGCGAAGGCCTCGTCTCCGGCGACGCTCGGCACGAGCGTCGCGATGTCCACCGCTCCGCCCCATCCCGCCGCCAGCGAGTCGAGCCATCTCTCGCGCTCCTCGGGTGTGGGCGCCCACGGATAGTCGGGCGACCATACGCGCTTCACGTAGATCCCGACGGTGATCAGAGCCTCGGTCCGCTCCGGGTGGGTGGCGGCGAAGAGCACGCACATGTTCCCGCCCTCGGAGTGCCCCATGACGACGGCCCGCTCCGAGCCCACCTCGTCCATGACCGCTCGCACGTCGTCCATCCGCTGCTCGAGCGTGGGCAGGTGCTCGGGCGCCACCCGATCGGAAAGGCCGGTGCCGCGCTTGTCGAAGAGAATGAGGCGGCTGAACGCCGCCAGACGCCTGTAGTATCGGGTGAGGCCGGGGTGCTCCCAGGCCACTTCGAGGTTCGAGACCCAGCCCGGCACATAGACCAGATCGACCGGTCCATCACCGAGAACCTGGTACGCGATGTTGACATCCCCGCTCTTGGCGTAGCGGGTCTCTGGGACGCCGCCCGTGGAACGGCCCGGCTGGATCAGGGCAGGCTGACTGCCTGGTCTACGTTCCAGGGGGCGGGCATGACGGCGGATATGGGCCGGACGAGCGCGGCGGGACGGATGGAGCTTCGGGCCCAGTCGCCCCCCAGCCGCACGGGAGCGACCCAGCCGTCGTCCTCGACCCAGCCGGCCGTGGACAGCGACGTGCGCATGCGGTCACGACCGATGCTTCCCTCGAAGACGCGCTCGCGAAGCCGGCGGATCTCGCGGTCGAAGCCGGTCGTGGCGCGCGAGTCGGCGCGCACCAGCATGGCCTCCTCCGGATCGGCGGGCTCCGCGGAAACCCGAGTCCACTCGCGGGAGCGCGACGGGGAGCGCGACTCGCCGGCCGTCCGGTCCTGCGTGTCGGCCTGCGCCAGGGTGGCCGGCTCTTCGGGTACTTCCGGGACCGTCATGACGACGGATGCCTGGACCCGCTGGGGACCCAGTGTCCGAGACGCCGAATCCGGCCCGAATCCGCGGACGAACACGAACAGCGCGAGCACCGCGGCCGCGGCCAGACCCACCGCCGGCCCGTGCCACCGTCCGACCTTCAGGCCTGCGGACTGTCCGCCGTCCACGACGGTGAGCGCGCCCTCCGGCCAGATCCGGCTCTCCAGTCGCTCCCAGAAGTCGGTCGAGGTCCCGGCCTCGATAGAACG
>DASSPT010000172.1:0-6388 GCA_035699465.1 Gemmatimonadota bacterium
ACCGGCTGGAAGAACGGCCGCACCGCCGGGAAGACCAGGTAGTCCGACCCGCCGAAGGGATCGCGCAGGATCCGCGGGACGTTGACGCGGCTGTTGGCGTCGCTGACGCCGAAGATCTGCACGTACTTCCGCGACTCGCCATCGATAGACTCGAAGGTCTGCTTGAGGTCCCGGTTCCCGCGATAGATGGTCAGGTCCAGCGAGGTGAGCTGGATGTCGGGCTCGCGCAGCGAGTAGACGTTCCTGAGCGTATAGTCCCAGGTGAAATCGAGCGTATCCGGGTTGATCGGCTTGATGAGCTTGAGCTCGAGCTCGCTTTCACCCTGCTCGGATCCGACTTGCGTTCCACCCTGCGTCTCGTAGGACACCGCCAGCACCTCGGTATCGTCGAGCTGCCGCTTGAGCTGGATGATGACCTGATCGGTGACGACGTAGTCGTCGCCCTCGACGAGCAGATCGAAGAACCCGGTGTGCGCCTGATCCGGGAGCGTGTCGGGGTGAGTGGGATCGACGCGCGCCACTCCGGGCTTGGAGGCGTTCTCGCGGTTGTTGGTGACGTTCCCGTCATCGAGCCAGACGTTGAGTGTGCCCGGGGTCGGCGTCGACTGTACGCTGGCGAGCCGTGTGCCGAGATTCGGGTATTCCAGCCGCCGCGAAGCCAGCGAGTCGGGATGGAACAGCAGGAAGAAGCGGTCGTCGAGGAATTGCGTGTCCTTGATGTCGAGGGTGACCTCCTGCTCGATTCCTTCTCCCTGCGGCGCGATCGACAGCGTGCGCACGGAGGACTGACCCTCCTTGCGCGATCCCAGGAAATGCAGGTCCACCGGCCCTAGCTGGGCCACCGCCTGCGCCCCGAACGTCCCGCGCGCCACTCCGGCGCCCAGGAACCGCGACGGAGGCAGGAGGACGCGGATGTCGCCGGCCTCGACCTTCTTGACGATCTCGTCTTCGGTACCCGTGTAGGTCGCCGTAATTAGCTGCTTGGATTCGAGCTCGCGCGAGGAGTTGAAATCGACGGCGACGTCGAGCTTGGTACCGACCGTGCCCAGGATCCGCAGGTCCAGGATCTCGTCGAGATCGAGATCGAAGCCTCCCACCACCTGCCGCAGGAGCTCGGAGCGCAGGTCCGGGTTCTGGGTGGCGCGTGAGCCGAGCGCGCTCAGGTGGAGCTTTCCCTGGACGTCGAAGTCTGAACCCACGCCGAACACTTTCGCCAGCGGCGCCGGGACCTTGAGCGGGTTCTCGAGCTCGGGGATGAGACCCTGCGCCTCCCGCTCCCGGCCCGACAGCCGCTCGGCGATCGTCGCGGTCCAGAGCCGCGAGCGGTGCCTGTCGCGCTCTTCTGACAGAAACTGCCGCAGGTCCTCCCCGTCGACGACCGGCAGGCGCTCGCCCGTGATCTCCGCGAAGCGGCGACTCGATTCCGTCACGATGCCGAGTCGCGGATCGAACCAGACGCTCGGCGCTTCGGGGAGGGTGGCCAGCTCGCTGGCCAGCGGCGTCGGACGGAACGAGACGGAGGGAGTGCGGGGGTGCACGATCTCCTGCGCGCGCGCCGGCGCGGCCAGCGCGAGCGCCGCGGCGACGACCGCCACGAGGAGGCCGAAACTGCCGGGGGAAGCGGGAGCGGTTCGGTTCATTCCGGGGTAGAAGGGAACGTCGGGGTCCGCTTGTGACGGTCCCGAACGGGGGTTAGCTTGGGCTGCGATTTACCGACCTGAAAGGACCGTAACCTTCGCTCCGGATTTGGGATAGGAGAACGGGCAGAGAGTGCTTGAATATAGGATTCACCCCCCCGGAGGCAAGCCGTGAGGGCCTCCGGGAAGGGGAGGCCGACGGCTAGCTCGCCGCGATGAGCCGCTGGCGGGAGCTGTTCAGCGCGCGGACCCTCTCCACGTACGCACTTCGCGAGCACTTCGGTCCCTTCGCTTTCGCCCTGACCGTCTTCACGTTCATCATGCTGATGAACCAGGTGGCGCGGCAGTTCCAGAACCTGGCCGGCAAGGGACTCGGCGCGAACGTCATCGTGGAAGTGTTCGTGCTCTCGATACCGCTTTCGGTGGCGATCACGATCCCGATGGCCGTGCTGGTGGCCACCATGGCCGCGTTCGGCCGCCTCGCCGGCGACAACGAGATCACGGCCATTCAGGCCAACGGGGTCGGGTTCCACCAGCTCCTGGCTCCCACCGTGGGCGCCGCCCTGGCGCTCACCCTGATCACGTTCTGGTTCAACGACAACGTGCTCCCCGAAAGCAACCATCGGCTCAGCCAGCTGATGATGGAGATCCAGCGGACCAAGCCGACGGTTGTCCTACAGGAGAAACGAATCGTAGATCCCACCGGTTTGGGAGAGTACCGGATCCTCCCTGACCGCATCGATCGTACCACGAACATGATGTACGGGGTGCGGATCTTCGACACCACCGACCTGCAGATCCAGCGGACGATCCTGGCGGACTCCGGACGCATGGATTATACGGCAGGGGGCGAGGACGCCGTGCTCACGCTGTGGCACGGCACGATCCACAACCGCAACGTCTCCAACCTGGGCGAGTACGAGCGCCTCGGCTTCGTACAGCAGAAGCTCGTCCTGGAAGGCGTCGGCACGAAGATCGAGCGCGCCGCCGAGATGGCCGGCATGCGCAGCGATCGCGAGATGAACCTCGAGACACTGATGGACAACGTGCACGTCGAGGAGCAGAAGATCCGCTCGGCGCGCGGGGAGCTGGCGCGGTCGGTGGAGCGGCACATCGCCACGCTGTTCGACGATACCCTGGCGGTCGCGCGCATCGACTCCTCGGCTATGACGGCCCGAACGGACAGTCTCGCTCCGGCGATCGTCGAAGACCGCGACATCGGGTTCGACCGCACGCTGGACGAGCAGCGTTACCGCATGTCGATGGTCTCGCGTCTTCACGACGGCATCGATTACGCGGCTCGGCAGCGGAACAAGTTCCTGGTCGAGTACCACAAGAAGTACGCGATTCCCGTCGCCTGCTTCGTGTTCGTCCTGATCGGCGCTCCGCTCGGCGTTCGCGCCCGGCGCGGAGGTCTCGGCTTCGCCATGGGGATGAGCACCCTCGTGTTCGTCTTCTATTACCTGGCGCTGACCGGCGGGGAGAACCTGGCCGACCGGCGTCTGCTGCCGCCGTGGCTGGGCATGTGGATCTCGAACATCGTCTTCTTCGCCTTCGGGGCCTGGCTCCTGCGACGGACCGCGCGCGAGACCGCGGGGCGTCGCTGGCGGCTGCCCGATTGGTGGCCGCGCAGGCTGGGCGGCCCTGGTCGCGACGAGCCCACGAGTCGGGAATCGCGCGC
The DNA here is from genome assembly GCA_035699465.1 of Gemmatimonadota bacterium. Taxonomy (GTDB): domain Bacteria; phylum Gemmatimonadota; class Gemmatimonadetes; order JACCXV01; family JAHWKZ01; genus JAICNR01. Next base: position 3,319 of record DASSPT010000172.1, read on the forward strand.
CCCCGTGGCGCAGGGCGCGAACACGCTCTGATGCTGTTCCTGCGCCGGCTCGATCGCTACGTGACGGGGCGATTTTTCGCCACGCTCGCGCTCGCGCTCACCGCCCTGACCGTGATCTTCGTCCTGATCCACATCATGGATCACGTCGACGTGTACATCGATCACGACACGCCGTGGTCCACCGTCGGCCGGTACTATCTGCTGCAGATGCCCTACAACACGCTGCTCACGCTTCCCATGGCCGTCCTGATCGCGACCATCATCTCGATCGGCGAGATGGGCCGCCACGGCGAGCTCACGGCGATGAAGTCGAGCGGCCTCAGCCTCTACCGCATCACGCTGCCGCTCATGGTCTTCGGTCTCGCCCTGACGGTCGGCGTTCTCTTTCTCGGAGAGACCGTCGTGCCGCGGCTCAACGAGCAGAGCAACGAAGTGTACGAGGAGGAGATCCTCGACCAGCCCGCCGACTTCGAGGACTTCCGCGGCAACTTCGTGTACCAGAACCCCGAGGGATACACGTACCTCGTGCGCTCGATGTTCGTCAACGACTCGGGCGGCGGGTCTGCGGACCAGGTGGAGATCCAGCGCGAGATGGAGGACGGGACTTTCGTGCGGATCAACGCCCCGCAGATGTCGTGGGAGCCGGGCAGGGGCATGTGGGTGCTTCAGAACGGCGAGCTGCGGGTGTTCCCGGGCGACGCCGCCGCGGCGGATTCCGCGACGGTTGACTCGGCGGATTCGATGGCGGCGGATACGGCGCGCAGGGTCGCGGATGCGAGCGCGGACACTTCCGCGGAAGCCGGCGCCGCGGTGACTACAAGGCCGATCGACGAGCGCATGTACACGTTCATGATCCTGCGCTCTCCGGGTTTGTCGGACTCCCCGCAGGAACTCCTGGTGGAGAGCAAAGAGCCCGAGGAGATGGGCTACGAGGATCTGGTCCGCTACATCGAGGACCGCGAGCGGCTGGGGGCCGACACCCGGCAGGAGATGGTAGACCTCCACATGAAGATCGCCTACCCGTTCGCGAACTTCGTGATCCTGATCTTCGGGATCGCCCTGGTCGGGTCCGCCTCCCACGCCAGCCGCCAGAGCGGCACGGTCGGGTTCGGCCTCGCGCTCTTCCTGACGATCATCTTCTGGGGGTTCCTGAGGGTCGGCCAGGGGATCGGCTACGGCGGCGGCCTGCCGCCGGTCGCCGCCGCCTGGCTCGCCAACGGGATCTTCGGCCTGGTCGGGCTCGCGCTCCTGGCGCGAGCCCGGACCTGAACCGGGCGTTACAGATGGACGTGCGTGGACGAGCTAGCGAAAGCCCCCGAGCCGCGTTTCGATCGCCGCGCACAGGGCATGTCCGAGGAGGAGGTGCGCTTCCTGGATCCGCGCCGCGTCGTCTGAGGGAACCGCGACCCAGGCGTCGCAGGCCTCGGCCAGCGGGCCGCCGCGGCCGGTGAACGCGAACGTCGCCATCCCCCGCTCGCCGGCGGCGCGCGCGGCGCGGACGACGTTCTCCGAACGGCCGCTGGTCGACAGGAGCACGAGCGCGTCGCCGGGCTGGCCGATCGCCTCGACCTGGCGCGAGAAGACGTCGTCGAACGAATAGTCGTTCGCGCACGCCGTCAGGAACGAGGTGTCGGTCGTCAGCGCGATCGCCGCGTAGGGAATCCGGTCGTGGGTGAAGCGGCAGGTGAGCTCGGTGGCCAGGTGCTGGCACTGGGCCGCGGAGCCACCGTTGCCGGCGAACAGGATCTTGTGCCCGCTTTCGAGCGCCGCCACGCAACCCGCGGCGATCCGCTCGAGCGCGGGTCCCGCCTCCGCCGCGAGCGCGCTCGTCACCTCGCTCAGGGACGCGGCCGCCTCGGCGAGGCCGCCGCCGGCGGGGACCGCGGCCGGCCGCTCAGAAGCCTTCTTCATCGCCCTCTCCGGAATCCACGCCGCGCGCCGCGCGCGCCGCCAGCGCGAAGAGCTCGTTCGTGTCGTGATCGGCGTCCGGATGGTCGCTCAGGCGCGGGTCGGGTTCCGTGACGGAGTTGGCGTCTTCCGCCGATCGCGCTTCCGGCGCCGCGCCCGGCGGGCCCGCGAACGCCCTTCGCCAGGCGCCTGCCAGTTCGTCCCACGGTCCCCCGGGATCCTCCGCGCCGGCCGGACCCAGGCCGCACGCGACCACCGCGGGCCAGGCGGGACGCGGCCACTCGGAGCCCAGGTGCTTCCATGGCCCGCCGTCGCCGAACGCGGCGGCGAGCGCCTGGAATGCGAGGGCCAGTCGCGCGGCGTCGAGCGAGGACAGCGCCTCGTGCGCGCCGGCGATCAGCCCGTCGGACGCGAGGAGCGGTAGCGCCGGGCCGTCCGCGGTCCTGGCCTTGCCCTCCGCGCTCGCCGCGTCATCGCTCCCGGCTGCGTCGACCGCGCGCTCCTCGCTCGCCGCGATGCTCCGGCGCGCCGCCTCCAGCGCGCCCGCGAGCGCGCCGATCGCGATCCCCCACGCGAGCGCGTCTCTCTCAGTCCACCCGACGCGCCGGACCGACGTGCCCGCCAGCGCAGCCGCCCACGGCGCGCCGGCCGAGCAGCACGAGGCCATCTCGGCGGAGAGCTCCTGCGGCATCGTGAACGCGGACAGCCAGCTCGCGAGCGCCTCCGCGAAGGCGTCGACGGCCGCCGGTGGCGCCGTGCTCCTGGCGGAGCTCACTCGCCCACCAGACCGCCGACGATCTCGGGTGCCCGTTCGAGCGCCTCGTCGATCCGGCCCACGTCCTTGCCCCCCGCCTGCGCCATGTGCTTCTTGCCGCCGCCGCCCCCGCCGATGAACGCGGCGAGCTCGCGGACGACCCGCGGCGCGTCGAGCCTCCCGGCCTTGATCAGATCGTCGGTCACGACCGTGAGGAGGTGCGCCTTGCCCTCCATCTCCGCGCCGATCACGCCGACCCCTGACGCGAGACGGTTCCGCACCGCGTCGCCGATCGCGCGCAGATCGTCCATCGAGACGGGGTGGGCGCGGAGGGTCAGTACCTGGAAGCCGTCGACCATCGTGGTGCGCTCACCGGCATCGCCGCCGCCAGCGAGCGCCTGCTTCCTC
>DASSPT010000173.1:0-50871 GCA_035699465.1 Gemmatimonadota bacterium
AGTCCGCGCGTGCCGCGCGCCAGGAGGCCGACCTTGTAGCCCCGGGCGGTCGCGCCTCGCACGGTCACACCCGCGCCACCCTCCACTCGGATCGCTACGCCCGCGAACGAGTCGGGTGGCGCGGCGGGGGCGGCGCCCAGCAATACCGCCCCAATCATATCGACGACGATCGAGTCGCCGCGGATCGTGATCGCCGCGGCGGCGGCGTCGGCGGGCGCCGGAAGGAAGTACACGCCGGGTCGCACCCGGACCGACCGGTCGATCGTCATGCCCGGCGCGAGGTCGACCGTACGCGCGTCCTGGGCGCGAACCGTCCCCGCGAAGACGAGGACGGCGAGGCAGGGCAAAGCCGGCCGGGGAAGCCCTGAAAGCGATCGTCCGAAATGCTCGAGCAAAGACATACTCCAGGAAGATGTCGCCGGTTATCCGGACACGTACGATAGGAAGGCACTCGCCGGCGGATCAAGCGATCGGGAAAGCCGTACGGGCGAAACCGGGAAACGCCTGACATACAACCTCGATCGTGCATCCTAGAATAGAGCTTGGAGACTCGCGGCTCCCGAGATACCAGGGACGGCGCCCGCGAGGCGGCCCGACGGCCGATGCCGGCCCGATGCAAATAGATCGACGCGCGCAGTCGCGTCGAGGAGGAGTCAGATGGCAGTCCCGATGAAGGCCAATCCGTGGGGACTCCGCAAGTTCGAGTTGTTCCCGGGGATCGATAGCATCCGCCGCGATATGGACGCGCTGTTCGGTTCGCTGGCGCGGCCCTTCCCGGCCTTCGGTATGACGGAGCGCGAGGGCTGGCTGCCCACGCTGGATGTCTACAAGAAGGACGGAGAGATGGTGATCCGACTCGACCTCCCCGGCATCGAGAAGAAGGACGTCAAGGTGAAGGTCCTGGACGACGTCCTGATGATCGAGGGGGAGCGGAAGCTCGAAAAGAAGATCGAGGAGCTGAACTATCTCTGCCAGGAGGCGTTCTACGGCACGTTCACCCGCCGTATCGCCCTGCCGAACCCGGTGGAGGAGTACGAGGTCAAGGCGACCTTCGAGAACGGGGTGCTCGAGATCCACGTTCCGATCAAGGTCGAGGCCGAGACGCCGAAGGAGATCCCGGTACACTGAACCGGAGTTCCACTCGCATCCCGCGCGGCGCGGGCGTTTTCGGCGTCCGCGCCGTCGCGCATCCGGGGTGGATCCGCTCTCATCGGCCCCGAGAAGAGTCGGCTCGACCGGTCTTCAGAAGACCGACGACGGTCAGTGCGGGCGAGAATCGCCTGACTGAACGGCGAGGCTTTGAGCCACTCCATTTTTCCACGCCATCCAAGAACGTTCCGCTTCAGCGCCCGCGAGCAGGCAGCTCACTCTCATATACCGCGTCGAAGTACGGCAAGTCGAGGCGCACCCGAAGAACGAAGGGGTGACGAACGCGCTGGCCGCGTTCGATGCCGCTTCTCGCGAGCAGCTCGAGTCCTGCGAGCGTCCCCATCCCCGGGCCGGAATTTTCACCACAGCCCCCGCCGGGATATGCCCTACAGATCCGCCTGGTTACCCGAGATAGGCTGGGTCCAGCGCGAATCCCCATCGAGGGTTCGGCCGCCTTTCCCCGAGCCCTTCCCCGAACGTTCCGCTCCGAGAGAGGTGGCCATGATCATCCCTGATTCGTACCCGTGGGAGCTCGGCGAGACGCTCGGCGAGCACCTCGAGCGTCGCGGGATTTCGCGTCGCGAGTTTCTCGGATTCTGCAGCCGCCTGGGCGTGATGCTCGGCCTCGGCAGCTTGATGGGGCCCAGCATCATGGAGGCACTGGCCCAGCAGCGGCGACCGAGCGCCATCTGGATCTCGCTTCAGGAATGCACCGGGTGCACCGAGTCCGTCCTTCGCACGGCGGACCCCACGATCGGCGATCTCGTCCTCGACCTCCTCTCGCTGGACTTCCAGGAGAACCTGATGGCCGCCGCGGGCCACGCGGCCGAGGCTGCGCTCCACGACGCGATGGAGGAAAACCGCGGCAGCTACATCCTGCTCGTGACGGGGGGGGTGTCGCTGGCCGAGGGCGGGATCCACACGATGATCGCCGGCCGGCCCGCCGTCGACATCCTGCGAGAGGCGGCCGAGGGCGCGGCGCATGTCGTCGCGATCGGGGCGTGCGCACACTGGGGCAACATCCAGGCCTCCAATCCCAATCCCACCGAGGCCGTCGGCGTCGGTCACATCGTGACCGGCAAGCCGGTCGTCAACATCGCCGGATGTCCGCCGATCGGCGACGTGGTCACGGCTACCGTCGCGCACATCCTCACGTTCGGCCGCGTGCCCGAGCTGGATGCCGATGGGCGGCCGCTGTTCGCGTACGGCGTGCGGATCCACGACAACTGCCCCAAGCGCGCCAACTACGATGCCGGCCAGTTCGTCGAAGCCTTCGACGACGAAGCCGCCCGCAAGGGTTGGTGCCTCTACAAGGTCGGATGCAAAGGACCGGTGACGTTCTCGCCGTGCCCGATCATCCAGTGGAACGACCGCACCGACTGGCCCATCGGCGCGGGCCATCCGTGCATCGGATGCACCGAGCGCCACTTCTGGGACACGATGACGCCGTTCTATGGGCGACTCCCGGGGATCGCCGGCTTCGGCATCGAGAGCACAGCGGACGTGGTCGGCGCCGCTCTGGCGGTGGGGGCGGCGGCCGGCGTGGCCGCCCATGCGGTCGTGACGGGCGTCCAGCGCGCCAGGCACAAGCCCGACGAGATCGACAAGGAGGAGGTGTAGCATGGCGCGGACGAAGCTCGTCGTCGACCCGATCACGCGGATCGAGGGACATCTTCGGATCGAGGTCCAGGAAGAGAACGGGCGCATCGCGGAGTCATGGGCGTCGGCCACTCAGTTCCGGGGGATCGAGATCATCATGCAGGGCCGTGACCCGCGCGACGCCTGGGCGTTCACGCAGCGGATCTGCGGCGTTTGCACGGTCGTTCACGCGCTGGCCTCTCTGCGCGCGGTCGAGGATGCACTCGATATCCGAGTGCCACCCAACGGCGTCCTGATCCGCAACCTCGTGCACGGAATGCAGACCGTGCAGGATCACGTGATCCACTTCTACCACCTCCATGCACTCGACTGGGTGGACGTGGTGAGCGCCCTCAGCGCCGATCCGGCGGGAACTGCGACGATCGCGCGGTCTATTTCCCCGTGGCCGAACAACTCGGAAACGTATTTCCGCGAGGTCCAGGATCGGGTAAAGAAGTTCGTCGACAGCGGTCAGCTCGGGATCTTCACCAACGGCTACTGGGGCCATCCCGCGTACAAGCTGCCGGCGGAAGTGAACCTGCTCGCGGTGGCGCACTACCTCGACGCCCTCGACTGGCAGCGAGACGTCATTCGCCTTCACGCGATCTTCGGCGGCAAGAACCCGCACCCCAACTTCCTGGTCGGCGGCATGGCGTCGGCGATCAACCTCGACGACGCCCAGACGATCAACGCGGAGTCGATCACCAAGATCCGTGACATGATCCGGCGCGCGCGCGTGTACGTGGAGCAAGTCTACTGGCCGGACCTGGTCGCGATCGCGGGCTTCTACAAGGACTGGGCGGCGATCGGGGGCGGGGTCCCCAACTATTTCGCCGTCGGCGAGTACCCCGAGACCGACATCCGGGATCTCGGGTCTCTCTACCTCCCGCAGGGGATCATCCTCGATCGGAACCTGAACGAGATCGTCCCCTACGACGAATCGAAGGTCCGCGAGTACGTGACCCACTCGTGGTACGAGTACGCGGGCGGCCAGGATGTCGGGCTGCACCCCTACGAGGGGGAGACGTCGCCACGCTACGTCGGACCCGAGCCACCCTGGGAGTATCTCCAGGACAGCGAGCGTTACACCTGGATGAAGGCTCCGCGATACGACGGCAAGCCGATGGAAGTGGGGCCCCTGGCGCGAATGCTCGTCGCGTACGCGTCGGGACACGAAGACGTGCGAGCGCTGGTGGGGGAAGCGCTGGGGCGGCTCCAGGTGGGGCCCGAGGCGCTCTTCTCCACGCTCGGGCGCACCGCGGCCCGCGGCATCGAGACCGTGCTCATCGCGCGGCGGCTCGAGACCTGGCTCGACATGCTGGTCGAGCGGATCCGCTCCGGCGACGTGTCCACGTTCAACGGCGAGAAGTGGGATCCCTCGACCTGGCCGGAATCCGCCCAGGGGTACGGTTTCTGCGACGCCGCGCGGGGCTCGCTCGGCCACTGGGTCCAGATCCGGGACGGAAGGATCACGCGCTACCAGTGCGTGGTTCCCAGCACCTGGAACTGCTCGCCTCGCGACGCCGAGGGACAGCGCGGGCCGTACGAGGAGGCCCTGGTCTCCAACCATCCGCTGGTCGATCCCGAGCGGCCGATCGAGATCCTGCGCACCATCCACTCGTTCGATCCCTGCATCGCATGCGGCGTTCACGTTCTCGACACCGAGGGGAACGTGTTGAGCGAGGTGACCGTCCAATGACCCCGGTGACCGGGCAGCGCGCGGGGGCCCCGCCGGTGCGCGTGGGGCCGCGGCCGGGGCCGGCCTCTCCGGGAAACTACCGCTGGGTGTACCTGTGGCACTGGCCGATCCGCGCCATGCACTGGGCGGCCGCGGCCTCGATCGTCGTTCTGATCGTCACCGGCTTCTACATCGGCAGGCCCTACTTCATGGTCAGCGGAGGCGCCTCCGACACGCCGTACCTGATGGGGTGGATGCGGTTCCTCCACTTCGTGGCCGCCGGGGTCCTGGTGGCCACGGGAATCGTGCGCGTCTACTGGCTCTTCGCGGGCAACCGGTTCGAGCGGTGGCGGGCGTTGTTCCCCGTCGGGAAGAAGGATTGGGTGAACCTGGGGAAGACCGTCCGCGCGTATCTGTTCATCCGTCCCGAGGAGAAGCCGGAGTATTTGGGACACAACCCGCTCCAGCAGATCTCGTACACGCTGATCTACGCGGTGACCCTGATCATGGTGCTCACGGGCTTCGCGATGTACGGGCAGTCGAATCCGGGCGGGCTGTTCTACACGTGGTTCGGTTGGGTGACGGGGGTCTTCGGCGGCGTCCAGTCGACGCGACTGATCCACCATTTTCTGACGTGGGTGTTCATCATCTTCGTCCCGATCCACGTCTATCTCGCGCTGCGGGTGGATCTGCTCGAGCGGACGGGCACCATCTCCTCGATCATCAGCGGAGGGCGCTTTCGCCCGGCCAACGTCAAGTACCAAGACGATCGGCCTGAGGAATGAGCGTCGTCCCGGTCTCCGGTCGACCCCTGCTCGTCGTCGGCGTGGGCAATTCGCTCATGACCGACGACGGAATCGGGATCGCGGCGCTCGAGCGGTTGCGCGACGGGTGGGAGTTCGACCCCGATGTCGAGCTGGTGGATTGCCCGTGGCCCCTCACCCTGCTGCCCGAGGTCGAAGAGTCGTCGGGACTGCTCCTGATCGACGCGATCGACGCGAAGCGGGCGCCGGGAACCGTGATCGAGCTCGAGGGCAACGAGATTCCGCGCTACCTCGACACGAAGCTGTCCCCGCATCAGGTGGGGGTGCGGGAGCTGCTGGCGCTCTGCTCCCTCAGGGGTTGCCTGCCGGTCCGGACTGCGGCGCTGGGGATCCAGCCCGCGGTCATCGAGCTCGGGACGGAGCTCTCCCCGATCGTCGCGCGGTCGCTCGACGCGCTGCTCCTGCGCGTCGTCGGACGCCTGGCCGCGTGGGGACACGCGTCGTTCGAGCGGCGGGAGGCGCCTGTCGCGTGCACGAGATGAGCGTAGCCCTCGAGGTGTGCCGCCTGGCCGAGGAACAGGTCGGCGCGGAGGCGCTGCCGCGCGTGACCCGCATGGGGCTCGAGGTCGGCAACCGCTCCGGCGTCGTGGCCGACAACCTCGCCTTCTGTCTCGACACCCTCTTGGCCCATCCACCGTTCCGCGCCGCCCGGACGGTGATCCGACGAACGGACGACTCGGCCCTCAGGCTCGAATGGGTCGAGCTCGACGACCCCGAGCTCGAGAACGCCAACATTCCGTAGAAAGGAACCGCTCATGCCCGTACGCACGATCGAGGTCAAGAAGAACATCCTGGAGCGGAACGATCGTCTGGCCGAGGAGGTCCGGGGCCGGCTGCAGGAAGCGGGCGTGACGGCGTTCAACCTGATCTCGTCCCCGGGGTCGGGGAAGACCACGCTCCTCGAGCGCACTCTGCAGGAGCTCGACCAGGAGATCCCGATCGCCGTCATAACCGGGGATCCCAGGACGCTCAACGATGCCGAGCGCCTGGCTCGCTGGACGAACCGGGTCGTACCTGCGGTCGTCGCCGGCGAGGGGGGGTGTCATCTCGACGCAGCGCAGATCGCCGCGGCGCTCGACGCGATCGATCTCGGCGAGGTGAGGCTCGTGTTCATCGAGAACGTCGGAAACCTCGTCTGCCCGGCGGAGTTCGATCTCGGCGAGGAGGCGAAGATCGTCGTCTTCTCCGTGACCGAGGGGGAAGACAAGCCGCTCAAGTACCCGCTCGCGTTCCGCGAGGCGCGGTACGCGATCCTGAACAAGATCGACCTCCTGCCCCACCTCGACTTCGACCTGCCGCTGGCGATCGCCAACGTCCGTTCGGTGAATCCCGATCTCACGGTCTTCATGACCGCGGCCAAGACGGGGGACGGGCTCGAGCCATGGTTCCGGTTCCTGCGCGAACGGACGGGCGCCCTGGTGGCGTGATGGCGGCGACGGCATCCTCTCTCGCCGCCCGCAACGGCGGCCCTGCGACGGCCCGAACCGGCAGCGGCGCGCGGGTGGCGATCACCGGCGTGGCCCAAGGGGTGGGCTTCCGTCCGTTCGTCCACCGGCTAGCCCTCCGCAACGGGCTCGCTGGCTGGGTCCGGAACGAGGCGGGTGGCGTCGAGATCGCGGTCGAGGGGACTGCCGACGCGATCGACGCGTTCGTCATCGCGCTCGAGGCCGAGGCCCCGCCTCTCGCGCGGCTCGACACGGTGAGGGTAGACCCGGTGCCCCCCACCGGCCTCGTCGGGTTCACGATCGCCGTGAGCGCGGACGATCCGAACCGCCGCCAGCCGGTTTCCCCCGATGTCGCCCTGTGCGCCGCCTGTGCGTCCGAGCTCGACGATCCCACGGACCGCCGATACCGCTATCCGTTCACGACCTGCACCGATTGCGGTCCGCGTTTCACGATCATCGAGGCGATGCCGTACGACCGCGAGCGGACCAGCATGCGCGCGTTTCCTCAGTGCCCGTCCTGCGGGGCGGAGTACGAGGACCCGGCGGGTCGCCGGTACCGATCCGAGACCAACTCCTGCGGCACCTGTGGACCGAGACTGTGGATTGCGGGGGAGGATGCCGAAACTCCTCTCGGTGGCCGCGACTACGAGCGGGCGATCGCCGCGGCCGCGGAGGCGTTGACAGTGGGCCGGATCGTGGCGATCCGCGGGTTGGGCGGATTTCATCTGGCCGTCGATGCGACGGACGAGGAAGCGGTGCGAACGCTCCGCGGGAGGAAGGGCCGGGAGGCGAAGCCGCTGGCCATCATGGTCCGCGGACTCGAGGAGGTCCGGCGCCTGGCCGAGGTCGGGACCGTGGAGGAGCGCCTCCTCCGATCCCGCGAGCGGCCGATCGTCCTCCTTCGCAAACGCCACGACGCGGGGCTGGCGCCTTCGGTCGCGCCCGGACTCGACACGATCGGGGTGATGACGGCCTATACGCCGCTCCATCACGGCCTCCTCGAACGCGTCGGGCGGCCGCTGGTCATGACGAGCGGTAACGCGACCGACGAGCCGATCGCGATCTCCAACGGCGACGCGTTCGAGCGGCTCGGAACGATCGCGGACCTGTTTCTCCTCCACGATCGGGAGATCGTCTCGCGCTACGACGACTCGGTGGTCCGGGTGGTGGGCGACGCGACGGTCTTCCTGCGCCGCGCGCGCGGTTACGCGCCGCTGCCGCTCGAGCTGCCGGTTCCCGCGCCCGTGCCGCTCGTGGCCGTGGGCCCGCACCTGAAGAACACGTTCACCCTCGCCCACGAGACCGCCGCGTACGTGAGCCAGCACGTCGGCGACCTGGAGAACCTGGAGACCCTGGCGCATTTCGAGGATTCGCTCGACCGGTTCCAGCGCCTCTTCCGTATCCACCCGCAGGCTGTCGCCCGCGATCTCCACCCCGGGTACCTGTCGACGGCCGTGGCCGCCGAGCTGGGGATCGAGCCCGTCATCGAGGTGCAGCACCATCATGCCCACGTGGCCGCCGTGGCCGCCGAGCATGGCCTCCGGGATCCGGTGATCGGGCTCGCGTTCGACGGTACGGGATACGGGGAGGACGGCTGCGTGTGGGGCGCCGAGGTGCTGGTCGCGGATCTCCGCGGATACGAGCGCGTGGGCCAGCTGCGCTACGCCCCGCTTCCGGGCGGCGACCTGGCTGTACGGCGCCCGTGGCGGGTGGCGCTCGGCTACCTCTCGCTCGAGCCGGGTGCCGCGGGGGCGTTCGCCGCCGCCTTCGATGACGTGCCAGCCGCGGAGATCGAGGTCGCTCGGCGTCAGATCGAGGCCGGGCTCAACGCTCCGCTGGCGTCTTCGATGGGCCGGCTGTTCGACGCCGCGGCGGCGGTCCTGGGGATCCGCCGCGTGGCACGGTACGAGGGCCAGGCGCCGATGGAGCTCGAGGCGCTGGCCGGTCGGCGGCCCGCTTCTCCGCTGCCCTTCCCGCTCGTCGATGCCGCTCCGGGTCGCTGGATCTTCGATCCGATCCCCCTGCTCGTCGCGCTCGGCGAGGGCGTGCAGAGGGGCCAGCGAGTCGAAGATCTGGCCGCCCGATTCCACGAGAGCGTCGCCGTCGCGACGGTGGAGCTCGCCCGGCGTGCCGCCGAAGCCGCGGGACTCCGTCGGGTGGCCCTGAGCGGCGGGGTATTCCAGAACGCGCGCATGCTGTGGGCGGTGCGCCAGGGGCTCGAGTCCACCGGGCTCGAGCCCCTACTGGCCCGGCGTCTGGGACCCAACGACGGCGCGATCAGCTACGGCCAGGCCGCGATCGCCGCCTGCATCCTTCAGGGAGGTTGAAGCATGTGCCTCGGAGTGCCCGGCAAGGTCGTCTCGGTCGAGGGCCAGGTGGCGCTGGTCGACTTCTTCGGCGTCCGGCGCGAGACCCGGCTCGACGTGATCGACGAGGCGGTGGGGCCAGGAGACTACGTCCTCAACCACGTGGGCTTCGCGATCCGGAAGATCCCCGCGGGTGACATCCAGGAGACGCTCTCGCTCTACGAGATCCTCTTGCGGGAAGCCGGCGGGGACATGATGGCGGACGACGTGCGGGGCGAGATCGAGGCCTCGCGCGCAACCGTGGCGCTCGCCGGTGGCTGAGACGCTGGCCCGGGACGACGTCGCGGAGCTCAAGTTCCGCGATCCCGTCAAGGCGCGCGCGCTGACGTCGGCGATCGAGCGCGTGCTCGACGAGATCGGCCGCGACCGGGTCTCGGTCATGCACGTCTGCGGCAGCCACGAGCAGTCGATCGCCAAGTTCGGTCTGCGCTCGGCGCTGCCCCGGCGGCTCTCGGTCATCATGGGTCCCGGGTGCCCGGTCTGCGTGACCGACATGCCCGAAGTCGACGAGGCGGTTGCGCTGGCACTGGACGGCAAGGTCGTGGCCACCTACGGGGACATGCTCAAGGTCCCCGGCACCGCGATGTCGCTGGCCGAGGCCGAAGCGCAGGGAGGCCGCGTGGAGGTCGTCTACAGCGCCTCGCAGGCGATCGACCTCGCGCGCGACACCGACCAGGAAGTCGTGTTCTTCGCCAGCGGGTTCGAAACGACCGCGGTGGCGACGGCGGCCGTGGTCCTCGAGGAGGACATGCCGGCGAACTTCTCGGTGCTCTCGGCCCACAAGTACATCCCACCCGTGATGGAGATCGTGGCCGAGATGCCCGGCACGAACGTCGAGGGCTTCCTCGCCGCCGGCCACGCCGCGACGATCACCGGCTCGGCGATCTTCGAGCGGTTCGTCGAGCGGCACGGCATCCCGGTCGTCGTGGCGGGGTTCGAGCCGCTCGACATCCTGGCCGGCCTGCTCAAGCTGGTCGAGCTGATCCGGGACGGATCCGCCGCGGTGGCGAACACGTTCCCGCGCTGCGTCACGGCGGAGGGGAATCTGGTCGCTCAGGAGCGGCTGTGGCGGGTGTTCCGGGCCACGGGCGGCAACTGGCGCGGGATCGCCCATGTCCCCAACGGAAACCTGCGCCTGCGCGATGAGTTCGCGGAGCTCGACGCCCGCCTGCGGTTCGACATCGACCTCAAGCCGCTCTGGGGCCACGCGCCCCACAAGCTTCTCCAGAGCTGCATCTGCGGCGACATCATGGCCGGGGTCGCGGGGCCGTCGGATTGCGATCTGTTCGGGAAGGAGTGTCTCCCGGGCAACCCCGTGGGTGCGTGCATGGTGAGCAACGAGGGCACGTGCAAGATATGGCATCAGTATGGAGGACATCCCGAGCTATGAGACCGACGACGATCGAGACCCCCCGCGCGGCACTCGCGCCCCGCCGGCCCCAGGAGCGGATCGTGACCTTGATGCACGGCGCCGGCGGGCGCGCGATGCGCGCGCTGGTCGAGGGCACGCTGGCCGCCGGATACCCCAGCGGCGACGTCGAATCCGTGGGGCTCGAGGCGATGGACGACGGCGCCGCGATCCGGATCGGCGACAGGTGGCTCGTCGTGACCACCGACTCGCACGTCGTTCACCCCTGGGAGTTTCCGGGCGGCGACATCGGGCGGCTGTCGATTTCGGGAACGGTCAACGACCTCGCGATGATGGGTGCGACCGAGCCGCTCGGCCTGACGTGCGCCGTGGTGCTCGAGGAGGGGTTCTCGCTAGCCGACCTGGAGCGGGTGCAGGCCTCGATGGCGGCGGCGTGCCGGGAGGCCGGAGCCACGGTCGTGACGGGGGACACGAAGGTCATGGGACGCGGCGAGCTCGACGGTATCGTCATCAACACGACCGGCGTCGCGCTGGCGCGCAGCGTGGTGCGCGACTGTGGCCTCGCCCCGGGCGACCGGATCCTCATCACCGGCACGATCGGCGACCACGGCATCGCGCTGATGGCCGCGCGACACGGGCTCGCCTTCGACGAGGGTCTCCGTTCGGACGTGGCGCCGATCAACGGCCTCGTCCGGCGGGCGCTCGAGGTTGCGCCGGGTGCTGTCCGGGCGATGAAGGACCCCACGCGAGGGGGCGTCGCCAGCGCGCTCCACGAGATGGCGGAGAAGAGCGAAGTGGGGATCGTGATCGAGGCCGACCGCATGCCGGTCTCGCCCGCGGTTCGCTCGGCCGCCGAGGTCCTGGGCCTGGATCCGTTCCACATCGCCAACGAGGGCAAGGCGATCCTGGGAGTCGCACCCGAAGCCGCCGATGCCGTGCTGGAAGCGCTGCGCACCCATCCGCGGGGCGCCGACGCCGCGATCGTCGGCGAGTGCATCGCTCAGCAGGTCGGCCGCGTGATCCTCGACACGGGCTTCGGCCGCAGGCTCGTGACCGAGCCCGAGGGCGAGCCGCTCCCGCGCATATGCTGATGATTCGCCGGCCCCTGCGGGTGGCGCTCCTTTGCTCGCGCCGCGCCCCGGGCCTCGAGCGGCTGCTGGATGCCGGCCGGGAGCCCGATGCGGAGTACGAGCTCGTGGCCGCAGTCACCACCACGGCGGAATGCGAGGCTCTGCCGGAGCTTTCCGCAGCCGGAGTGCCCGTGACCGTGCACGACGCGCGTCTCTTCCACCGGACGTGCGGCGCTCGCCTCTCCTCGCGTGTGGCTCGCCGCGCGTACGATGGGAGAACCGTGACGATCCTGGCCGAGCACCGCCCCGAGCTGGTCGTCCTCTCGTCCTACCTCCTGGTGCTCACCGAGCCGATGCTCATCGCGTACGCCGACCGCATCGTCAGCGTGCACGACAGCGACATGAGCCTCCTGGGTCCCGATGGACGGCCGCGCTGGAGGGGACTCAGGTCCACGCGGGACGCGATCGCCGACGGCGCGCGCGAAACCCGTTCCACCGTCCATCTCGTCACCGAGGAGGTCGACACGGGGCCGACCGTGGTCCGATCCGGCCCGTTCCCCGTGCATCCCATGACGGAGGACGCCCGTCGCTGGGGCGCGGAGGACATCGTGAGCGCCTACGCGTATGCTCACCGGGAGTGGATGATGCGCGCCGCATGGGGAGACCTGCTCGATCGCGCGACGCGGATGTTCGCCCGCGGCGAGATCGGCGCGACGCGGCCGGCCCCCGGGGGTTCCCCGGCCGACCCCGGAGCGAACCTCGCCGGGGTGGAGGTCTGACGATGGAGCACATCCGGGTGGAACGAGAGGGTGCGGTCGGGATCCTGGTCATCGATCGGCGCGAGCGATTCAACTCGATGGATGCCCGGACGGCGCGGGATTTCCGCAAGGCGGGTCTCCAGCTCGCGCGCGACGAGACCGTGCGCTGCGTGGTCGTTCGCGGAGCGGGCGGCGTGTTCTGCAGCGGGGCCGACCTCAAGTACGTTCGCGACCGCGGCGCGGCCGAGGACGCCGGATACCTGCTGCCCGCCGGCGCTCAGCCCGAGCGAGGCCACGGCGAGGCGTTCAAGGGGATTCTCGAGTACCTGCACGCGGCGATCAGCGAGATCAAGCGCGCGCCCAAACCGTTCCTCGCCGCCGTCGAGGGCATCGCCGCGGCAGGCGGCTTCGGGATCGCGATGGCGTGCGATCTCGTGTACGCCGCCGAGAGCGCGCACTTCGAGTGGGCCTATCACAAGACCGGCCTGACCGGCGCCGAGAGCTCCACGTTCTTTCTGCCTCGGCTGGTCGGGCTCCGGCGAGCCCTCGAGATCGTCCTCTTGAATCCCCGCATGACAGCCGAGGAAGCCCGCGCCGCCGGGCTCGTCACGAGCGTGTTCCCCGACGCGACGTTCGCGGACGACGTGATGGCGGTCGCGCATCGTCTGGCCGCGGGGCCGACCCGCGCGTACGGGATCGCGAAGAGCCTCGTGCACGCCGCAGACGGAGTGGAGGGGCTCGACGTACACCTCGACACCGAGCTCGCGCAGCTCGCGCGGATTGCCGACGGAGACGATTTCGCCGAGGGTCTGTCGGCGTTCCTCGCGAAGCGCGAGCCCCAGTTCGAAGGCGTTTCCCGCCCGTGATCGCCGTCCTTGCCGCGGCGCTCGTCGGCCTCCTCGCCGGTGGGATCCACGTCTTCGCGGGCGCCGATCATCTGGCCGCCGTGGCGCCGCTGGCCGCTCGCGGGCGGGGGGTGGCCTGGCGGGCCGGTTTCCGCTGGGGGTTGGGGCACGCGGCAGGGGTGACGATCGTAGGAGCCGCCGCGATCGCCTTGGAGGACGTGCTCCCGGTCGAGGCCTTGACGTCGTGGAGCGAGCGTGTGGTCGGCGTGGTCCTGATCGCGATTGGCGTCTGGGCAGGAACGCGGGCGCTGGCGGCCTTGCGGAGCGACCGGGAAACCGCCGACCACGTGCACGATCACGCACATGGCCACGGAGAGGCTCCCCACGGACATGGCCATCGCCACCTCCACGACGCCCGCGCGGCCCTCGCCGTGGGGATCGTCCACGGGACGGCCGGTGGAGGCCACATCCTCGGCATTCTCCCCGCCCTGGCCCTTCCCACGCGGGCCGCGGCGGGCGCGTACCTCTCGGCGTTCGGCATCGGGACGATCGCGGCGATGACGCTGTTCGCCTCGGTGGTCGGTCTGGCGGGGCGCGGGGCGACACGCGGCGGACGGCGCGTCTACGCGAGCCTGGTCGGCGCGTGTGCGGCCGGATCGATCGCCGTCGGCGTCTGGTGGCTGGCCGTCGGTTCCTAGTGGGGGGGAGACGGGGTTGCGGAGGGGCCCCACATTCCATACCGTGAAGCGCGAAAAATCGCCCGCGGAGGGAATTCCCCCTACAGGAGTTCCGCCTCCCTCCTGACAGACGGGCGCTGGGGGCGGACACTACACTGGTCTGGGTGCCCTCCGCGAAGCGGAGGGGTAAACGGATTCATGCGGGGGTTATGGCGATGACCGAATACAAGTCTGTCGGCATGCACGCCCCACGGGCGGGACGACTCCGCTCGTCGGGCTTCTTGATGGGAGGCCTCGGCCTGCTCTTCCTCGCCGCCTGCACGGACGAGACGGTCATCGAGGTCGAGCGGCCCTTCTTCGAAGAGCCCCCCGCGGCGGCGGGCGGAGTCCTGGGCTTCGACGAGGCCTCGGTGGATCTCACCGTGTGCGGGAACTGCCACGTCGGCCAGCAGAGCGGGTGGGAGGAGACCAATCACGCGGATGCGTTCGACGCCATCGGCGCGAGTCCTGAGGAGTCCTGCACGGAGTGCCATGCCGTCACCGAGCGAGGCAACGCGTCCGAGGGACAGATCGCGTTCGCTTCCACCCACGACCCCCGCTATCAGGACGTGCAGTGCGAGAGCTGCCATGGTCCGGGCTCCACGCACGTTTCGAATCCCGACGTGGACGGCTCCCACCCGCTCGCGTCGATCGCGGTGCCGGTCGAAGACGTCGATGGGGCCCTCAACGGGTGCGCGGAATGCCACGGTGGCTCGCATCAGCCGATTGCCGAGCAATGGGCGCTCTCGCCGCACGCCGAGGCGGTGGAGTCTCCTGCCGGGCGGCCGGAGTGCCAACAGTGCCATCGGGGACAACAGATCCTGGAGGCGTGGGGCGAAGAGGCGGATTACCTCGAAAAGGACGATGCGGAGCATCAGGGGATCGTGTGCGTGGTCTGCCACGATCCGCACGGCGCGACGCACCCAGGTCAGCTCCGGTTCCCGGTCGAAACCCCGGCGCTCGAGGAGAACCTGTGCGCCCGGTGCCACAATCGGCGGGCGCTACCCGATCCGACGTCGACGCGTGGACCGCACGCCCCGCAGGCGCCCCTGCTCATCGGGGATGCCGGCTGGTTCCCGCCCGGGTCCAACATCGATCCGGGCCAGATCCTGGGGACGCACGGCACGGACCGCAACCCGCGGCTCTGCGCCACCTGTCACCTGCCGAAGTTCCAGATCACCGATGCGTTGAGACCGGGGACCACGATCGAGTCGACCAGCCATTTCTTCGGTCCGATCCCGTGTCTCGACGCCCAGGGTCAGCCTCTTCCCTTCAGCGAGGAGTGCGATCTGGCTCCGCCCGCCCGGTCGTACAAGGCGTGCACGGGCGGCGCCTGCCACGCGACCGAGCAGGTCGCGTTCTCGGCCCTCACCGCGGCCACGACGCGGATCCAGCGCGCGGCCGACGATCTGCTCGCCCTGCTCGAGGAGGTCGATCCGAACCTGGGCTCGGCCGGTGGGGAGATCAGCTCGGGAGATCCGTTCACGGTCGCGGACGGGGCGTTCTTCAACCAGCAGCTGGCAACCTTCGGGTCGCATTCGGGTCGGGGGTCGGCGGTCCACAACCCGTTCCTCATCGAGGCGCTCCTCCTGGGGAGCATCGAGGCGGTCGAGGAGGAGTATGGCGTCTCCGCGAACCGCTCCGTGGACTGGAATGCCGAGTTGCAGCGAGTGCTGACGAGCGCGCGGGCCGCGCGCTAGAGCGCGCGATTCCACGCGGAACCACAGCCCCGCCCACCGCTCCGAGCAGGAGCGGGGGCGGGGTTCGGTTCGACTCCGGCGGATCTCCCAGCGAGGTGCGCACCCGGATGAGAATCCCGGCCTTCCGGCTCCTCCTCTTCCCGTTACACGCCATCGGCCTGCCGGCGGGCTTGCTCGTCCCGGCGCTCGTCGCCGCTCAGGGGATCGTCGAGCCCGCACAGAACGCCGTGGCGGGCGCGCAGGTCTACGGGGAAAGGGGTTGTGTGGGGTGTCACGCCGTCCGCGGCCTGGGAGGGCGTGGGGGACCCGATCTGGCGGAGGTCCAGGGCCGCCACTCCCCGAACGAGCTGGCGGCCACGATGTGGAACCACATCCCCCGAATGGCGGCGAGCATGCGGGAGCGCGGGATGGCGCCTGCGCGTCTCCTTCCCCGCGACGCGGGGAACCTGTTCGCGTTCCTCTACACCCTCGACTACTTCGACCCCCCGGGTGATGCGAGCGAAGGGCGCGCGCTGTTCCTCGACAAGCAGTGCGTCATGTGCCATCAGGTGGGCGGTGTCGGAGGGGTGGTGGGCCCGAGCCTGGACTTCCTCGGAGGATACCGATCGCCGATCCCCGTAGCGGCAGCCATGTGGAACCACGGCCCCGCCATGGCCCGGGAGATGGCGTCGAGGGGCATCACCCGGCCCACATTCACGGGTCGTCAACTTCGCGACCTGATCGCCTACCTGGAGTCGACTGGGGGAGTCCCGGCGGACGAGTCGACTTACGTGCTCCCGGGTCGGGCGGCCAGGGGCCGGAGTCTGTTCACGTCCAAGGGCTGCGCCGGTTGCCACGGTCCGCGGGGCGGGGGAGGAATCGGTCCCGCCCTCGCGGGGCGGAGCTCGCCGGGAGGACTGATCGACTTCGCTGCCGCGATGTGGAACAAGGCCCCCGCGATGACGCGCGAGATGAACGCGCGCGGGGTCACGATCCCCGACCTCAGCGCCTCCGAGATGGCCGATATCGTGGCCTACCTGTACGCGACGGGCTACTTCGCGGGATCCGGAAGCCCGGATCGCGGCCGCCGGCTGCTGGGGGAGAGAGAGTGCACCGGTTGTCATCGCGTGGAAGGTGCCGCCCCGGCGCTCGATCCGGCGCGCTATTCGACCGGGACACAGGCCTTCGCGGCGCTGTTCAATCACATCACGGTCCCGGAAATCGAGGACCGGGATTGGACGGTCCTGACGGGCGAAGACGTGGGCCATCTGGTGTCCTACCTCACGGCCTCCCCGCGATGAAGATCGCGGCCGTCCGCCGGGGAATGCCGGCCGTGCTGGCGCTGGCATGGGCCGTCGTCGCGACTCCGGACCGGGCGGCGGCCCAGGGGCAGGTCCTCGAGCAACAGAACAGCTGCTTTCGCTGCCATCGGGTGATCGACGACCGACGGTTCTCGGACCCCGTTCGCGAATACGTTGGCGACATCCACTTCGAAAAGGGACTCGGCTGCGTGGTGTGCCACGGCGGCGACTCGACGATCCTCGATCGCCGTCGAGCGAAAGACCGCACCAGGGGGTATCTCGGCACGCCGAGTCGTGAGGACATCCCCGAGCTCTGCGGCAGATGTCACTCCGATGCCCGGTTCATGAAGCGCTACAACCCTTCCCTGCGAATCGACCAGGTGGCGGAGTACGCCACGTCGGTGCACGGCCAGCGGCTGTTCGAGCTGGGGGACGATAATGTCGCGACATGCACGAGCTGCCATACCGCGCATTCGATCCGACCACCCTCCGACCCCAACTCCAGCGTGCACCCGCTCCGTGTCGCGGACACCTGCGGCGAATGCCATGCGGACACCTCCTACATGTCGGGGTACGACATTCCCCACGATCAGCTGTCGGAGTACCGCTCCAGTGTCCACTGGAAGGCGATGGATGAGAACGGCGACCTGTCCGCCCCCACGTGCAACGACTGTCATGGAAACCATGGCGCGGCCCCGCCCGAGGTGGAGTGGATCGGAAGCGTATGCGGGCAGTGCCACGCCGTACAGCAGGGCTTGTTCGAGGTCAGCTCCCATCCGGCCGCGTTCATGCAACTCGGCAAGCCCGGCTGCGTCGGCTGCCATGACAATCACGGCATACACGAGACCAGCGACGCGATGCTCGGCGAGGGAAGCGAATCGGTCTGCATCGAGTGCCACCAACCCGACGAGCCCGAGGGTCAGGCGGCGGCCGGGATGCGCGCGATGATCGAACGGCTGAAGATCGAACGGGCGCGCTCAGACTCTCTGCTCGGGCTGGCGGAGGGGGCGGGGCTGGAAGTCAGCCAGGCGCGGTTCGAGCTCGAGGACGCGACGAACGCGATCGTCCTGGCCAGAGCCAGCACGCACAGCGCGAACGTGGATTCCGTGAAGGCCAGAGTAGAGGCGGGACTCGAAATCACGTCCACGGCCTGGCAGCGCGGGAAAGGGGCCTTCCGCGACCTCCGCATCCGGAGGATCGGTCTGGCTGTGTCCTCGCTCATCATCCTGGTGCTGATCGCGGGAATCATCGTGAAGATACGGGACTATGAGAGCAGGAGCGCACCCGCGCCGCGCGCGGACGAAACCCGTGGAGGGAGCCGGCATGGCTGAGGAAACACGTGCGAGCGGAACGGATCGCCGGAAATTCCTGGACTGGCTCATCGGCACGAGCGCGGCCGGTCTCATCCTGGCCGTGGTCTATCCGGTCCTCCGCTATGTGATCCCACCCGCTGCGGGGGAGTCCGCGGCCTCGTCCGTCACGCTCGACTTCGGCCCCGGGGACCTGGCGGCCAACACGGGGAGGATCTTCAAGTTCGGAAGCACCGCGGGTCTTCTCATCAAGACCGCGTCCGGCGAGCTGCGGGCCTTCAGCGCCACCTGCACGCACCTCTCCTGCATCGTGCAGTATCGGCCCGACCTGGCAGAGATCTGGTGCGCATGCCACAACGGCCACTTCGACCTGAACGGAACCAATGTGGCAGGCCCACCGCCGAAGCCTCTCGAGCGTTATGAGGTCAACGTGCGTGGCGACAAGATCGTCGTGGACCGCAGTGCCTGACCGAGAGGATTTGCAGCGCCGCCTCGACGAGGTGGAATACTGGCTCGACGAACGCGTCGGCCTGACCGAAGCCCGTCGAATCGCGAAAAAGAAGGAGATCCCGATCCACCGTCATACCGTGTGGTACTACCTCGGCGGGATGACACTATTCCTGTTCATCATCCAGGTCGTCACCGGAGTTTTGCTCCTCTTCTACTACCGGCCGAGCGCGGAAGAGGCGTACGAGTCGGTGCGGTTCCTGATGGCGGAGGTGAAGTTCGGCTGGCTGATGCGATCGATTCACTCGTGGTCGGCGAATCTGATGATCTTCACTGCCTTCCTTCACCTCTTTAGCGTGCTCTTCCTGAAGGCCTATCGCAAACCGCGCGAGCTGACCTGGATTTCCGGCGCGATCGTAATGGGGCTCGCCCTGGCGTTCGGGTTCACGGGGTACTTGCTGCCCTGGAACGAGCTGGCCTTCTTCGCGACTCGCGTGGGGACCGAGATCGTAGGGGTCGTCCCTCTGGTCGGTGGGTTGGCCTTGCGAATCCTGCGGGGGGGCGATGACGTGACTGGCGCGACGTTGACCCGCTTCTACGCGGTTCACGTCGCTGTCCTGCCCGCGCTGACGACCTTCTTTCTCGGCCTCCATCTCTATCTCGTGCAACGACACGGCATGAGCACTCCGCCGGACGAGGAAGGGCACGCGAGCCGGCGGACGATGCCCTTCTTTCCGAATTTCCTGATGCGTGACCTCGTCGGCTGGCTGGCGGCCCTGGCGGTGTTGGCCGCCCTCGCGGCATACTTCCCGATCGAGCTCGGCAAACAGGCCGATCCCTTCGCTCCTGCACCCGCGGGAATCAAGCCCGAATGGTACTTCATGTTCATGTTCCAGACTCTGAAGTACCTGCCCGCCCATGTCCTCTGGATCATCGAGGGCGAGCTTCTCGGAATCCTGGCTTTCACCGTCCTGGGGATTTTCATGCTGTTGATTCCCATCTACGATCCGGAGGGCAGAGGAAAGCGCTCGCGTATCGTGACCCGGGTGGGGATAGGGCTCGTCGTCTACATGATCTTGCTCACCGCGATCGGCTACCTGGCCAACCCGACCCAATGAAGGTCGCCCCATGATCTCGACGATTCAGGAGCACGTGCGGGAGCGGATGGAATCCCCGACACCGGATTGGCTCGATGCGGCGGCGAAGTGGGCGCTTGCCGGCGTTCCGCAATTGGTCCAGAAGCTGGGCGGCGTCGTAGGACTGGTGATCCTCCTGGCGCTGGCTGCGCTGATCTGGTGGCGGAGACGACAGATCTCGGCATGGTGGGGACGGCGCGGTCCGCGCTTCAAGTGGGGGCTGGCGGGGGTCGCCGGCGTGTTTCTGATCACGGGCGCGGCGACGGGGGCCTATCTCTGGAACTACATGCAGCACGACAACGACTTCTGCAATTCGTGCCACGTGATGAACGAGCCCTTCGAGCGGTTCCAGTCGAGCGAGCACTCGGAGCTGAGCTGCCACGACTGTCATCAGCAATCGATCTTCGCCAGCGCCCGCCAGCTGTATCTGTGGGTCGAGGACAGGCCGCAGGAGATCGGTGAACACGCCCCGGTCCCCGTCGGGATCTGCGCGGAATGCCACATCACGGAGGATCCCGATTCCACCTGGCAGCGCATCTCCTCGACCGCGGGACATCGCGTTCATCTCGAGGCGGACACCAGCGCTCTCCAGGACGTGACGTGCGTGACGTGCCATGGCCAGGAGGTCCACAGGTTCGCTCCCGTCGACCAGACCTGTGGGCAGTCCGGGTGCCACGATCCCGACAAGACCGAGGTGGTGCTGGGGGAGATGGCGGGTCAGACGGGTTTCCACTGCGTGATGTGTCACCAGTTCACCGCACCGGTCACGGAGGGAGCCCCGCTGGACACGGCGCGCATGGCCCTGGTCCCCGAGCTCGAGAGCTGCCGCGGGTGCCACGAGATGGAGAAGGTGCTGGCCGGCCTCGTGGATCCTGACCTCGATCCGCACGATGCGGTTTGCGGGACGTGTCACAACCCCCACACGCAGGAGGCGCCTGGGGAGGCCATCCATCGCTGCGCCGAATGCCACGCCCCGGCCGACACCCTCACTCCGTTCCACCGCGGGCTGGCGGCGGGGGTCCTCGAGGACTGCAGCGGGTGCCATGCCCCGCACACGTTCGTGGTGGAGGGAGACAACTGCGTCGCCTGCCACGCGGACATCATCGGCGGAGTTCCGACGGCCGGGCCCAAGGCCCGCCAGCCCAGAGAGGTGACGACCGGCCCCCGCTCCGGGGCGCTCACGCGGCTCGTTTCGACGGTCGACAGGGTGAGCGCGACGCCCCATCACCACGTCGCCGACATGTACATCGATGTGCGGCTGGGCGAAGAGCGCGCCGATGCGCTGCGTCGCGTCGTGTCCAGACAGCAGCAGCAGGGATTCAATCACTCGGACCACAGGGACGTCGAGTGCACCGATTGCCATACCTCGCGGCAGACCCACGGGCAGGTGACGATCGAATCGACGGCCGCCTGTCAGCAGTGCCACCACACACGTCCGGTGGTCGATCGGGGCTGCGCCAATTGTCACGGGCGAGGGCAGCTGTCGGCAGCCGTCGCTACCACGATTCGGATGGAGATCGGACGCCGGGCGATCGACCGACGTGTTCGTTTCGACCATGACGATCACGGGGGCGTGCGCTGCGCTCAATGCCACGCGCAGGGAGTCTCGATGCGGGTGGAGCGGACCTGCGCAAGCTGTCATCAGAACCACCACACGGCGACGGCCAGCTGCGTCACGTGCCACGACCAGCCGAACCGCCCTTCTCACACCGTTCAGGTCCACACGCAGAGCTGCGCCGGATCGAGCTGCCACGAAGCGTCCAGCTACGGAGCCATGACGCAGGGCCGCAATACCTGCCTGGCCTGCCATCAGGATCAGACCGATCACCGGTCGGGCCAGGCGTGTGCCGCTTGCCACCGCGTTACGTTCTCTGACCTCGACCCGAGCGCCGGTAGAACGGCGGCCCGGTGAAGCCGACACCGCGCAGTCTCGAGCGTGCTGTTCTCGCGCCCCCCGCTCTGCTCCCCCTCACCCCCTTCATCGCGTCCGTGGCCTTGATCCTGGGGCCAGGGGATGCTGGGGCCCAGGGATACTCGGCCGACGTCAGCGTCAACGCGGGCAATTTCGAGCTGCGGAGGACGACCCGCGATAGCCTTCCCGAGAGCCTGGTGTCTGGAGACGGAGAGCGACGGGAGCTGGAAGACGGGACCGTCGTCACATGCATCCCGGAGGAGTTCTGCCGCTGGTTCCCCTCCGGGGCAGTCGAAACCGTCTCCCTCGTCACCGAGGACCTCCGCGCGGCCTTCTGGCCGGGCATCGAAGGCCTGGCGGCCCAGGTGCATCTGCGCGCGCGGTATGGGAGCGACGACTTCTGGCCGCGCTCCGACCAGGAGCTCGAGGCGCTGTACGCCTTCGTCAGCTACGAGGACGAAGACTACCGGGTCCGGGCGGGCCGGCAGCAACGCACGAACGGACTAGGCTACTACAACTTCGACGGCGCCTCCTTCCTGTGGCGCGGCTTCGATCGCGTTCGGATCGACGTCTACGGGGGGTGGAGCCTGGCGCGGAACCTGAACGCTCCACGCACCGGCTCACTGCTCGAGGACGCCGACGAGTTCGCTCCCGACGATCGCGGGCTGATCGTGGGGATCGACGTCCAGGGGAGGATCGGGAGCCGGGCCACGGGCGCGTTCACGTACCAGCGCGAGATCCGGGACGACAGGCTGGGCCTCTACACCGAGCGCGTCGCCGGGGACGTCGGCATCCGCGTCTCCCGGCTGTCGATCGAGCTGGCCGCCGATTACGACGTGGCCTTCGAGGAGTTCAACGACGCATCGGTCCGCGTCTCGGCGCCGGTCGTGTCGGGGGTCGAGGCAATGGCGCAGCTGCGTCGCTACACACCGCACTTCGAGCTGTGGACGATCTGGGGCGCGTTCAGCCCGGTAGGGTTCGACGAGACGCGAGGCTGGTTGGCGTGGAGTCTCATGGATGGGGACGTGCGGCTGGAGGCCGGCGGCGCCTACCGTGCCTACGAAGATACAGACGCCGGAGCGCAGTTCGTCGGTCTGGAAGACGACGGCTGGCGCGCCTTCGGACGAGCACGCTGGACCCGTAAGGACTGGTTCGTGGACGGATCGTATCGCGCGGAGGAAGGCTCTGGAGCGGCCCGGTACGGGGGGGACGTCTCGGTCGGTCGCGACTGGGGACCCGGACGGTACGTGGCCCTGCGCGGCACGTCCTCCCAGAACTTCTCGGAGTTCCGGCTCGGCGAGCAGGTGACGGCCGGCGGCGGGATCGATGGGGCGTGGCGCATCCGCGACTTCGCGCTGACCGGCGGATGGGCTCTGTACAGGCTCAGCTACGATGGTCAGCCTCGGGTCTCGGACTGGAATCAGCATCGCGGTCGCGTCGGTATCTCCTACCACTTCGGCACCGAGCCCGACACTCCGGACCGGATCGGTGAGCGGCCATGAGGCACCGGCTGGCGCTTGCGATCTCGGTACTGGCGATCGGCCTCGCCGCGGCGGTCTACTCGCTCGCCCGGGACGACGGGTTTCCGCATGAGCGGCACGCGGGGCTGTTCCCTACCTGCGTAGGATGCCATGCGGGCGTCGAGTCCGGCGATTCGGCGATGATGGTGTCGATCACGCCGCAGGAGTGCGCGAGCTGTCACGACGGGGTCGAGCTGGAGGCCGTGGAGTGGGACGGGCCGACTCCGGAGCCGAGCAATCTCCAGTTCTCGCATCCCGAGCACATCTCCGAGATCGCGCGCGAGGGAGGCGAGCCCCTCGAGTGCCGCGACTGCCACGGCATCCCCGGAACCGAAACGAGAATGGCGGTCGGGCGCCCCACGCCGGAGGTCTGTCTCGACTGCCACGCCCCTCAGGCGGAAGAGCACTATGCGTACGACCAGGTGCGGTGCGCGACCTGCCACGTGCCGCTGACGGCTGCGCTAGCCCTGCCGGTCTCCGACCTGGCCGAATTCCCGCAGCCCGCAAACCACACGGCCGACGACTTCCTCCTCGTCCACGGAGCGGACGCGGTCGCAGACGCCTCGGCATGCGCCGTCTGCCATGCCCGGGAGTCGTGCGAACGATGCCACCTCGACGCCGCGGCCGAGCCGGCGATCGCAGGCCTCGCCGCCGACGAGCGAATCGCGCAGCTGGTCGGCGGGCGACCGGGCGAATGGCCGGAGCCCCCCAGCCACGCGCGGGAGGACTGGGCGGTGAACCACGAAGGTGAGGCGCGTCGGGACGTGACCGTCTGCGCGACATGCCACACGCGCGAGAGCTGCGCGACCTGCCACGGCGAGGGTCAGCCATCGGTCGCCGCCCGCCTGGCCTCCGCGCAGCCCGGTGAACCCCAGGGTGTGGTGATCACGGCGGCGGCGATGATGCCGGTCGGGCACACGCTCACGTTCTTCGATCGCCATGGGACGGCGGCGGCGATCGGAGTGCCCCAGTGCAGCGCGTGCCACGCCGAGAGGGAGTGCATCGCCTGTCACGACGGAGTCAGAAAGCCCAGCTTCCATGCGATCGACTTCGTCGTCCGCCACGGCGCCGAAGCATTCGCCGAGCGGACGGAGTGCGCCGCCTGTCACTCCGAAGAGGCGTTCTGCCGCGATTGCCATACGACCCTCGGGTTCGCGGCGGGGGGCCGCACCGGGGCCGCCTTCCATGACGCCCAGCCCGACTGGCTGCTGGCCCACGGCCAGGCGGCGCGTCAGGGCCTCGAAGCGTGCGTCGCGTGCCACTCGGAGGCCACGTGCCTCCGCTGCCACAGCGCGAAGTCAGGCTTCCGAGTGAGCCCGCATGGCCCGGACTTCGATCCCGAACACGTGGCGAGCAAGAGCACGCAGTCGTGCGGCATCTGTCACCTCACGCTACCCGAGGCCGCGCGGGACTGATCCTCCACACCTGTCCGGCTCTCTCGGTCGACACCGCTCCGCACAAATCGTTCACATCCGCTTCAAGGATCCGGCATCACTCCGGCCTATCCTCGTGGCGTGCTCATAGGACGCATCCAAGAACGCCTGCGCGAACCGGGTTTCGCAAAGGAGACAGGAACTGATGAATCGAACTGACGTGCGGGTCGTCGCCGTGTTGGCGCTGCTCTTCGCTCCGCTGGCGCCGTCGCTGGCCTCGGCACAGCAAGCCTCCGTCCTTCAGGGCAAGGTGCTCGACGCTATGACGGGCCAGCCGCTGATCGGCGCCCAGGTCGTGGTCACGGGGACCGACCGGGGAACGATCACCGACGTCGATGGGCAGTATCGGCTGGCCCTGTCGGCCGGCACGTACAGCCTCGACGTCCAGTATCTCGGCTACCGGGGCAAGACGGTCACGGGAATCACGATCGCCGACGACGCGCCGAGCTACCAGGACATCGCGCTCGAGCCAGAGGCGATCGAGGCCGAGGGCATCCGGGTCGTGATCACCGCCGAGGAGGAGCGCGGGTCCGTGATCGGCGCGCTCGCCCACCAGCGCCGCGCGACGAACGTCGTCAGCGGCCTCAGCGCGGAGGAGATCTCCCGCGCCCCCGACTCCAACGCCGCCGACGCCGTCAAGCGCGTGACCGGTACCTCCCTGGTCGGCGACAAGTACGTCTACGTCCGCGGCCTCGGCGAGCGCTACTCGACCGCGCAGCTGGACGGCATTTCTCTTCCGACCCCCGAGCCCGAGAAGCGGGTGCTCCCCCTCGACATCTTCCCCGCTTCTATGGTAGAGAGCCTGTTCACGGTCAAGTCCTATACCGCCGACCTGCCTGGCGACTTCGCCGGCGGCCTGGTCGACATCCAGACCAAGGACATCCCCGATCAGTCGTTCTTCTCGTTCAGCACCGGCACGGGATATCAGGAGAACCTGGGAGACCTGGACCGGCCGACGTACGCCGGGGGGGAACTCGACTGGCTGGGATTCGACGACGGAGCGCGCTCTCTTCCCGGCGGGTTCCCGGGCGAGATCGCGTTCGACGCCTCGCGCGAGGAGCGCGCGGCGCTCCATTCGTGGCTAGAGGGCGACTTCCAGGCGTTCACCGACCCCGTCGACTTCGGCGACGTCGACAAGTCGTTGGGGCTTTCGTTCGGAAGCCCCGTCGGCTGGTTCGGCAGGGACGGCGGCTACCTCGTCGGCCTCACGTACTCGAACACCGCCAGCGCACGCGCGCAGGCCGAGTTCTTTCCGACCCTCGAAGCGGGCACGGCACTGTACGACTACACGACCGTGTTGGGCTCGCGCGAGGTGTCGCTCGGCGCGATCGGCGGCTACTCCATCAACACGACGCCGACGAGCCGCCTGTCTCTGAAGACGATCTTCACGCAATCGGCCGAGGACGAGGCGCGGCTGGTGTCGGGCCCCTTCAACCAGTCCACGACCGGGTTCGCGCGGATCCAGCGGTTCCAGTTCGTCGAACGGATGCTCATGAACACGCACGCGCAGTTCGAGCACAAGGCGGACCTGCTGGGCGACGGACGGATCGAATGGGAGGCGGCGTACGGTCTCGCGCTGAGGGACGAGCCCGACACCCGCTCCACTTCGTACGTCGCCCAGGACCCCGACGGCACGTACTTCTTCAACGAGTCGGGCAGCAACAGCCGCTTCTTCAGCGAGCTGACAGACCACATGGTGACGGGCGGCGTCAAATCGACGAGCCAGTTCGAATGGCTGGCCGACCGCGCGACGCTGGGGCTGGGTGTGGAGGGGAGCTGGCGTACGCGGGACTTCGCCGCCCGGCGCTTCGACTACGAGAACGCGTCTCCCGCGGGCCGAACCCTGCGCCCGACCGAGCTCTTCACGAGCGATCGGATCGCCGCCGGGGACATCCAGTTCCTGGAGACCACCGCTCCCACCGACGAGTACCGGGCCGAGGAGCGGGCGGCTTCCGCCTACGCGAGCCTGGGCATCGGTTTGACCTCGGCGATGCGCGCGACCGTGGGCATCCGCGTCGAGGCGAACGAGACCGTGGTCGAGACGTTCGACCCGCGCCTGGGAGCCAAGATCGAGGGCGTGTCATCCGACCTTTCCACGGTGGAGCCGCTCCCCACGGTGACGGTGGAGTACGACTTCGGCGACCAGCAGCTCCGCGCGGCGGCCTCGCGGACGATCGTCCGGCCGCAGTTCCGCGAGCTCGCGCCGTTCCGCTACGACAGCTATCAGGAGTCGACGCTCGGCAATCCGTTCCTCGAGAACGGCGAGATCTTCAACTACGACCTCCGCTGGTCCTGGTACCCGTCGCTCGGCGAGATCGTCTCCCTGGGCGGGTTCTACAAGCGGTTCAATGATCCTATCGAGGTCGTTCGGCTGCCGACCGCCGGGAACAACATCGGCACGCCCGAGCCCTACAACGGGCCGTCGGCGAGCACGTACGGGCTCGAGATCGAGCTCCGTCACGACCTCGGCCGCTGGCTGCCGGTCGACGGGCTCGTGTTTGCATCGAACGCCACGCTGGCCGAGTCGACGGTGAAGCAGGACGAGGACATCGAGGTGTTCTTCGGGAACCCTTCGGCCACGGAGCCGGATCTCCTGCCCGCCGAACTGTTCACGAACCCCGAGCGACCGATGGTGAATCAGTCCCCGTACCTCTTCAACGGAAGTCTGCAGTACACGCTTCCGTCGGGATTCGCCGGCGTGGCGGCGCACTACAGCCTCGTGGGCGAGCGCCTGACGCAAGTCGGGACCCAAGGCTTCGAGGATATCTACGAGGAGACACGCCACACTCTCGACGTGACCGTCGATCACCGCCTCATGGACGTGATCGACCTCAAGGTGTCCGCGGAGAATCTGACGGACTCGGACATCGAGTACCGGATGGGCGGCGACACGACGCTGCTCTACAGCCCCGGCCGGAGCTACTCGGTCAAGGCCACGTACGCTTTCTGAGGCCCATCATTCGACGAAAGGAACGACGCGCATAATGAGGTATTCACGCATCCTACCGATCCTGACAGTAGCCGCGGCGATCGCTGTGGCGGCACCGGGCTGCGGCGACGACGACAACCCGGTCGATCCCGGCAATGGCAACGGCGACGGCTCGAACGTGGTCGTACTTTCCGGGGACATCACTACAAATCGCACGCTGTCGCCCGATTCCATATACGTCGTACGCGGCTTCCTTGAGATCCGATCCGGTGCGACGCTGACGATCCCGGCCGGAATGGAGGTCTTCAGCGAGCCCTCGACCAGCGGTTCGATCGTCACGCTGCGGGGAGACGACGGCGCTCCAAGCGGGCGATTGGTCGTCCAGGGGACGCAGGCGAATCCGGTCATCTTCCTGCCTGGAACCGTGGAGGACGCGGAGAACGCCGGCCTCTCACCCGCCCAGGTCAGCTCCTGCGCCCGCGGCTCGGGCGGCGGCATCGTCCTTCACGGGGACGCGCCGATCAATCAGGTGGGTGCCATCTCCGAAGGGGTGCAGCGTCCGTTCGGAGGGGACGACGCCACGGACGACAGCGGCGACATCCGGTTCCTCGTGATCCTCTGCGGCGGCCTGGAGATCGCCCCCGACAACGAGATCAACGGTCTCACCTTCGCCGGCACCGGCAGCGGGACGCACGTCAGCCACGTCCAGGCGCACCTGATCGCCGACGACGGCTTCGAGTGGTTCGGCGGCACGACGAACGCCGACCACCTGATCTCCAGCGGCAACGACGACGACGCGTTCGACTGCGACTTCGGGTGGG
This sequence comes from Gemmatimonadota bacterium, assembly GCA_035699465.1. Taxonomy (GTDB): domain Bacteria; phylum Gemmatimonadota; class Gemmatimonadetes; order JACCXV01; family JAHWKZ01; genus JAICNR01. Next base: position 28,347 of record DASSPT010000173.1, read on the forward strand.
TGGGCGCCGTCCAGTTCGGTCTGGCGATCCAGGATCGTGACCTCGCCAATCGCGGCACGGAGTGCGACAACGACGGCAACGGCTCGAGCCTGACGCCGATCACCGACCCGCAGTTCTGGAACATGACCTACATCGGGGCCGGCGTGGAGCAGGCCAACAGCGAGATCAACGACGGCCCGTTCCTGCGCCGCAACTCGTCGCCCGACATCCGGAACGCGATCATCGCGAATTTCGGGAACGTTGGGATCGTGGTCGACGGGACGGGCTCGCAGGACCAGGCGAGCCAGGGCAACCTCGTGCTGAGCAACATCCTGTTCTTCGGCAACCAGGCGCTGGCCAGCGATGCCGCCCAGGACGCGACCGAGTGCCTGGAGCAGAACGTGAACTTCCGCGGTGGGGCGTCGAGCGACTACCACCTGGACGGCCTCGCGGCGGCGTTCGACGGCGGTACGTTCCTCTGCGCCGATCCGCAGTTCACGTCCGTGAACTTCGCCGATCCGATCAACGGCGCTAAGCCCGATCCTCGGCCGCAGGCCGGCTCCCCGGCGCTAGACCCGGCGAACGCAGAAACCCCCACGGGGACGGGCATCGTCGACACCGGAGCGGAGCATCTGGGTGCCTTCAGCACGATCGACTGGACGGCCACGTGGTCGGTCTGGGTAGCTCCCAGCCAGTAGCGCGTACGGAGGTGACGGACCGCAGAGAATACCCGGGCCGGGGGAGGCGAGCTCGACGACGCTACCTCCGGCACCCTGGGGGTCTAGCCACCTGCATCCTGATCGCGTGTGTGTCGGCGGGCTGCAGCCGGGACACCGAACCGGCCGAGCTGGTGCCGGCATCCCGGGAAATCGGGAGGGGCTACGTGATCGAGCGGCTACCGCCGGAGGAGCTCGGGCTCGAGGGCGCGGCATTCAGTCTCGACGACCTGCTGCGGACTGTCGAACGCAGTCTCGCCGATAGCGACACCTCGCGCCTTCTCGACCTGATGATCGGCGAACGGGAGTATCGCGACATCCTCTACCCGGCGTTCCCGGCCGCGCACCCTCCGATCAACGCGAGCTTCGAAACCCTGTGGGTGCTCCAGTACCCGGACTCCTTCCGCGGGATGCACCGGCTCCTCGCCTTGTACGGGGGCCGGGACGTCCACATTCTCAACCTCCGGTTCGATGCGCCCGACCAGGACTACGTCAACTTCGTCCTGCACCAGGGTAGCCGTGTGGACCTCACGGTGAACGGCGAGCGAATCCTGGACACCCGGCTATTCGGGTCCGCGGTCGAAGTCGGCAACCAGTGGAAGGTCCTCACCTACCCCGACGACCTGTAGAGGTCAATCGAAATTCCAACCGCGGCGATTTGCCCTCCGCGCGTTTAGCGCTTTAGCTTCGAAAATCGATAGGGGCTGAGAAGATCCTGGATCGCTGGACCTTCGTCCGCTCGGCTCCATCCTGCCAGTTCGTTACAACCCTACACTAGGGACCGGAGAGGCATCTGGACTCGTCCGAGGTCAGCCCGGTGTCCCGGTCCTTCCTCATCGCCTGTGCTTGCGCAGCCCTCTGCGCCCTGCTCGCGGTTCCGTCGAGGGCGCAGACGGTAGGGGCGGTCGCGGGCGAGGTGGTCGAAGATGCCACCGGCATGCCGCTCCCTCACATCCAGGTCTATGTGGTGGGGGAGGACGTCGGGGCGGTGACGGACGAGCGCGGCCGATTCCGGATTCTCGAGGCGCCCGCCGGAGCGCGTATGATCCGCGCCGAGGGACTCGGCTACGGCGCGAGCGAGGCGCGCGTGACGGTCGTCGCCGGAGCGACGGCGGAGATCGTCCTCGCCCTCCAGCCCGAGCCCCTCCGGCTCGACGAGATCGTGGTGACCGGCACGGCGGCGGGTGCCCTGGGGCGGCAGATCCCGCACAGCGTGGGGCGGATCGATCTCTCACGAATCGACGAGCCCATCGCCACCGTGGACCAGCTCTTGACCGGTCGGCTCCCGGGAGTGACGGTACAGCAGAGCAGCGGCAACGCGGGCTCCGGCAGCCAGATCCGCCTGCGAGGCAACGTCAGCGCGGCGCTCAGCAACGAGCCTCTGGTATATGTCGACGGGGTCCGGATCCGGAGCGACGGATACCCGGAGAACCTCCCCAAGGTCGAGAACAACGACGGGCCGAACGACACGCCGAGCCCGCTGAACGACATCAATCCCGCCGACATCGATCGAATCGAGGTCGTGAAGGGCCCTGCGGCGACCACGCTGTACGGAGCGGAGGCGGCGAGCGGGGTCGTCCAGATCTTCACGAAGCGGGGTCGATCCGGGCCGCCCGTATGGACCGCCGAGATCGGGCAGGGGTTCGATCGCGTGCTGGACTTCGGGACCTCGGATCGTCCCTTCGTAGGAATGGAGCCGTGGCTGGACGACGCCGCGTGGCGCCAGCGGTACGGGCTATCGGTGGCGGGTGGCGGCCCTGTCGGATACTTCGTGTCGACCTCGTTCGACCGGAACGACGGGGTGCTGCCGGACAACCACGACGACCGGTGGACGATCCGGGCGAATCTCGACGTGCAACCGCGGGATGACCTGTCGGTGCGTCTGAGCTCCGCCCATACCGTCCACGACATCCAGAACATCGCCGGCGGTCTAGACAGCAACGCCCTCACGTTGAACGTCTATCGGCGGGATACCAACGCGCTCGGCGACACCACCCGGCAGGGGCTCGAGCGGCTCCTCGACTACGACATCGAGACGGGCCTCGACCATACGATCCTCGGTCTGACCGCGATCCACGCGCCATCGACCTCCTGGATGAACCGCGTGACCCTCGGATACGACCGCGCCGCGAGCGCCATGCGACAGCTGCGCCCGGTGGGGTTCGTCTTCGCGCCGGAGGGGATCCTGGCCGAGGAGGACTGGGTGAACGGGATCCTGACGGCGGAGTACGTCGGGAGCCTCGAACTGACTCTGCCGCGCCGAACGTCGTCGACGATCTCGTGGGGGGCGCAGAGTGTTACGTCGACGGTCGAGAGCGACGCGGGATACGCAGAGGGGTTCGATCCGGAGGAGGAGCCGACGATCGAGGGCGGCGAGCTTTCGCTCGATTTCCACAGCAAGGTCCGCACGCGCACGACCGGCGTGTTCGGGGAGATGCTGGCGGGCTGGCGCGACCGCTACTACCTGACCGGCGGGCTGCGGCTCGACGGAAGCACGGCGTTCGGGGACGACCTCGGCCTGCAGGCGTATCCCCGGATCGGGGGATCGTACGTCGTCTCCGAGGAAGACTTCTGGCGCGACGGCTGGGGAGACCTCAAGCTGCGGACGAGCTACGGACACGCAGGTCGGGCGCCGGGTGTCATCGACGAGCTGAGGACGTGGGTCATGACCGTGTTCGACGGCGAGGAAGCCGCGGTGCCGGGGACGATCGGGAACCCGGAGCTGGGGCCTGAGCGGACCGCAGAGCTCGAGGTCGGATTCGAGGGCTCGTTCCTGGACGGCCGCCTGGTGGCGGAGTTCTCGTATTACAGGCAGCGGACCACCGACGCCCTGTTCCCCATCACCCCCATCCCCTCCCTCGGCTTCCTCGAGACTCAGCTCCGGAACCTCGGAAACCTCCAGAACGAAGGGATCGAGCTCACGCTCGCGGGTAGCGTCGTCAGCGGCTCCGCCTTCGGCTGGGACGCGGGAATCTACCTCCACACGAACGACTCGAAGCTGACAGATCTGGGAGGTGCTCCGCCCCTGCGGGTGTTCGACGCGGGGTGGATCCTCGAAGACGCCCCGGTGCCCACTCTGATCGCCCCACGCATCCTCAATCCAGACGAGATCGCCGAACCGATCATCGAGGAAGATCACGTGTGGGGCGCCACGATTCCCACCACGGTCCTCGGCGTGTCCTCCACGATCCGGCTGCCGAGGGGGATCGAGATCGACGCCCGGGGCGAGTACATGGGCGGACACTACGTCTTCGACAACGTCGGGAATAACCTCGCCAGACGGGAGGTCTACCCGCCGTGCCAGCCCGCGTACGCGCTCAGAGAGGCGGGTCGCGACGCCGAGCTGACGGCGTGGCAGCGAGTCTGGTGCATCGCGGGCAACGTGCCCAACGACGGCGGGCCGATCTACCCAGGGGATTTCTTCCGCTTCCGGGAGCTCACGCTCCGCGCGCCGCTTCCGTCCGCGGTCCTCGGCGACTGGCGAGCCACGCTGGTCGTTTCGGCGCAGAACTTCTGGGCGTGGAAGAACGACGACTTCCTTCTGTTCGACCCCGAGATGGTCGGCGACGACGGCATGCACACGATCGTGCGCCGGATCGATTCCCAGGTTCCCTCCCCGTCGACGTTCGTGGTTTCGCTGCGCGTGACCCGATGAGGCGGCCAAAGTCCCGCATCGCGAGGGTGTTGGCGTTGCTCGCGGCGCTGGCCGGGTGCCAGGACTCGATCGTGGATCTCTCGACCGTGGACGACGAGGAGCTGGACGATCAGGCAGCTGTTGCACCGCTCGTGTCCGGGATGGCTCTGACGCTGTCCACCGCCGTCGGGTTCCTGAGCCAGACCGGCCTGGTCGCGGCTCGGGAGATGGCGTACGGGGGCGCCGGGGAGGATCTCGGTGCCACGCTCGCGCAGGCGGCGGGCGAGCTGACACCGGTGGATTCGGACCGCCACTGGAACGCCGCGCATCGGGCGCGCTGGACGGCCGAGGACGGCGTCCGGCGGATGCGGGCGATCCTGGGCGAGGAGGACTTCGCCCGGTCGCGGGCCGCCGCCGAGGCGCTCCTGTACGTCGGATTCACGAACCGGCTTCTGGCGGAGAACATGTGTCAGGCGATCATCGACGGCGGCCCGCCCGAGCCGCGTACCGTTCATTTCCAGCGCGCCGCCGACGCCTTCACCGAAGCCCTGGCGATCGCCGAGCGGATCGGCGACGCCGCGCTCGTGGACGCGGCGCGGGCGGGTCGAGCGTCGGCGCGCGTCGGGCTCGGCGATTGGGCGGGCGCGCGGTCCGACGCCGAGGCCGTGCCGTCGGGGTTCGCTTTCCAGGTGCGATTCGACGGCGGGGAGGATGCCAGGAGCAACCGGGTCGCGGCGGGCTCCACAGCCGTGCAGCGGGCGCACACGGCTTGGGGCACGTTCTACCAGACCTACTACGAGACGACGTCGGATCCGCGGGTCCCGTGGGAAACCGACGCCGCCAATCCGGAGACCCGCAACGGCCTGCCGTGGCTCTTCCAGGCGAAGTACGACGACCGAGAGACGCCGATCGATCTCGTCACATGGGAGGAGATGCGGCTCATCGAGGCCGAGGCGGCGCTCAGGAACGGAGACGTGGGAGGCGCGATGGCCGAGATCGATGCGCTTCGCGCAGCGGCGGGCGTGGACCCGTGGCCGGTCGACGGCCTAGAGAGCGCCTGGACCGCGCTCAAGCGGGAGCGGGGGATCGAGCTCTGGCTCGAGGCGCGCCGGCTCTGGGACCTCCACCGGTGGATCGAGGAGGGAATCCCCGGCGAGGCCGAGGACATGACGGGCCGCGACACCTGCTTCCCCATCGGGGCCATCGAGCAGGGCACGAACCCGAACGTGCCGTGAGACTCCCCTGCCGCTGACCCGCGACCTCGTCACGCTCGCCAAACTCGCGACTCGCCTGCCGGCATTCCTGCGGCAGCGGGTCACTCTGGAAGCGGCTCGCGATCTGCTCCGTCGTCGCCTGGACGAGCGGGAGGCGAACTTCCTCGACGTCGCCGAGCGCGGCATCTACGGCCATCCGGCGAGCCCCTACCTGCCGCTTCTGAGAGCGGCGGGATGCGAGCTCGGCGACCTGAGGGCATCGGTCCGCACTCACGGCCTCGAGGGGGCGCTCTCCGCCCTCCGGGATGCCGGCGTCTACGTTACGTTCGAGGAGTTCAAGGGACGATCGCCGATCGAGCGGAACGGCGTGGTCGTCGAAACCGCCCACGGGACGTTCCACAACCCCCTCAGCGAGCGCTTCTTCACCACCCGATCGAGCGGCTCGACGGGTGCGCCGGTCGAGGGAGCGCACGATCTGGCGCACATCCTGACGGGCGTCCCCAGCCGGATGATCTCCTGTGACGCGCACGGGGTCCTCGGCGCGCCGTTGGGGCTCTGGCGCTGCGCGCCGCCGCTGGGAGCCGGGACCCGGCACGTCCTCCAGTCGATCGTGATGGGGAACGTGGCCCGCCGCTGGTTCGCCCCCATGGGGAGCGACGAGGTTCCCAGCGATCTCGGCCCTCGCTTGACCACCGAGGTCGTCCTGCGGGAGTGCCGTCTGTTCGGACACCCGGTTCCCTTCCCCGAGCCCGTTCCGTTCGGGCGCGCCGTCGTCGTCGCTCGATGGGCGGCGGACACGGCCCGCGCCGACGGCCGATGCCTGATCCGGACCGGCCTGTCGATGGCGATGCGGGTCGCGGCAGCCGCGGAGGACGCGGGCTTCGGTCTGGAGGGCGTCACGTTCATGGCCGGCGGTGAGCCGCCGACCCCGGCCAAGGTCAGACGCATCCGCGCCTCGGGCGCGAAGTACGTCCCCCACTACGGCGGCAGCGACATGGGACAGGTCGGCGCGGGGTGCGCGAACCCGGAGAACGAGAGCGACGTCCATTTCATGGAGGACGGCCTCGCGCTCTTACAGGTCCCCCAATCCCTCCACGGCTTCGACACCAGCGTCGACGCCTTCTGCTTCACGACCCTCAACGCGACGGCAGGACGGTTGCTCCTGAACGTCGAGCTCGACGACTTCGGCGTGATCGAGCGGCGCTCGTGCGGGTGTCCCTTCGACCGGCTCGGATTCAAGACTCACATCTCGCGGGTCCGCAGCTACCGCAAGCTGACCGGGGAGGGAATCAACCTGCTGGACGGCGAGATGCTGAGGATCCTGGAAGAGGTCCTGCCGTCCCGCTACGGCGGTGACCCGCACGACTATCAGCTCCACGAGCGGGAGGATCCCGACGGCTTCACTCGACTGGTCCTCGTCGTCGATCCGCGCATAGAGCTGCCGGCCGAGGCGGAGGTGATCGGTGTCCTCCTCGGAACCCTCGCCGCCGGCGACCTCTACGCCGACAGCGCACGGGAGCACTGGAAGCAGGGCGCTACGTTTCGGATCGAGCGCCGGGAGCCGGAATGGCTGGCGCGCGGCAAGTTCCCTTCGTTGATCGTGCACCGGGTATGAGGTCGCGAGCTCTTTCGACGCTCTTCGGTCCGCTGCTCGCCCTCGCGGCCTGTGGGGGCTCCGATGGTGGCGCGGGGTCGGCGAACGAACTTGTGAAGGTCGAGGTCTCCGTCAGCGCGCACCTGACGGGAGCGGTGTTCTACATCGGCGTGGAAGAGGGGTATTTCGCCGACGAGGGGATCGAGGCGGTGATCCATCCGGCCACCGAATCGGGCGCCACCTCCATCCCGTCCCTCGATCGCGGAAAGTTGGCCGTGAACTCGATGAACAGCCTCATCGCCATCGCCAACGCGATCGACCAGGGAGCGAGGGTCCGGATCGTCGCGGGAACCTCGTACGCCGCGTCGGGTCGCTGCAGTCCCTCCGCTCTCGTCGCCCGCCGGGGCCTGTTTCCCGAGGACCGGCCGATCACGCCCGCCGACCTCCGCGGCAAGCGGATCGATATCAACCCCCTCTCCAGCGAGGGCTACTTCCTCGACGTCTTTCTCGCCCGGGGCGGCCTCTCGCTCGACGACATCGAGCCGGTCTCCCTTCCCATCACCGCTAGGCTCGAGGCCCTGGACCGGGGAGCGATCGATCTGACGGGGACCCCCGAGCCCTGGCTCTCGCGGATGGTCGAAGCGGGACACCGCGTAGTGCTCACGAGGACCGAGGTGATCCCCGACTTCCAGTCCAGCTATCTGGTGTACGGCTCCCGGCTGCTCGACGAGGATCGAGAGACGGGGCGGCGGTTCATGTCCGCGTTCCTCCGGTCGGTCCGGCAGTTCAACGAGGGCCCGACCGATCGAAACGTCGAGATCGCGGAGAAGTTCACCGGTCTCTCGCCGGAGGAGCTGCGGCGCGTCTGCTGGCCGGTGATGCGACCGGCCGGAGAGCTCCGGCCGCCGCAGATCCTCGCGTTCCAGCGCTGGGCGGTCGACCACGGCCTCATGCAGCGCATCGTCGACCTGGAGGAGCTGCGGGACCCCTGGTTCACCGAGGAAACGCTCGGTGGTGCCGCAGGGGAGAACGCGCCTTGACCGGTTTCGTCTGCGAATCCCTGGGGTTTGCCTATCCGACCGAGGGTGGAGTGACCGAGGCCCTGCGGGATGTCTCGTTCGCCGCCAGCGGGCACGAGATCGTCAGCGTGGTGGGGCCCAGCGGATGCGGGAAGACGACGCTCTTGAAGATCCTCGCGGGAATCCTCGATCCGACCGCCGGGACGCTCCGGTTCTCTCCGGACGGGAACGGAAACCGTCCCAAGCGGGCGCTCGTTTTCCAGGACCATGGCGTGTTCCCATGGCTGACCGTCGCGGACAACGTGGCGTTCGGCCTCGAGATGCAGGGTGTCCGCGCCGCCGAGCGGCGGCAGCGTGCGCGGAGATTCCTCGAGCGCGTGGGGCTGGAGGAGTTCGCCGATCGCCTTCCGCACGAGCTCTCTGTCGGCATGCGCCAGCGGGTGGGGATCGCGCGCGCGTTCGTCAGCGACTTCCCGATCCTGCTTCTGGACGAGCCGTTCGGGGCGCTCGACGCCCAGACCCGGCTCCTGCTACAGGAAGAGCTCCTCGGGATCTGGCAGGGGGAGCGCAAGCTGGCGGTCTTCATCACCCACGACATCGAGGAGGCGATCCTCCTCGGCGACCGGGTGCTCGTCATGAGCGGTCGGCCGGGACGCATCCTGGAGGAGATTCCCGTCCCCCTCCCGCGGCCCCGTGCCCTCGCGGCGCCGGACCGGCCCGAAGTCACGGAGATCAAATGGCACATCTGGCACCAGCTCGAGAAGGAGGCACGACGCCAGCTGTCGATCCCCGACTGAGGCTCGCGCGCGATCGCGAAGCCGTCCCGTGGTGGGCGAACCCCCTCGTGATCCTGGGAGCGCTCGCCGTGTGGGAGATCCTCGTCCGGATCGAGGTCCTCTCTCCCCTCTACTTTCCCCCGCCGACCGCGGTGGGACGCAGGCTCTGGCAGCTGTTCGCGGACGGGACCTATGTGGCGCACGGCCGCGCGACGCTGTACCGCATGGCGGTCGGCCTACTGGTCGGGACCTCGCTGGGATTCCTGCTGGGGGTGGCGATGGGCCGCTCGGGACCGTTCCGCCGGATCCTCGATCCGATCGTGGGCGCGATCTACCCCATCCCCAAGATCGCGATCCTGCCCCTGGTCATGATCTTTCTCGGGATCGGGGAGTCGTCGAAGCTCTTCGTGGTCGCGCTGGGAGCGTTCTTCCCCATGCTGATCAGCACGCTGACGGGGGTCGTGCATATTCCGTCGATCTACTTCGAAGTGGCCAAGACCTACGGGTCGGGGCCGTTGGACCTCCTGCGCCGGGTGATCCTACCCGCCAGCCTGCCCACCGTGCTGGGGGGGTTCCGGATCGCCCTCAACTCGGTGATCCACATCACGATCGCGGTGGAGATCGTGTCCGCGGTCACGGGCCTCGGATCCCTGGTCTGGTTCTCGTGGGAGACGCTCGACGTCGAGAAGCTGTATGCGACCCTGACGGTGATCGCCGTTCTCGGGGTGGTCACGACGCACACGGTCAACCGGCTCTCGCAGAAGCTGGTTCCGTGGCGGTCCTGACGCGGCGGACGCCGGAACGAAAAAGCCCCCGCCGTATGGCGGGGGCTCTTCGTCGGGCCGCTGACGCGGCCCAGTGTCTCCGGTCCGCTTACGCGACCTTCGTCACGTTCGCGGCCTGCGGGCCCTTGGGACCCTGCGTCACCTCGAACTCGACACGGTCGTTCTCGGAAAGGCTCTTGAAACCGTCAGCCTGAATCGCGGAGAAGTGGACGAACACGTCCGGGCCGTTCTCCTGCTGGATGAATCCGAAGCCCTTCGCGTCGTTGAACCACTTCACGGTGCCGGTCATTCTGTCTGCCATTCTCGTTCTTGCTCCTTGCATTGCTGTTACGTTCGGCGTTGTGCCGCTCTTTCAGGCGTCGGGTTCGTGCGCAAAAAAAGACGCCGGGACTCTCGTTTCGCTTTCTGAGTCCGGCGCCTCTGTATTCGTGCGGTCGATCCCCTAGCGAATTGTTCCTGAAAGCGGGGGACAGTCTACTCGAATCCCTGGCTGGTGTCAAGGCAGGTCCACCTCTACGTTAGCCCCCATGCGAGGCGATGGGGCGGGCCGCGAGCTGGACCTGGAAGAGGTGGACGCCTTCGTGGAGGCCGCCCACCAGGGCCAGGTACGGGCATCAGGAGTCCCCTTCGTGAACCACGTCCGATCCGTGCGGAGGATCCTCGAGGAGGAGTTTCCCGAGCCGGTAGACGACGTCACCCTCGCCATCGCGCTCCTTCACGACGTGCTCGAAGACTGCGACGTGCACCCCTCCATCCTGCTCGAGCGTTGGGGGAAGGAAGTCCAGGAGGGCGTTACCCTGCTCTCGTGGAGACTCCGCGCGCTCGAGATCGAACGCCCGCCCGCCGTCTACTGGGCGGGGATCCGGCGCGGTCCGCGAGCCGTGCGGCTCGTCAAGTCCGCCGACCGGATCCACACCATCCGTGAGACCGTCGAGCGCCCCCACGCAGCGCTGCGCGAAAAGTACCTGACCGAAACGTCACGGGACCTCCTCCCGATTCTGCGGGATGCCGGCGAGACGTGGATGGTCGAGCGGATCGAGGACCTGCTGGAGAAGCTCGGCGAGTGAGCACCGGCACGCGCGTCGCGATCGGCTTCGTGCTGTTCGCGCTCGCGGTGACGGTGGTCCTCTTTCTCTACGGCCAGGGTTCCCTGAATCGCCGCGGATACGATTCCCCGGCCGCCGCCGCCCGCGAGACGATTCAGGCCGACAACACCGTAGTGGGACTGATCGGCGCGATCCGGGAGTTCGAAACGCTGGCCTTGACGGAAACCGAGATGGCGGAGCCGCCGACTACCCGCCTGGAGGCCCGCGTCCTCGGAGCGCGCGACAGCGGGCGACTCACAGCCGAGTTGTCGCTCGAAGACGGCCGATGGAGCATGCGCCACGCGAGCTTCACCCTGTCCGACGGGACTACGATCCCGGTAGCAGGATCCGCGGGGCGATGACCTCTGCTGTAACGCGCCGGACGGATTCCTTCCCCGATGCACGGTATCCTCGATGTGTGGAAGCAACCGATCGATACCGTAGGAAGAAGGAGGCGCAGCACATGTCCACATTCAGGGAATTGTTCCTGGAGCAGCTGGGCGACATTTACAGCGCGGAGACACAGATAGCCAAAGCGCTCCCCAAGCTCGTCGAGGCCGCGACCGACGACGTGCTCAAGGACGCGCTCTCCACGCATCTCCACGAGACCCATAAGCAGATCGAGCGACTCGAGCAGGTGTTCGAGGAGCTCGGAGAAAAACCCGTCAAGATGTGCATGGGGATGAAGGGGCTGCTCAAGGAGGGCGACGAGGGTTTGGAGAAGGGTCTCTCCGGCCCCTTGGGAGACGCGCTGATCATCTCCAACGCACAGCGTGTAGAGCACTACGAGATTTCGGCGTACGGGACGGCGGTCGCCTGGGCGAGGCAGCTCGATCTGGACGAGGTTGCCGACCTGCTGGACGAAAGCCTCGACGAGGAAGCCGCCGCCGACGAGAAGCTCACGTCGATCGCCGAGAGCGGCCTGCTGACGGCGGGATTGAACGAAGAGGCCGTCGGGAGGAAGTAATCGGCCCGGTCTGCGCAGCGCAGCCGATGTAGCAGCCTCCTGGTGGGGGCGAGACCTCGCCCCCACCATCTCACCCGTTGATGACCTCGCCGCCGTTGGGATGCAAGACCTGCCCGGTCATGTAGGACGAGTCCTCGCACGCCAGGAACAGGAAGCTCGGCGCGACCTCCTCGGGCTGACCGGCGCGGCCGAGCGGCACGTCGGTGCCGAACGACGCCACCTTGTCGGCCCGGAACGAGGCGGGGATCAGTGGCGTCCAGATCGGCCCCGGAGCCACCGCGTTGACGCGGATGCCGCGCCCCGCCAGGTGCAGCGCGAGCGACCGCGTGAACCCCACGATCGCGCTCTTGGTGGAGGCGTAATCGATCAGGGTGTCGCTCCCGCGATATGCGGTCACCGAAGTGGTGTTGACGATCGTCGAGCCTTTCCCCAGATGCGGCAGGGCCGCGCGGGTCATCCAGAAGTACGAGAAGATGTTGGTCCGGAAGGTGCGCTCGACCTGCTCGCTGGGGATCTCGGCGAAGTCCTCGGTCTCGTGCTGCTCGGCCGCGTTGTTGACGAGGACGTCGATGCCTCCGAGCTCGACGAGCGCGGTCTCGACGGCCTGCTCGCAGAAGACGGGATCGCCGATGTCCCCCGCGATCGATACGCAGACCCTGTCCTTCTCCTCGACGAGGCGCCTTGTCTCGGCGGCGTCCTCGTGCTCGTCGAGATAGACGATCGCGACGTCGGCGCCCTCGGCTGCGAACAGCGCCGCCACCGCGCGGCCGATGCCGCTATCGCCGCCCGTGATGAGCGCCCGTCGGCCAGCCAGCTTGCCGCTCGGTCGGCGGCTCTCGTCGACCGCGTCCGGCCTCGGCCGCATGCGGTGCTCGAGACCCGGCTGGCGCTTCTGATGCTGAGGGGGGAAGCCCTCTTTCTTCTTTTTCTCGCTCTTTTTCACCGTCTTGGTCGCCACGCGCCCTCCTAGCCTTCGGGTTCTCCACTGACCGACGGAGTATGCGCTGCGCGGGGGCGCAGGGCTGTCGTCCGACTGACATACCTTCCGGGGAGGCGACCGGCAGACGTTCGTGTCGAGGACCTTCGCGACTCCGCGGAGGTCGGCTTCGACGGCTCGGCTAGAGGGTGCGCTGCGCCCCTGAAAAAGGCGCGATCCCGGCAGGTAAGGCCCCGTACGGCATGGGGGGGCGGGTCGGCGTACGCTCCAACCAAGGACGGGGTATCCGCATTCAGAGAGGAGGGCTATCATGCCGAGGGCCTGGAGCGCCAAGGACGAGCGGAAGTACGAGAAGATCCGCAGGAGCCAGATGGAGGAAGGGACGTCGGAGCAGCGCGCCGAGGAGATCGCCGCCAGGACGGTGAACCGGGATCGGCGCGAGGAGGGAAGGACGAAGAGCGGACTGAAATCCACGCTGGGCACCGGAAACCCGAACACGCCGCTCGAGGAACGCACGCGGCGTGAGTTGTACAACCGAGCGAAGCATCTGCACATCGAGGGCCGGAGCGGCATGACCAAGGCCGAGCTCGTGCGCGCGATCCGCAAGCGCGCGTAGAATTCGATCCACGAGAGCGGACGGAACAGAAGGGAAAGGAGCTTCGAGGGCATGGCGTCGACGATCTGGAAAGGCGTGATCCGAATCGGCGAGGAATCCGTTCCGGTCAAGCTCCGCTCCGCGGTGACCGACCGCTCGGTCCGATTCCGGATCCTGGACGAGTCCGCCGGCGCGCCGGTCGAGCAGCGGATGGTCAATCCCCGCACGGGAAAGGCGGTCGCCTACGACGATATCCGCCGCGGAATCGAAACGGAGACCGGCGAGATCGTCATGCTCGACGAGAAGGAGCTCTCCGAGCTCGAGCCGAAAGAGTCCCGGGACATCGAGATCATCCGGGTCGTGCCGAAAGAGGCGATCGATCATCGCTGGTACGTGCGTCCCTACTGGCTCGCGCCCGACGGGGACTCGCCCGAGTACTTCGCGCTCGCGAAGGCTCTGGAGGAAGACGGTCGCGAAGCGGTGGCGCGCTGGACGATGCGGAAGAAGGAATACCAGGGCGCGCTCCGCCCCCGCGACGGCTACCTGATGCTGATCACGCTCCGGCACGCGAGCGAGGTCGTCTCCGCCGCCGAGCTGGAGGGCCCGACGGGCAGGGAGCTCGATCCGCGCGAGCGGAAGATGGCCGCGCAGCTGGTCGAGGCGCTGTCCGGGGACTTCGAGCCCGAGCAGTACGAGGACGAGTACCGGAAGCGCGTCGAGGAGCTGATCGAGGCGAAGGCCAGCGGCAAGCGGATCCGCCTCGAGCCGAAGCGCGAGCGCAAGGCCCCTGCGGACCTGACCGCGGCGCTCGAGAAGAGCCTCGCCGCCGCCCGGAAGGAGCGCTCCGTTGCCTGAGCGCGACGAGGAGCGGGGCGAGGAGCAGCAGGACGGATACCGTCCCTTCTGGTCGGGAACGATCACGTTCGGGCTGGTGTCCGTGCCGGTCGACCTGCTGCCGGCGAATCGTCCCCGCCGGGTCTCCCTGCGCATGCTCGCGCCCGACGGCACCCCCCTGAAGCGGGAGTACTGGAGCAAGGGCGCCAAGGAGGCGGTGGAGACGGAGAACACCGTCCACGCGTATGAGCTCGACGACGGCAGGTTCGTGGAGGTGACGGACGAGGAGCTCGAGGAGCTCGCGCCCCGAAAGACCCGCGAGATCGACCTCCGGCTCTTCGTCGACGAGCAAGAGCTCGATCCCGTCTTCTTCGAGCGGGCCTACTTCCTGGCGCCTTCCAAGGGCGCCAACAAGCCGTACAGGCTGCTCGTCTCGGCCATGGAGTCCACCGGCAAGGCCGGCATCGCGACGTTCGTCATGCGGGAGCGGGAATACCTGGTGGCGATCATCGCGGAGAACGGTCTTCTGCGGGCGGAGACGATGCGGTTCGCCGACGAGATCCGCTCCCCCGAGGACGCCGAGCTGCCGAAGCCGAAGAAGGTCGACAAGAAGGAAGTTCGGCGCTTCGCGAAGGCCCTCGGGGGGCTTTTCGAGGACGAGCTGGACCCCGACGAGCTCGAGGACAAGAGGTCACGCGGCATCGAGAAGCTCGTCCGGTCGAAGCTGAGCGCCGGGAAGGACGTCGTGAAGGCGCCGGCCGATGAGGAGCGGCCAGCGGAGGGTGCGCTCGGCACCGAGGACCGCCTGGTCATCGACCTCATGGAAGAGCTGAAGCGGCGGATGAAGGGGGTGGCAGCCGAGGAGAAGGAACCCGCGGGTGCCGAGGGACCGAGGAAGCCCGCCCGCGCGGCCTCGAAGAAGAGCCGCTCGAAGGGGCGGTCCGCGGCGGCGCCGAAGAGCCGGGACGACGATCTCGAGTCGCGCTCCAAGCAGGAGCTCTACGACATGGCGCAGGAGCTCGACATCGATGGGCGGAGCAAGATGACGAAGAAGGAGCTCATCCGCGCGATCCTGAAGGCTGGTTGATCCGGGGCTACCTTTACGTACTGATAATCTATGCAAAGATACTCATATCCACCAAACTATCCAGACCACGTAGGCAAATCTATCGCTGTATATTGAAAACCAGCGATCTCCGCCTATACTCATAATCCGGTGTCCACCGGGTTAGACAGGCGGCGTCCTCGATGGGGTTCATTCCTGCGAGGTCGCCGGAACCTCTGGCGCGCATTCCCGAGTGCATCTGGCCTTGGCGCGCCGCTTGCATTTCCGAGGGGCATTCCAAAATGGGCATGTTCCCCTCCGGACGAAAGGGGCAGACGATGGCCGTTTCCCCACAGATGCTATCCGAGTGCAGGACCCTATCCGGTCTCAGTCCCGCGACGCTGGAAGCGATCAGCGAGTACGCCAGGCAGGTCGAGTTCCGTCCAGGCGAGCGTCTGATCCCGCTGGGGCAGCCGCCCCAGCGTCTGTTGATCCTGACGTACGGACTCGCGAAGCTGGTCGGCGTATCGATCAGCGGGCATGAGCGCATCCTCAGCATCTACCGCCCTCACGACATGGTCGGCCCGGGAGTCCTCATGGACAACCTCGAGAACGAGCACGAAGTGGCCGCCATGAGCCAGGTGACCGCGGTAGCGATCAGCCGACGCGATCTGCTGATCATCGGACGCTCGCATCCTTCGCTCATCATGGCCCTGGCCAAGGAAGTCTCCCGTCAGCTGGTCGCCATGACCGAGCGGGTGATGACGGCGACATCGGCCGAGGTGCCTGTGCGGCTCTCACAGCTCCTGCTGGAGTTCGCCGACGGCAACGGCGCGGTGGCGGACGCTTTCGTGCCGCTGGCGCACCCGCTGACCCACGAGTCCATGGCGCAGATCATCGGCGCCAGCCGGCCGCACACGTCCACCGTGCTGCGGGACCTCGAGGGATTCGGCGCGGTCCAGCGCCGCAGCGGCCGGGGACTTCTCGTCCGGCCGGCGCGCCTGAAGCAGATCGTCGACGACGGAGATTTCGGCGCCGCCAGGGAACAGCTGCCGCTGAGCGCCTGAAGCTCGGGCAAAATCCGCTATGATCGATCCGGAGCTCCTTCGAGGGGTTCCCTCGTTCGCCGAAGTGCCCGGGGCGGGGCTGCAGAGCCTCGCCCGCGAGGCGCGCGAGGTGGAATACGGCCCCGGCGACCGGATCATCCCCCTCATAAAGCCGCCCGAACAGGTGTTCATTCTCCTCGAGGGGCTGGTCAAGCTGGTCGGCGTCTCCCAGTCCGGGAACGAGAGGATCGTGTACGTGTTCCGGCCCGGGGAGGTGCTGGGATCGCGGGTCCTCCTGGACGTCAGCCCCGAATCCGCCTACGAGAGCGTGGCGATGCAGAAAGTGCGGGCGCTGGCGGTCCACAAGGCCGACTTCGTGCGCGTCGCCGAGGAGCACCCCGAGCTGCTCCTCGCCGTGACGCGCGAGTTCGCCCGGCGACTCGGGGGGCTGACTACCCGGATGCTCGCCGCGATGTCGGAGGAGGTCCCGATCCGCCTCGGTCAGCTTTTGATCGACTTCGCTTCCAAGGATGGACGGGAGGAGGATTTCGTGCCCCTGAGCTACCCCCTCACCCACGAGGCGATGGCGCAGATCATCGGCGCCAGCCGGCCACACACCTCGTCGGTGCTCGGGAACCTCGAGCTGCAGGGGGTGCTGCGCCGGCGGAGCGATCGCGGTCTTCTGGTGTGCCCCGCGCGTCTCGAGCGGATGGTTCGCGGTGAAGAGATGACCGCGAGCGTACCCGCCGGACCTAGGAAGGCCAGAAGATCGGAATCAGGATCGTCGCCGTGATGAGAAGCAGCAGATTCAGCGGTCCGCCCACCTTCGTGTAGTCCGAGAACTTGTACCCGCCGGGGCCGTAGATCAGCGTGTTCGTCTGGTAGCCTATGGGCGTCATGAAGTCGGCGGAAGCCCCCAGCATGACGGCGATCAAAAGGGCGTACGGGTTCATCCCCAGGTCCTGAGCCGTCACGAGCGCGATCGGGGTCAGGACTACGGCCGTCGCGTTGTTCGACATGATGGACGTCAGAATGGACGTCATCAGGTAGAAGGCCCCCACGACCGCCCGGTCGCCGTGCGGCCCGAAGACGGACGCCACGTGGTGAGCCAGCCAGGAGGCCGCCCCTGTCTTGTCCATCGCGATCCCGAGTGGTATCGCGCCCGCCAGGAGCAGGACCACCATCCAGTCCATCTCCTCGTACACCTCTTCGAGCTTGACGCAACCCGTGAACAGCATGAGGAGGACTCCTGTCATCGCCGCCGGCATGACCGGGGCCAGCCCGGAGCCCGCAGCCACCACGACACCCAGAAGGATCAGCACCGCGAACAGCGCACGCGGGCGCGGGCCGGCGGGCGGCTTGACCTCGTTGAGGGGAACCATGCCCGTCTCCTCGGTGAGGGACTCCAAGGCGGGCGCCCCTCCGTGGACGAGCAGCAGATCGCCGGGCTCGATCCGGACCTCGACGAGCCGCTCTCGCTCCGTGCGCCCGTGGTGCTGGATCGCGAGCACGGTCGCGTCGTAGCGCTGCTGGAAGCGCGCCTCTTTGAGTGTCCTGCCGACGAGCGGAGAGGCTGGGGCCACCAGGATCTCGGCCAGACGGGCGTCTCCGGTGGCGAGATTGACGGGCGCCTGCCGGACGACGGGGGTGTCCAGCTTCTCTTTCTCCGCGAGACGCAGAAGGTTGCGCGAATGCCCCTGCGCGTATAGCACGTCCCCGGGGGTCACCCGCCGGTTCGCCACTGGACCCCAGAGGGAGCGCGCCGCCCGCCGCAGTCCGAGGATCGACACGCCGTACATCTCACCCCACCGCACCTCGGCGAACGTCTTACCCGCAGCCGGTGAGTCGGGCCGCACGTGAAGCTCGGTCATGAACTCGCGGACGTCGTACTTGCCGGTCAGGTCGGTCTGCCCGGGACGGCGTGGCATGATCGCCCGTCCCACCGTGAACAAATACAGGAGTCCTACGGCACAGTAGATGAGCCCTATCGGGGCGATCGAGAACAGATGGAGGTCATCGAATCCCCGCTCCCGCGCCATCCCGTTGACGACCAGGTTCGTAGATGTCCCGATCAGCGTCACGGTCCCCCCCAGGATGGCCGCAAACGACAGCGGCATCAGGAATCGCGAAGGAGGCTCTCCGGTCTGCTGGGCAACCGCCAGGAAGACCGGCAGAAATACCACCACGACCGGGGTATTGTTGAGGAACGCGGAGACCGGGGCGACGATGCAGCAGAGAAGGATGAGCTTGGAGTCCGGTCCGCCGAGGCGAGCGGACTGAGCCCAGCGCCCGATGGCTGCGATCGCGCCAGTCTTGAGGAGCCCGATCGACAGAACCAGCATGGCCGCGACCGTGATCGTTGCCTCGTTGCTGAATCCCGATATCGCCTCCCCCGGCTCGAGGATGCCGGCAACGAGCAGTACGACGGGGATCGAGAGCGCGACCTGGTCGACCGGGAACTTCTCGGTGATGAAGAGGGCCAGCGCTGCGAGAATGACGGCGAAGACGATCGCCATTTCCAACGTCAAAGCCGACTCCTGCCGGGGCCGAAGGAGCGTCCGCGAGCGCCCAATATATAGCGGCCCGCGACGACACCGGTGCGAGGGGGGCGGACTGTCGGTTGACAATCGGTACGTCTTGAGTATGCTTTAAGGTTCCAAGGGTGCCCCGACGGCGCCTTTGTCAGATTTCTGATTGATCCCGTTCTGAGAAACGGCTAAGGTCGAGTTTCTCACGGATGTGGAAACCGCCGCCTCGGTACCAGGCCATCCGAGCGGGCCATGCTGGAGGCTGTCATGAACGTACGTGTAGACGAGAACCGGTTCCTGAGCGTCCCTTGCGAACCCGAGGAACGGGTCGTCTTCGATCGTCAGGAGAAGAAGTACCATCTGCTTCGAGAATCGGCCGCTCGGTTGTGGGACGAGATCGGGGAGGGCGGAGCGTTCGACCTCGCCACCGTGACCTCCGAGGCGGAGGATCCCCTGGCTCAGCTGGTGGATGCGGGTCTCGTCTCGATCGAGCCCGACCAGACGGCTCCCCGCGGCATCACGCGGCGGGTGTGGTTGACCCGGACCGGCAAGGCTTCGGCCGCGGCGATCGTCCTGCCGCTCGTCGCGACGATCGCGACGCCGCGGTTCGTGCTCGGTCAAGCGGACGTGAGCATCGTCGATCTGAACGAAGAGCCAACCGCTGTCGTCGAGGAGACGACCGAGGAGCTCGAGAAGCTGACCGCGACGGAACGCCGGAGGCTGAAGAGGGAACAGCGCAAGCGGGAGCAAGGCGAGGGCACCACGCCGACGTACGAGCAGCCGATCGTGGGCACGCCGACCACGCCGCAGGATACCACGTCGTCGTTGAGCGGGTACTTCCGTCGTCGACGGGAGGACTGAGACGAGCGAGCCCCCCCGATTCGCAGAATCGTTCTCCGGCTAGATCGGTTCGCGATCTAGCCGGTTTCGTTTTCGGACATTACCGGCGCCCGCTCGATGGATGATCCTAGGACCAACGATGCCCGAAAACACGAACGGGGCGTCTAACCGGACTCGAGCTTCCGGTGACACCCCGCATCGTGGCAGAACCCCACATCCCCACTTCCACCCAACGCCCGGATTCTAGGCCGCCGGCGGGCCTCGAGATATAAGAAATCGTACAACCACGCCCGACACGCTCGCTACGCCTCTATCGTGGGCATATCTTGGCTCGATGTCCGACGGACAACCGAGTGCGGTGCAGGGCCCTGACACGCGCCTAGGAGGGCTCACCGCGGAGCTGCGGGCTCTCGAGGAGCGCGTGCGGGAGGGCGGCGGACGCGACAAGGTGGCCCGCCAGCACGAGCAGGGAAAGCTGACCGCGCGCGAGCGCCTGGAGCTCCTGCGGGACCCCGGGAGCCGGTTCCTGGAGATCGGCCTCCTGGTGGCATGGGATCGCTATCAGGAGCAGGCCCCGGCGGCCGGAGTGGTCACGGCGGTCACCGAGGTCCACGGCCGGCCCGTGGTCGTGGTGGCCAACGACGCGACGGTGAAGGCCGGAGCGTGGTGGCCGGAGACGATCACGAAGATCCTGCGCGCGCAGGAGATCGCGATGCGCTGCCGGGTGCCGATCGTCTATCTAGTCGACTCGGCCGGCGTCAACCTCCCCTACCAAGGCGGCGTGTTCCCCGGCCAGTACGGCGCCAGCCGGATCTTCTACTACAACTCGATCATGCGCCGCTACCTGCGAGTCCCCCAGATCGCCGCGGTCATGGGACCCTGCATCGCCGGTGGCGCGTACCTCCCCGCGCTCTCCGACGTCATCCTCATGGTCGAGGGCACCTCCTTCATGGGTCTCGGAGGTCCCAACCTGGTGAAGGGAGCCACGGGGCAGACCGTGGACGCGGAAGAGCTCGGGGGCGCGCGGATGCACGTCGAAGTCAGTGGCGTGGCGCACTACACGGTGCCCGACGACGAAACGGGCCTCGAGCGGATCCGCGATCTCGTCGGCGAGCTCCCGTACGCGCCTCCCCCCCTCGGCAACGACTGGACCGCCGTTCCGGGACGCGAGCCGTCGGAGCTCTACGACATCCTGCCGCTCGATCATCGCCAGCCCTACGACGTGCGCGAAGTCCTGTCCTGCGTCCTCGACGCCTCGCGCTGGGACGAGTTCCAGGCGGAGCGCGCGTCCGAGATGATCTGCCTCACCGGCCGGCTGCACGGCATGCCGATCGGGGTGATCGCCAACGCGCGCGGGATGTTCCGCCGCGAAGGCGAGCCGCCCCGCTTCGGAGGAATCGTCTACACCGAGTCGGCCGAGAAGGTGGCCTACTACCTCGAGACCCTGGAGCGACACCGGACGCCGATGCTGTTCGTGCAGGACGTGTCGGGCTTCATGGTGGGCCTCGAGGCGGAGCGGAGCGGCATCATCCGGGCCGGCGCGCGGTTCGTCGAGGCGATGGCGACGGCGACCGTCCCCAAGCTCGTCCTCACCCTCAACCATGCCTCGGGAGCGGGCTACTATGCGATGGCGGGCCAGGGGTTCGACCCCGATTTCCTGTTCACCCTGCCCACGGGCCGCATGGGCGTGATGGAGGGCGAGAGCGCGGTGTGGGCGCTGTTCGGGCCCGAGCTCGATCGGCTGCGGGCCGCGGGGCAGGAGCCCGACCCGGAACTCAAGACGCGGATCGATGCGGTCCGGGCCGACTACGAGGAGCAGCTCGACGCGCTCCACGCCGCCGCCCGCGGCCATGTCGACGCGGTGCTCGAGCCAGAGCGCCTGCGCGACCGTCTTGGGTTTGCGCTCTGGACCGCGCTCCACAACCCGGGACCACACATCGGCCCCTTCGCGCTCCCACCCGGCACCCTCACCGCCTAGGCCCGCGCATGTCCCGCCTGGCGCGGAGCCTGCTGTGGACCCTGGTTGCGCTGGCCATCCTGGCTGTCATCTGGGTAGCCGGTGGCTTCTTGTGGCCCCGTCCCCAGTTCGACCGCCCCGGAGTCCCCTGGCGCTCCGACACGCTCCAGAGGTGAGATGATCGGAACTATACCTCGATCCATGTCCGCTCTACTCTGCCGAGGATATAGTTGGGGAAATGGTAACCCGCGATCTTCTCCTCACGTGCCCCGCCCTGCGGGAGCTCGGGCCCGGAGCGCTCGATGCCATCGCCCGGCGGGCGAAGACCCTCGAGTTCCGGCGAAACGAGCGCCTGGCGGGCCTCGTCAACCCCCCCAAGCGGCTCATCTTCCTGCTGGCGGGGCTCGCCAAGCTCTCGACGGCGACCGTCGACGGCCGCGAGAGGATTGTCTACGTGTTCCGTCCCGGGGACATCGTCGGCTCCCGAGTGCTCCTCGACAGGAGCCTGGAGTCGGACTACGAGGTCGTGGCGATGACCAGGCTGTCGGCCGTCGTCCTCGACCTGGCGGACTTCCAGGCGATCACCGAAGAGCACCCCGAGGTCCTGATCGCGGTGACGCAGAACCTCTCGCGACGGCTCGAGCGACTGACCGCGCGATTGATGGGGGTCATGTCGGAAGAGGTGTCGATGCGGCTCTGCCGATTGCTCCTCGATTTCGTGGAGGGAGGGCAGAACGCTCCCGACGGGTTCGTTCGTCTCGTGCACCCGCTGACGCACGAGACGATGGCGCACATCGTCGGGGCGAGCCGGCCCCACACGTCCACCGTCCTCTCCGATCTCGAGAAGGAAGGGATCGTGAAGCGCCAGCGCAGAGATCTCCTCGTCAATCCCCAACGCCTTGCGGAGACCATCGGCCAGACGACGTGGCCTTGACACTGCACTGGCCGGGATCGACGATCGCATGAACGTCTCG
>DASSPT010000174.1:0-10400 GCA_035699465.1 Gemmatimonadota bacterium
CCGCTCGACGACGAAATCGAGGGTGTCGAGGAGGATCTCGACCCCCGGCCTGCCCTGGAGGGGCGCCAGGGCGCGGCGGGCGACCTCGGCGGCCGCCTCCGCCTGTCGGCGCGTGCCCTCGATTCCGTGAACCGCCGGGTAGGTAGCCTTGGCGTGCGCGGCGTCGGCGCCGGATGCCTTTCCGGTCCGGGATGGGTCGCCCGTCACGTCCAGAAGGTCGTCGACGATCTGGAACGCGAGGCCGAGATGCGCCCCGTAGTCGGCGAGCGCGTCGACGACCTCGGGCTCGGCTCCCGCCGCTTCGCCGCCGAGCGCGCAGGCGGCCGACAGGAGCGCGGCGGTCTTGGCGCGGTGGATCGCCTCGATGCCCGCGGCGTCGGGCGTGGTGCCCTCCGCCACCAGATCGAGGAACTGCCCCCCCACCATCCCTTCCGGTCCCGCCGCGATGGCCAGCCGGCGCACCATGGCCGGGAGCACGTCCGGCGATTCGGGCTCTTCGGCCGCCGCCTCGCCGAGCGAGAGGAAGGCGAGGTGCTGGAGCGCGGCGCCCGCGGCCATGGCCACCCGCTCGCCGTACACGCGGTGCGCGGTGGGAATTCCGCGGCGCATCGAGTCGTCGTCCATACAGGGGAGGTCGTCGTGAAGGAGCGAATAGGTGTGGATCAGCTCGACCGCCGCGGCGACGGGATAGACGGTGTCGCCGGTCCCGCCCGCGGCGCGGAAGGCGGCCACGGTCAGGAGCGGCCGGACGCGCTTGCCGCCCGCGCGCATGGCGTGGAGCGCCCCGGCGCCGATCGGCTCCCCGAGACGGCCCACCACACGCTCGAGCGCGGCCTCGATCCTGGGCAGCTCCTCCGCCGCGAATGCCTCGCGCGCGCTCACGGCCGTCACGCGATCCTCTGTTCCCGGCGGAGCCTCACTCCAGATCGAAGTCCTCGAGCGAGAACAGCCCCTCGCTCTTCTCGACGATCTGCTTGATCCGGTCCTCGGAGGCCTCGAGCCGCCTGCGCACCGCGACCGCGAGCTCGACGCCCTCCTCGAAGAGCGCGATCGACTCGTCGAGCGACACGGCCTCGCTCTCGAGCTTCTGGACGATCGCCTCCAGCCGGCGGAGCTGCTCCTCGACCGGAGTCTCCTCCACGTTCGACTCCGCCCCCTGAGCCCCCGGCCCCGCCTTCACGCCACCGGCTCGCGCTCTTTCCCCGTAGACTCCTTCGTCGATCGGTATCTGACTCATCGGCCCTCCTCGGATTCGGTATCGATGTCGGTAACGCGGGCGCCCAGCGCGCCGCGAGCGAGCCGCACCCGCACGCTGTCGCCGGCCTCCACGGCCCCGGCCTCGCGCAGGACCGCGCCGTCCGGGCCGGTCACGACCGCGTAGCCGCGCTCGAGGATCGCGAGCGGGCTGGCCCCGTGAAGCCGCTCGACCACGTGCGCGTACCTGGTCCGAACGCGCTCCGTCCGGCGCGTGATCTCGCGCGGGAGAGCGCGCGCGACCTCGATCCGGCGACCGGCCTCCCGCTGCCGGATCCGTGGCCCGTCCGGGAGCGCCTCGCGCGCCCCGGCGAGCCGGAGCCGCGCGGCGTCCACGCGCGCCCCGAGCGACGGGGCCAGCGCGTCGGCGCCCTCCCCCCAGCGCTGCCGCGACTCCCGGTGCCGATCCCGCACGCGCCGGAACCCGTAGCGCCTGATGGGCGCCAGCGCCTCCTCGAGGCGCCGCAGCCGCTGGCGCTCGATCGCGCGGGACAGCCGGCGGAAGCAGCCGACGACCATGCTCGATATCGCTCGCGTCTCCGGCACCACGCGCTCGGCCGCGGCTGAAGGCGTCGGGGCCCGCAGATCGGCGGCGAAGTCGGCGAGGGTCGTGTCGGTCTCGTGGCCGACCGCGCTGACGACCGGGATCGGGCTCTCCACGATCGCGCGGACGACGATCTCCTCGTTGAAGGCCCACAGGTCCTCCAGCGAGCCGCCACCCCGGCCGACGATCAGGACGTCGGCCACCCGGTTCCGCGCGAACCAGCGGATCGCGCGCGCGATCGCGGGCGCGGCCTCGCGGCCCTGCACCGGCACGGCCTTCAGCAGGACGCGCGTCGACGGAGACCGCCGCCCGATCACGATGCAGATGTCGCGTAGCGCCGCGCCCTCCGAGGACGTGATGACCGCCACGGAGCGCGGCCAGTACGGGAGCGGCCGCTTCCGCTCCTCGTCGAACAGGCCCTCCGCGGCGAGCTTCCTCTTGAGTTCCTCGAAACGGAGCCAGAGCGCTCCCCGCCCCTGGGGCAGCACATCCGATACGACGATCTGGAAGCGGCCCCGCACGCGGTAGATCAGCGGGCGCCCGATGACGACCACCCGTTGCCCGTCCGCCAGCCGGAACCGCAGGCGCTCGTTGTCGCTCTTGAACATCGCGCACTCGACCTGGCTGGCCGGGTCCTTGAGCGTCCAGTACATGTGGCCGGAGCGTTGCGCCCAGTTGAACGACGAGATCTCGCCCTCGACCGCCACCGTGCCGAACTCGGCCTCGAGCGCCCCCGATGCGCGCATGACCAGCTCGCTGACCGTCATCACGCTGGCGGGCGCGGGGTCGAACGACTCGAACTCCGGGCTCGGCCGCCAGCCGGTCATGGTCGGGCCTGTGCCGCGCCCATGACGCCCGGAGTCCGCCGCGCGGCCGCGAGCGTGTTTTCGAGCAGCATCGCGATCGTCATCGGCCCGACACCACCGGGGACGGGCGTCAGCCAGCCCGCCACGCCCGACACCTCCTCGAAGTCGACGTCTCCGACCAGGCGGGGCTTTCCGTCCCCGTCCGTCACGCGGTTGATCCCGACGTCGATGACGGCCGCCCCCGGCTTCACCATCGCGCCCGTCACGAAGCCCGGCTTCCCCACTGCCGCGACGAGGACGTCCGCGCGGCGCGTGTGGGAGGAGAGGTCGCGGGTCCCGCTGTGGCAGACCGTGACCGTGGCGCTCCGGTGGAGGAGGAGCAGCGCCGTCGGGCGGCCGACGATCGCGCTCCTCCCGATGACGACCGCGTCGGCTCCCCGCAGCTCCACGCCCGTTTCGTCGAGGAGACGCAGGATCCCGGCCGGAGTGGCCGGAACGAACGCCTCGTCCAGCTCCCCCAGAGCGACGCGGCCGACATTCAGCGGATGGAACCCGTCCACGTCCTTGTCGGGATCGACCGCGCGCACGACCGCGCGCTCGTCGATCTGCGGAGGGAGCGGGAGCTGGACGAGGATCCCGTGGATGTCCGGGTCGGCGTTGAGCTCTCCCACACGCGCCAGGAGCTCCGCCTGGCTCGTCTCGACGGGGAGCCGTATGACCCGCGACGCGAGCCCGGCCTCCTCGCACGCCTTCCTCTTCATCTTGACGTACGTCGCCGACGCGGGATCGTCGCCTACGAGCACGGCCGCGAGGCCGGGCCGTATGCCGCTCGATCGCTGGAGCGCCGCGGCCTCCACGGCGACGTCCGCGCGAATCCGCGCGGCGATTTCCCGCCCGTCGATCGGCTGCGCGGTCACGATCCCGCCCGCCGCTCTTCCAGCGGGAGCTCGACCTGTCCCAGGCGCGGCTCGAAGCACTGGCGGCAGCGCGCCTCGTACGCGCTCGCGCCGCCCACCACGATCCGCTCCTCGCTCGGCACGAGGCGCTGGGTGCGGCTCGCGGGGTTCCCGCACCGCATGCAGATGGCGAGCGACTTCGTGATCTCCTCGGCCTGGGCGAGAAGCCGCGTGACGTGATCGAACGGCTGGCCGAGGTAGTCGAGGTCGAGGCCCGCCACGATCACCCGCTTTCCCATGTTCGCCAGGCTCTCCACGACCGACGAGATCTCGTCGTCGTAGAAGTGCGCCTCGTCGATCCCCACGACTTGCGTTCGCGGGTCCATCAACTCGAGGATCTCGCGCGCCGCGTGCACGTTCCGTGCTGGAATCCGCTGCTCCGAGTGGCTGACGATCTCCTCCCTCGAGTAGCGGTCGTCGATCACGGGCTTGAACACCTGCACCCGCTGACGCGCGATCTGCGCGCGCCGGAGCCGCCGGATGAGCTCCTCGGACTTGCCGCTGAACATGGGGCCGCAGATGACCTCGACCCATCCCATCGGGCCGCGCAGGAACGCCGTCATCGGGGTCCGTACTCCTGCTCGAGGAATGCGCAGAGGTCCTCCAGCGAGTCGAAGATCGCCGACGCGCAGCCCTGCACCCAGGACGAGCCGTCGGAGCGGTCGATGGCGTGCACCAGGTAGACCGGCTTCCCCCAGACGCGGGCGAGCGTCACCTCCGCCGGCGTCCCGCCCGAGCCGTTCGCGTGCTCGTCCCAGTAACAGACCACGTAATCGGACTCCCGCAGCGCGGCGAGATCATGGTCGATGATACGGCTCATGAGCGAGCGGAACTCCTCGTGGCCGGAGGCCTTCCACTCCCGGAACCGCGAGCGCTCCTCCTCGCTGGCGACGAGGAGCTCCTCCTCGCAGGGATTGAAGCAGCCATGGCCGAGCTCGGCGAGTACCGGCAGAAGCCTCTCGCGCCATGCGCGTCCGCGGTCCGGCGCGCGCTCCATCGCACCGGCCAGGTAGGCCCGCGGCCGGCCCGCGCGGGGCTCGGGTCCGCTGGCGTCAGCCGACCGGCTCATCGATCCTCTCGATCGCGTGGGCCCGCCCGGTGGTCGCGTCGATGTCCAGCGAGATCGCCTGGAAGCGGACGTCGGTCTCCGCCACGGTGAACCGGTTGGGCGTCTGCCTGAGGAAACGCTCGACCGCGGCGCCGGCCTCTACTCCGATGACGCCCCCGTGCGGCCCCGTCATCCCCGCGTCGGTCACGTAGGCCGTTCCCCCCGGCAGGATCCGCGCATCCGCGGACGGCACGTGGGTGTGGGTCCCGACCACGGCGCTCACCCTCCCGTCGGCATACCGGCCGAGCGCGATCTTCTCGGCCGTGGCCTCGGCGTGGAAGTCGACGACCACGACCTTCGCCGCGCGCACGTCCGGCTCCTCCAGCAGCGCGTCGAGCCGGCGGAACGGACAGTCGATCTCCTTCATGAAGACGCGGCCCTGGAGATTGAGGACCGCGCACGGGACGCCCCCGGCGTTCCCTGTCCAGACGCCGCGGCCGGGGTTCCCGCGCGGGTAGTTGTCCGGGCGCAGGAGTCGCGGCTCCCCGTCGAGGGCGGGGTAGATCTCGCGCTTGTCCCAGACGTGGTTCCCCGTCGTGATCACGGTCGCGCCGAGCTCCAGGAAGTCGCGCGCGAGGTCCGGCGTGATGCCGAAGCCGCCCGCGGCGTTCTCGCCGTTGACGACGATCAGCTCCGGCGTGGCGATCGCACGCTGGAGCTCGATTCCCCACTCCAGCGCGCGCCGGCCCGGCCGCCCGAACACGTCGGCGACGAACAGCACCCTCACGAGCCGCCCCCCGCGGCTCGCGCCGCGATTCCCGTCACCGCACCTCGCCGGTACCGCCGAGGAGGACGAGCGCGGGCTCGAGACCGGTATCGGTCCTGGCCTCCACGCGGCCGGTCCGCGGGCCGGCGCCGGAGGGCTCGAACACGATCTCGATCGAGCAGGTGCGGGTCGGGACGAGTCCGCCGCCGCAGTCGCTCCCCGCGATGCGGAAGTCGCGAGCGGCGGCGCCCGCCACTTCGAGCGATCGGAACGTCACGCTCGCGGCCCCATCGTTCCGGATCCTCACGGCCCGCGCCGGACTCGTCGCCCCCACGCCATGGACGCCGAACTCTATGGCCCGGGGGACCACGGACACGGAGAGCGAGGCGAGCGGCGAGATCACCCCTCCATCGACCACGACCTCCGGCCCCGTCACGATGCCGGTGCCCGCGAGTGGAACCGCCTGGTCCCGCTGGCCGTTCAGGTCCCGCAGGACGAGCTCGCCGGTGAGAAGCCCCTCGGTCACGGGCTCCAGCAGAACCTGCACGGTGCATGCCCACCCGGGCCGGAGGATCTCGTTCGAGCACCGGTCGAGCGCGATCCGGAACCCGGAGGTCACGCCGCCCTGGACGCGCACGGCGAACTGGACCGGGCCCTGACCCTGGTTGACGAGCCGCACGCCGAGGGGACCGCTGGGGGTTCCCACGGGCTGCTCGCCGAAGTCGAGGGTCTCCGGGACGGCGCGGACGAGACCGGTCACTCCCGGGACGTCCGTTCCGCCACCGCTCCCCGTGCCCCTCAACGTCACCATGGCCTCCGATCCTCCACCTGCCGCGAGCGTGGCCTGGCGAATCCCGGTCTCGCGCGGGCCGAACAGCACCGCGACGCTGCACGTGGACCGGGGGGCCAGCGCCGCCCGGCCGCAGAGATCCTCCGCGAGCACGAAGTCGGCGGCCGCGGGCCCGGACACGACGAGGTCGCTCACCCGCACGGTGTCCGCGCTCTCGTTCGACCAGATGACGACACGAGCGGGGCTCACCCGGCCGACGGCCAGGGACTCGAACGCCAGGGTGTCCGGGTCGGCGACGAGCTGGGGAACCTCGTCGCGCTCACTCCCCGCGCACGCGAGTGCGGCCATCGCGACGGCTGCGACGCCCAGCTTCGGTGCGAGTCGGCTGCGGTGGATTCGGATCAAGCGGCGCCCGGATGACGCGCGCGAACGGAAAGACCCCGCCGGGAACACCAGAAAGGATTTTTTGACGCCCTCGTGAAACAGTGGGTACCCTCCTCGCCCGCGTCTCGTTTCCTCCGAAGAGGCATGCGATCGACGGACGAAGCGAGGATCCCTATCGGGACGTGTTGGCTCAAAAAATTGGTCTTCCCAGCGCCCCGGACGGGGTCTTTCAGCGCGCTCTCGTCTCCTTCCCCTTCTTCGACGGGCTCGAGGCCGCGGTCTTCTTCAGCGCCTCGCCGACCGCATCGGCCAGCTTCGCGATCCGCTCGGCGATTTCGCCTTCCAGCTCGGTCTGCCGGACGCGGGCGCGGAAAAGCTCGTCGGTGATCTCCATCGCCCCCAGTACCGCCGCCTGGAACGGCTCCATCGAGGGCACCTTGTCGCGAATCTCGCGCAGCGAGCTGTCGACGTGCCCCGCCACGCGCCGCGTGTATTCCGGGTCCGCCTCGGAGCGGATCGCGAACGGCTCGTCGAGGATCGTGACGCGCGTCGTGCCCGGGCCGTCGCTCATGACTCGATCACGTAGCGCACCCTCGAAAGGAGTCCCCGGATGCGGTCCTCGAGAAAGGCGGAGTGTCGCTCCAGCCTCTCCTTCTCCGTTTCCAGCGCCCGAAGGCGCTCGTCCAGCTCGACCGGGTCGAGCGCGCCCTGCGAGCGACGGCGTTCTTCGTCCGCTGCATGCGCGGCGGCCACGCTCTCGTGCCGCGCGAGGAGCAAGGTAATGTTTTCCTCTAGCGCGTCCAGCGATGCGCGAAGGGCAGACGCACCCTCTTCATCGTCGGTGTCGCGCGGGCGGCCCGGTCGTTTCTTCATGGGCGTCTTGGGAGCAATCGTCGGCTCCTTCTCGGCGGCCACGGGTTCTTCCAGCGGCAGGATCCCCTCCAGGGATCCCTGCACCAGGTCGCGCTGTTCGCCCCTGCCGCGGGCCGGTCGCGCTTCACCGGATCTCATATCCGCGCTCCCTCCGGAGCCGCTCGAGCAGCCGGTTCATCTCGCTGTCCACCTCCTCGTCCGTCAGCGTGCGGTCCGCCTCGAAGGTCAGTCGGAGACCGAGACTGTAATGGCCCTCGGGAAGCTGCGGGCCCGCATAGCGATCGAATACCCGGACGCGTCTCAGATGATCGATTCCCGACCCCCGGACCTCGGCCAGAATGTCCGCGGCGAGGTCCCCGGCCGGAACCACCAGCGCGAGATCGCGCTCCACGGCCGGCTCGCGACTCCACTCCAGGATCCGCATCTCCGGGTCCGGTCCGGGGAGCGCCGCCAGCTCGAGCTCCGCCACGAAGAGCCTCCGCTCCGATCCCCACGCCTCGGCGACGGCCGGGTGGACCTCTCCGCAGAACCCGAGCGCGGCCCCGTCCCCGGCTGCTATCTCGGCCTGCCGGCCCGGGTGGAGCCAGGCCCGCGCGCCCTGCGAGAACCGCGGCGAGACCACCGCCGCGGCGGCCAGCACGTCCTCGAGGTCCCCTTTGAGATCCCAGAAGTCGTACTCGGGAGGATGGGGCTCCGACCAGTCGAGCGGGGAACGCGCTCCCCCGGCGGCCAGCCCCAGCCTCTCCGTCTCGTCGACCTCGCCCGCCACGCGCCGGAACGCTTGGCCGATCTCGAACAGCTTCGCGCGCGCCGCTCCCCGCTTGAGGTTGTACGCGACAGCCCCTGCGAGGTTCGGTATCAGAAACGGCCTCAAGAACCGATCCGCTTTGGAGATAGGATTTCGTATCTCAACCAGATTGTCAATAGCCGTCCCCGACCCGAGCACGTCCTCGGCGACGAACGACGGCGTGCACGCCTCGTCGAAGCCGGCCGCGCGGCAGGCCTCCGAGAGTCTCGCGATGGCCCGCTGCCGGGGCTCGCGCGCGGGGGCGACCGGCGGGGCGGGAAGCGGGGCTCCCGGCGCCGCCTCGTAGCCTTCGAGGCGCGCCACCTCCTCGATCAGGTCGGCCTCGCGCGTCACGTCGAAGCGCCAGCTCGGTACCTCGACCGCCAGCACGTCCCTCCCGTCCGCCGTCACTCCGAACCCCAGGGACTCGAGGGCCTTCTGCGCGGCGTCGGCGGTGGTCGGCTTGCCGACGAGGATCTCGTGCCGCGAGAGGCGTAGCTCGATCCGCCGCCTCTCGACCCCCTCCCCCGGATCCGCGCCGACCCTGCCCAGGGCGACGCTGCCTCCGGCGACCTCGGCGATCAGGGCCGCGGCGCGATCGAGCGCGGTCCCCGGCAGCTCGGGATCCACGCCCCGTGCGAAGCGCGTCGAGGCCTCACTGGGGAGTCCGAGCCTGCGGACGGTGCGCGAGACGCGAGCGGGATCGAAGTGCGCGCTCTCCAGGAACACGGTGCGGGTCCCCGTCGAGATCTCGGACTCGAGACCGCCCATGACCCCGCCTACGGCGACGGGACGCTCGGCGTCGCAGATCATCGTGATCTCCGCGTCCAGGGTGCGCTCGCGCCCGTCGAGCGTCACGAAGCGCTCTCCGTCGCGCGCCCGCCGGACGACGATCCGGCCTCCCGCCAGGCGCTCGAAGTCGAACGGATGAAGGGGCTGGCCGAGCTCCAGCATGACGAAGTTCGTCACGTCGACGACGTCGCTGACCGGACGCTGTCCCACCGACACGAGGCGGGTCTGGAGCCACGCCGGAGACGTGCCCACCCGGATCCCGTCGACCAGCCGTCCGAAGTACCGCGGGCACCCCTCTACGTCCTCGATCTCGACACCGCTGCGCGAGGCGGCGGGCTCGCCGCTCTCGTCGAGCCGAATCGCCGGCAGCGCGAGCTCTTCGCCGACGATCCACTGTACCTCCCGCGCGACCCCCAGATGGGATAGCGCGTCGCCGCGGTTCGACGTGACGTCGATGTCGAGGATCGTATCGTCGAGCGCCAGGACGTCCCGCAGATCCCGGCCGAGGTCCGCCTCGCTCGCTCCTCCGATCGGCCAGATCCCCTCCGGCCCGCCGAGGGCGTCCAGGCCCAGCTCGGGTGCCGAGCAGAGCATGCCCTGGGATTCCACGCCGCGGATCTTCGCGCGTCGGATTTGCCGGTCTCCGGGTAGCCGCGAGCCGACGGTAGCGTACCCGTAGAGCGTTCCCACCTCGACATTGGGCGCGCCGCACACCACCTGTCGCGCGCCGTCGCCCGCCTCGACCTCGCAGAGCGTGAGTCGGTCGGCGTTCGGATGCGGTCCCGCCTGCACGACCTTCCCGAGCACGACGCCCGTGAAGGCGGCGAACGCAGGACGCACCTCGTCCACCGCGAGCCCTTGCCGCGTCAACCGCCGCGCGAGCTCCTCCGGGGTGACCTCGTCCAGCGTCCCCGCCGGGAAGAAGCTCGCCAGCCAGCGGTACGAGACCTTCATCGCGCCTCGAACTGGTGCAGGAAGTTGGCGTCGTTCTCGTAGAAGAGACGGATGTCGGGCACGCCGTAGCGGAGCATCGCGATGCGCTCGACGCCCATTCCCCAGGCGAAGCCCGTGTAGCGCTCGCTGTCGTAGCCCACCGCCTCCAGCACCGCCGGATGGACCATGCCGCACCCCAGGAGCTCGAGCCAGCCGCTGCCCTTGCACGCGCGGCAGCCCTCGCCGTGGCAGAGGAGGCACTCCATGTCGAGCTCGCCCGAAGGTTCGGTGAACGGGAAATAGGACGGCCGGAATCGGGTGTCGACGTCGGGTCCGTAGTACTGATGCAC
Organism: Gemmatimonadota bacterium; assembly: GCA_035699465.1. Classification (GTDB taxonomy): domain Bacteria; phylum Gemmatimonadota; class Gemmatimonadetes; order JACCXV01; family JAHWKZ01; genus JAICNR01. The sequence goes on from DASSPT010000174.1 coordinate 10,284, forward strand.
GAACTCGATCAGCGCCCACTTGAGATTCCCAAGCGATATTCCCTCGTCCACCCAGAGGCCCTCGATCTGGTGAAAGAAAGGCGAGTGCGAGGCATCCGGCGTGTCGCTGCGGAACAC
>DASSPT010000175.1:0-44316 GCA_035699465.1 Gemmatimonadota bacterium
CCGCCTTTTCGCATCGTACCCGTCGAATGCCGTCTTCATCGCTGCAGTTTCATGGCCTCCGGATGGCCCCCGGTGGTGGAAAGCACCAGGGGAGGTAGATTTCCGGTGGCCGCGCTCTCTTCGATCGATTCTTACCCCGAGGACCATTGACTACGATCCCGGTCGCCCACCGTCCCGCGCTGGGTGCCTACACGAAGATCGTCGCCGGCTGCACGTTCCTGCTGCTCCTGGCCGGAGCCATGGTCACGAGCACGGGATCCGGCCTCGCGGTGCCGGACTGGCCGCTGTCGTTCGGGAAGGTCATGCCGGCCATGGAGGGCGGCGTCCTCTACGAGCACGGCCACCGCATGGTGGCCACGTTCGTGGGAGCGCTGATCGTCGTCGAGGCGCTCTGGCTATGGCGTGTCGAGCCGCGGCGGTGGGTACGCGCCCTCGGATGGTTCGCCCTCGGCGGCGTGATCGTGCAGGGAGCGCTCGGCGGATTGACGGTGCTTCTCCGCCTCCCGGACGCCGTGTCCGTGAGCCACGCCGCCCTCGCCCAGCTGGTGTTCGGCCTCACGGTCGCCATCGCGGTAGCGTGCTCCCGATCGTGGCTTCAGGACGGCGCCGCCGAGGCGGTCGACGCCGACGTGCCCTCGCTCTTCTCGCTCGCGGCGCTCGCCTGCGCCGCGAGCTATGCGCAGATCCTCGTCGGCGCCGTGGTGCGGCACACGGGAGCCGGGCTCGCGATCCCGACCTTTCCGCTCGCCTTCGGTCGGCTGGTTCCCCCGCTGGATTCGTTTCCGGTCGCGATCCATTTCGCCCATCGCGTCGGCTCGCTCGCGGTGACGCTCCTCGTCGCATGGGTCGCGGTCCGGGCTCTTCGGCGGCATGGGAGTCTGCCTCGTATCGTCCGCCCCGCGCTCCTGCTCCTCGCACTGGTGGCCGTCCAGATGGGGCTGGGGGCGTGGGTGGTCCTTTCCTACAAATCGGCCTGGGTGACGTCCGCCCATCTGGCGACGGGCGCGCTCCTCCTCGCCACCGCCCTGACGCTCGCCCTCCGTTCCCGACGGTACGTCGCGCTCGCCCCCGCGCCGGCCCACCCGCCGATCCTGCCCCACCGAGAGCCGGCCGGAGCCCCGTGAGGCACCTGGTCAACGACTACATGATCCTCACCAAGGTGCGGATCACCGCGCTCGTCCTCGTAACCGCCGCGACGGGATTTCTGCTCGCCTCGGGCGCCGGTGTCGACCTTCCGCTGCTCGGCTGGACGCTCCTCGGAACCGGCCTGGCGGCAAGCGGGGCCGCGGCGCTCAACCAGGTGCTCGAGCGCGAGGCCGACGCCCGGATGCGCCGGACCGCCGGACGGCCGATCCCCGCGGGGCGGATGTCGGCGCCGCACGGCCTCGCGGTCGGCATCGCGCTCTCTCTGGCCGGGCTGGGGGTGCTGGCCGCGCGCGTGAACCTCCTCACCGCGGCGCTGGCGCTCGTGACCGTGCTCCTGTACGTGGGCGTCTACACGCCGCTGAAGCGCATGACGACTCTGAACACGATCGTGGGCGCCGTGCCCGGGGCGATACCCCCGGTCATGGGCTGGACCGCCGCCTCCGGGGACCTCGGCGTTCCCGCGGGCGTGCTGTTCGCGATTCTCTTTCTCTGGCAGCTGCCCCACTTCCTGGCGATCGCGTGGATCTTCCGCGACGACTACCGCCGGGGAGGCTTCCCGATGCTGCCTGTCGTCGACCCCGAGGGCCGCACCACCGGACACCAGGTGGCGCTCTACTGCGCGGCGCTGGTTCCCGTCTCGCTTCTTCCGACGTTTCTCGGTCTGACGGGGCCGATCTACTTCTTCGGGGCGCTCGTCCTGGGCCTCGGGTTTCTGGGCTTCGGCCTGCGCATGGCGCGGAACCGCCGCGGGAGGGAAGCGCGGGGCGTGCTCCTGGCCTCGGTCACCTACCTGCCACTGCTCCTGGCCCTCCTGGTCATCGACCGCGGCCCCGCCTAGGTGGACGCTCCGCCTTCGATCGAGGTCGACGGCGTCGCGTATCGCTACGGCGCGCGTGAGGCGCTGCGGAACGTCTCCTTCCAGGTCCAGGCGGGGGAGCTGTTCGGCCTCCTGGGTCCGAACGGCGGCGGGAAGACGACCCTGCTCGAGATCCTGGCCACGCTTCGCCGCCCGACCGAAGGCACGGCCAGGGTGGGCGGAGTGGACGTGGCCGCGAAGCCGGGGGAGGCGCGGCGGCTGATCGCGGTCGTCTTCCAGCGGCCGGCTCTGGACGCGCAGCTGACGCCGGCGGAGAACCTGCGGCATCAGGGACACCTGTACGGGCTGGCCGGTGGGATCCTTCGGGAGCGGTCCGCGGAGCTCCTCGATCGATTCGGAGTGGGGGATCGCGCGGACGACAGGGTGAAGGAGCTGTCGGGGGGCCTGCGCCGGCGCGTGGAGCTCGCGAAGGCGCTCCTCCATCGCCCGCGGGTCCTTCTCCTCGACGAGCCCAGCGTGGGTCTCGATCCAGGGGGCAGGCGGGAGCTGTGGCGACACGCGCGCCGGCTCCGGAGCGAGTCGGGCGTCGCGATCCTGGTCACGACCCACCTCCTGGACGAAGCGGAAGATTGCGATCGCGTCGCGATCCTGGACCGCGGGAACCTGGTAGCGCTCGATACGCCCGCGGGGCTCAAGGCGGCCATCCGGGGGGAAGTGATCTCCCTCGAGTGCGCCGAACCCGAGCGGCTGGCCGACGAGATCCGGAAACGGTTCGGAGCCGAGGGCACGGTGGTGGACGGGACGGTGCGGATCGAGCGCCCGGACGGCGCCGCGCTCGTGCCGCGACTCGCGGAGGTCTTTCCGGGGGCCATCCGGTCGATAACCGTCGGGAAACCGACGCTCGAGGACGTGTTCGTCCAGCGTACCGGACATCGATTCCACGAGCCCCCGGCAGCGCGCGAAGGAGACGGGGAGTGAGGTCCTTCGCGCTGGCGAGCGCGAGCCTCTGTCACCGCGAGTGCCGGCGGTTCTTTCGCGACCGGGCGCGCGCGCTGAGCTCGATCGTGACCGCCGTGCTTTTCTGGTTGCTGATAGGCTTCGGATTGGGAGGCTCGTTCACGCCCCTCGGCATGCCGCAGGACATGGGGTCGATCGAATACCTGTTTCCGGGGACGGTCGTCTTCGTGGTGCTCCTGACCGCGATCGTGGGGACGTTCTCCTTGATCGAGGATCGCCGCGAAGGATTTCTGCAGGGGGTACTCGTGGCCCCAGTTCCGCGGTCCTCGATCGTCATGGGGAAGGTGCTCGGTGGCGCGACGATCGCGGTCGTTCAGGGCGCGCTCCTGATCCTGGCCGCGCCGCTGGTCGGGATTCCGCTGCACCCGGGAAGCACGGGACTCGCCGTGGTGGCGCTATTCCTGATCGCGTTCGCGTTCAACGCGCTCGGCTTCGTGCTGGCGTGGCGCATGGAGTCGATTCAGGGCTTCCACGGGATCGTCAATCTGATCCTCATGCCCATGTGGTTTCTCTCCGGGGCGCTGTTCCCGGTCGCGGGCGCCGCTCGCGGGCTCGAGATCGCCATGCGGGCCAATCCCGTCACCTACGGGCTGGCCGCGTTCCGCGAATCCCTCTACGCGAGCTCCGTGGCGGGGCCGGTGGCGCCCGAGAGCGCCTGGCTCGTGACGATCGCGTTTGCGGCGACGGCGTTCGCGCTGGCCGTGGCGGTCGCACGGCGGTGATCGGGTTCCACGACCTTCCGGCGCTGAACGCGGCGCTGAACGCGGTGGCCGCAACGCTGCTCCTGACCGGACACGCGCTCATCCGCCGGGGTCTTGTCTCGCGACACCGGGCCTGCATGACCGGAGCGCTGGCCGTGTCCGCGCTGTTCCTCGTGTCGTACGCCGTCTATCATGCGGAAGTCGGATCCGTGCGCTTCACCGAGGCGGGCTGGCCGCGGCTCCTCTACTTCGCGATCCTGGCGACCCATGTGCCACTGGCCGCGATGGTGGTCCCGCTGGCGCTTCTCACGCTGCGGAGAGCGTTGAGAGGCGAGTTCGACCGGCATGTGCGGATCGCCCGCTGGACGTACCCGATCTGGCTGTACGTCTCCGTCTCCGGTGTAATGGTCTACTTGATGTTATACCACCTATGGCCTTCAGATGAAATACGTTAGGATAGGAGGTGCCTGGCTCGATGGGATTAGGACCGTGGTCGATCGCCGCCATAGCCGCGACGACCGTCGCGGCAAGCCAGGGGCGGGCGCAGGAGTCTCCCGGGGAAGCCGAGCGCGCCTTCGAGGAGGTCTACAGGTCCTTCACGGCCGGCTACCGCGCGGGGGATCCGGAGGCGGTGGCGGCTCTCTACGCGGAGGACGCGTTCTACCTCGCGCCGGGAGGCGAGATCGAGCGCGGAGACGTGGTCCGGCATTTCGGTTTCCTGTCCTCGGTGGAACCGGGCGCGGGGCCGGTCATCGGGTTCGAGATCGTCGACCGGGGAATCTCGGGCGATCTCGCGTACGACATCGGGTACTTCACGTTCCGGCGAGACGGCGACCCCGTGGACAGGGCGGGGCGGGGGAAGTTCATCGTCATCTGGAAGCGGGGAGAGGACGGAGTCTGGCGGATCCACGCCGACGGGTACAGCGACGTCGAGGACCCGGACGCCCCGGTCGAGGAGGAGGAGTGACCGAGGCCACGTTCGCTATTCTTTACGCGGTGTTGTGGGGCGGGTTCTTCGTCTGGCTGTTCCGGCTGGGACGGCAGTCGAGGAGGCTCCAGGATACGACCCGGGCGATCAAGCGGAACCTGCACTCGGGGTGGCCGGACCCGGAGGAATGACGTCTCCGGGGAATGGGATGGCGGAGAGGGCGGGATTCGAACCCGCGAGACGCTGTTAACGTCTACGCGATTTCCAGTCGCGCTCCTTCGACCACTCGGACACCTCTCCGCGAAGCACAAAAATCTAGCAGATCGACTCCCAGGGTGGGATGGGCGCCTTCGGCGCCATCCCTCCGCTCGCCGCGGGGCATTCCCGCCATCTCTGTTCCGACGAGGGTCCTGCGGACCGGACGAGGGGGCGTCCGGTGTCTCGGCGAGCAAGCTCGCCTCACTCCGGACGCCCCCTCATCCGCGACTTCGTCGCTTCTCGTCGGAACAGAGATGGCGGAGGGGGTGGGATTCGAACCCACGATACGCTGTTAACGTATACCGGTGTTCGAGACCGGCGCCTTCAACCGCTCGGCCACCCCTCCAGGGAAGGGACCTGAATATCGCCGGAGAGGGTCGGCGATTCAACCGCGGCGTGCGCGGAAGAAGTCCTTGAGGAGAGCGCCGCAATCTGCGGCGAGAATGCCGCTGAAGATCTCCACCCGATGGTTGAGGCGGGGATCCGCGGGGATGCTTGCCAGGCTGCCGCACATGCCGGCCTTGGGATCGGCGGCGCCATAGACGAGCCTGTCGATGCGCCCCAGCACGCAGGCCCCCGCGCACATCGCGCACGGCTCGAGCGTCACGTAGAGCGAAACCCCGTTCAGGCGCCACGAGCCGAGCGCGGCCGCCGCCTCGCGAAGGGCCAGCATCTCGGCGTGCGCCGTCGGGTCCTGGAGCTCCTCCGTCCGGTTGCGCCCGCGGCCGACGATCGCGCCCGCCCGAACGGCCACAGCCCCCACGGGAACCTCCCCGCTCGCCAGCGCGGCGCGGGCTTCGTCGAGCGCGACCTCCATCCAACGCCCGTGCTCGGGGAGCATCAGCCCAGCGTTACGCGGATGCGATGCTGGCGGCCGTCGTCGACGAGCTGGATGCGTGCTCCTCTCCCGGGATCCAGTGAGGATTCGGCCGCGTCGTCGGGGAGGGACGCGTCCGCTCCCAGCGCGCGCGGGGCGGCGTGCTCCGGCACTCCGCTGGGCACCTCACCTCCGTCGACCTCCACCCGCTGGATCCCGCGCATCACGCCGAGCGGATTCTCGACATCGATGTCGTAGCGCGACGAATGATAGGCGAAGGATATCCGGAACCCCGGCCAGTCGCGGGGGATGCAGGGGTCGAGATGCAGGCTCTCGCCTCGCAGGCGGAAGCCCAGGATCCACTCGATTCCGGCGCGATACATCCAGCCGGCCGAACCGGTGTACCACGTCCAGCCCCCGCGGCCGAGGTGTGGCGGCTCGGCGTACACGTCCGCCACCGCCGCGTAGGGCTCGACCTTGTAGCGGTAGATGCCCGCGCGGGTGGACGTCTGGTTGATAGGATTCAGGATCGAGAACAGCTCGGCCGCCTTGTCTCCCTCACCAAGCTCGGCGAATGCGATCACGGACCATAGCGCGGCATGTGTGTACTGACCGCCGTTCTCCCGCACCCCCGGGAGGTAGCCTTTGATGTAACCGGGGTCGACGTCCCACTTGTCGAAGGGCGGGGTGAATAGCAGAACCAGCCCGTCCCCGCGCCGGATGAGGTACTGCTCGACCGCCCGCATCGCCTGCTCGGCGCGCGGAGCCGGGGCGGCGCCGGAGATCACGCCCCAGGACTGCGCGATCGAGTCGATCTTGCACTCCTGGCTGGCATTCGATCCGAGCGGCGTGCCGTCGTCGAAGAACGCTCGTCGATACCAGTTCCCGTCCCAGCCGTGAAGATCGATGGCGCCGTCCAGGTCACTGATCCAGTCCCGCCACCGGGCGACGCGCTCCGCGTCCCCTCGCAGCTCGGCCAGCGGCAGGAATCGGCCGATCGTCAGGTGGAGGAACCAGGCCAGCCAGACGCTCTCTCCCTGGCCCTTGTCGCCCACCCGGTTCATGCCGTCGTTCCAGTCCCCGGAGCCCATGAGCGGGAGCCCGTGCGAGCCGAGCTCCAGGCTGATGTCTATCGCCCTCGCGCAATGCTCGTACAAAGTCGCGCTCTCGGTCGAGGGCTCGGGCTCGAAGTACCGCTCGCTTTCGCCCTCCTCGAGCGCCGGTCCCTGAATGAACGAGGCCTCCTCATCGAGAATCTCCACGTCGCCCGTCACGTCGAGATAGTGGACCACCGCGAAGGGCAACCATCCCCGATCGTCGCTGAAGCGCGTTCTGACGCCGCGTCCGGACGGCGTGTGCCACCAGTGCTGGACGTCTCCCTCCGGGAACTGGCGGCCGGCGCAACGCAGCAGATGCTCCCGCACGATCTCGCGTCGCGAGACGATCAGCGCGGTCACGTCCTGGAGCTGGTCGCGGAAGCCGTATGCGCCGCCGGACTGATAGAACGCCGAGCGCGCCCAGACCCGGCAGCTGAGAGTCTGGTAGAGGAGCCAGCGGTTGAGCATGATCGTCATGGACTCGTCCGGGGTGCTCACCTTGACCGCGTCGAGCACGTCGTCCCACATCGTGCCCACGCGCTCGAGAACCCCGTCCAGGTCCGCGGTCCGGTATTCTCCGACCAGCCGGCGGGCCTCCTCCGCGTCCGCGCCCTGACCGAGCAGCAGCACGACTTCCGCCGAACCGCCTGCGGGCACGGTGATCGGGGCGCGAAGCGCCGCGCACGGATCGAACCCGCCGCCGACCGAGCCCGAGAGCTCGATGTCGGGCTCCATGCCGGCCGGGTAGGAGAGGTTCCCGTTCCGGCCGAGGAACTCGGCGCGGTCCGAAGTCCAGGAGCTCTGCCTTCCCCGCATGTCGACGAAGGCCACCCGGGCGCCGAACTCCTCCGACCAGCCATTGTGTACGAAGAGCGCCCGCGTCGCTTCATCGACCTCCGTCCAGACGAATGGCGCGGAGGCTTCCCGGAGAACGCCCAGCACCCACTCGATGTAGGCGGTCACGGTGAGACGACGCGGGCCGTCCGACAGATTCCGGATGATCAGCCGCGAGATCTTGACCGGATCATCGGGGGGGACGAACAGGACCAGGTCCAGCGCGATGTCGTGGCTCTGGTGCTCGAACCGGGAATAGCCCTGACCGTGGCGGATCACGTAGGGGGTCGTCTCGCGGATCGGCAGCGGAGTAGGGGTCCAGACGACCCCGGACTCCTCGTCGCGCACGTAGAGCACCTCCCCCGGCGGATCGTTCACCGGGTCGTTGGACCACGGCGTCAGGCGGTTCTCCCGGCTGTTGCGTGCCCATGTGAAGCCCGACCCGGATTCCGACACCGTGAATCCGAAATCCGGGTTCGCGATCACGTTGATCCACGGCACCGGCGTCCATTGGCCCTCCCCGAGCACCGTCACGTATTCGCGCCCGCCCTCGGCGAAGCCTCCCAGACCGTTGAAGAACGAGAGCTTGAGCCGCGGCGGTGGAGCTTCGGGCTCCTGCTGAGCCGGGGGCTGGGCGGGCGCGGCGACGTACTCTTCTTCGCGGATCGCGGCTTCGAGCTGTTCGGCCAGAGACCCGTGATGGCTGAGCAAGACGGCTCGAGCCGCCGAACGTATCAGGTCGCGGTCTTCCTCGGAGAGCTGGTCGCCCCGCAGGATGTAGACCCCGCCGTGCGCCTCGTGTCCCTGATGCGTATGCGAGCGACTCACCCGCACTACGCGCTCCAACCAGTCCTGCAACTCATCGGTGTACGAGAACTCGTGCTCGTTGAGGATGACCAGATCGACCGCCACCCCCTTCCATCCCCAGTACTCGTGAGCTCGAAGCAGTTGCCTGACGATGTCGCGATCGCGGATCTGATCGATGCGAGCGAGGATGATCGGGAGATCGCCGGAGATGCCGTGCCGCCAGAGCGCGTGCTGGCCGCCGGTCATGCGCGCCAGAACGTTGGCCGGCGGACGAAGCGCGGGATCGAGATAGAAGATGCGGCTCGCCAGTCGCTGGAATAGATGCGCCTCGTTCGCCGAGATGCCGAAGTGATGCAGCAGCACCTGCGCCTGAGTCCACGCGAGCGCCGCCTCGCGCTCAAAGATCGCCGGGTCGTGATACTTGTCGGCCAGTGCGAGTGCCTTCTCGCGCGAGTCTGCGACCAGAGTGGAAAAGGTCACGATGGCCGTTTCACCCGGCCGCACGCGCACCGTGCGCCGCAGGCTGAAGATGGGATCGAGCACGGCGCCGGTGGTATTGGAGAGCGGTCGCCCGTCGACGATCGTGCTCGGGGCTCGGATCCCGCGGCCGCGGTCCAGGAACCGGGCGCGGTCGGTCTCGTACTGCACCGATTCCGTGGACCCGCCCTCGACGGCGGCCACGTGAACGGCCCAGATCGGGAGGTCATCGGCAGAGCGCGGTCGGCGCGTCGCGAGGAGCCCGCCGTAGGTCGGAACGAACTCCGTTTGGACGAAGAGATTCTGGAACGCGGGGTGCGCGGAATCGGCCGCCGGCGGTGAGAGCACGATCTCGGCATAGCTCGTGAGCTCGAGGGAGCGTTCGCGCGACCCCAGATTCTTGATCGAGACGCGCCGCATCTCGCCGTCGTCTTCCGGGGAGACGATCACGTCGAGTGTCGTGGCCAGGGACGAATCCCGACGTCGGATCTCGACGCGATCCTCCATGAACGCCGCTTCGTAACTCTCGGCCGCGACCGTGGTCGGTTGATGGCCCGCCGACCATATCGAGCCCGTAGAGGCGTCGCGGACGTAGACGAACGTTCCCCAGGAATCGCGCGTGGCGTCCTCGCGCCAGCGGGTGACCGCCAGGTTGCGCCAGCGGCTGTATCCAGCCCCCGCATTGGTCACCATCACGCTGTAGCGGCCGTTGGAAAGGACATGTGTCCGGGGCGTGCGCTCGTGGGGGGTGTGGAAGCGGCGCTCGACAGGCGGCACCACCTCGCGGACGTGGCGCACCGCATGGACTTCTTCAGCCCGGGGCCGCTGCACGGCGACGTCTCGCGGCACGCGCTCCTGCAGCAACAGGTCGTGCGCGCCGATCACGGGCACGCGGTGGAACCTGCGGCGCATGATGCCCCCGTGCAGGGTGTTCGCCAATGCGAGCAGTGTCATGCCCTGGTGGTGAGCCATGTACGCCTTGACGACAGCCGCCCTGCTGCCCTGGGGCAGGCGCTCCGGTGTGTAATCGATGGCTTCGTAGAATCCCATGGAGCCGCGCGCGCCTTCTTCGGCGAGGCGCCTGAAGTTCCGGACCGCCGATCGCGGCGCGATCATCGCGGCCAGCGCGGTCGCGTACGGGGCGATGACGAGATCTTCTGACAGGCCGCGCGTCAGGCCGAGTCCCGGCACGCCGAAATGCGAGTACTGATAGGTGAGCTCCAGGTCACGAGCGTTGTATGCAGACTCGGAGATGCCCCATGGCACACCGCGTTCGGCCCCATAGCGGATCTGGCGCTGGACGACGAGCTGCTTTGTACGCTCCAGGAGCGTCTCCGGAGCGCCGTGCATGATGAGATGGGGCATGAGATACTCGAACATCGAGCCCGACCACGAGAGGAGCGCCGCGTCGCGTCCGACGGGGGTGACGGGCCGGCCGAGGCGGAACCAGTGCTCGACCGGAACGTCTCCCTTGGCGATCGCGATCAGGCTCGCCTGGTGCGCTTCGGAGGCGAGCAGGTCGTAGTAGCTGTTGTCGTAGTGGGCGTCGGAGACGCGGTATCCGATCGCGAAGAGCTTGTGCGACGTGTCATACAGGAAGCCGAAATCCATCTCGTCGACCAGCCGCTCGATGCGGGTGGCGAGGGACAAGGCGCGCTGGCGGACGGCGCGGGAGTTGCTCTCCTGCTCGGCTACCGCGTCCGTCATCCGGTCGAGCCAGGTCAGGAGCTCGGGCCCTGCGACGCCACTCTGAGCGGCAGCGGCACGGAGGGCCGACAGCTTGTCCAGCACGGCCGTCCGGTTCGCGCCCGAGTCCGGTGACAGGAGCGCTTCCCGCAGCTCGGACAGACCACCGGCGTAGCCGTCCGCTCCCGCCGGGGGAGTCGGGGCCTCGGCCAGGAGGGGAGCCCAGGGCGCGAGCGCCTCGAGGTCGCGGATGTGGCTATGGACCGCGCGGAGCACTGCGCCGGCCCAGTACGCGAAGTCGCGCGCGGAGGGGTCGGCCGAGCCCTCGGCCACTACGCGGGCCACGTCGACCAGGTCCTCCGCGGCGGTCTCGAGGACGTCGAGGCGCTCGGCGCGCTCCCACCCATCGAAGGGAGTGGAGTCCAGCGCATCGCGCACGCGCGCGATCGAAGACTCCACGTCGCGCCGGGAAACGGTCGTCAGCCGGCTGGCGCCAATCGCTGACCCGGCGGCCTCTTCCGCCAGGGACATCGCATGTCCTATCCCCGCGAGCGTGGCCGGCAGCCCGGGTAGAACCCAGAGCGGCTCCCGCAACGCCTCGGCCAGCGCCAGGAAGTGGCCGGCCAGATTGCCGCTGTCCACGGTGGATATGTAGCGCGGCTCGAGTGGCTCGAGGCGATCGACGTCGTACCAGTTGTAGAAGTGGCCGTGGAAGCGCTCCAGCCGCTCGAGCGTATGCAACGTGCTCTCGACCTTCTCGAGTTTCTCGTGGGTCCCGATCCAGGCGAAGTTGCGCGCGGCGGCCACGGAGAGCAGGTAGACCCCGATGTTGGTGGGGGAGGTGCGCCGAGCCAGCACCGGCTCGGGGTCGAGCTGGAGATTGTCGGGGGGCAGCCAGTTCGACTCCGCGTTCACGAGGGTCTCGAAATAGCGCCAGGTAGCGCGCGCGATCAGCGCCAGCTCGTAGCTCTGAACCGGATCCAGCACCTCGCCGGCCGCGGTGGGCAGGGGTCGACTGAGCCACAGCGCCACGGCCGGGGAGACCAGCCACACCGCCAGCATCGGAAACGCCAGGTGGAAGGTTTCGGGCCTCAGGACCAGCGAGACGATCGCAGCCGCCAGCCCGAGAGCGACACCACGCCACATCGACCGGTAAGCGGACGGGAGATCGTGCATCGAGCCCTTGCCGGCCATCGCGGCCGGAACCCACTCGAGGAGCTTCCGTCGCGATATGGAGAGCCGCCACAGCGTGCGCACGATCGCGTCGGTCATGATGACCGCGCGGTTGGGGAGGAAGATGAGAGCTAGACCGACGCGAGCGGCCGCCTCCAGCGTGTCCAGGACCACACTCCGGATGTGTGACCGCTTTGCGATGCCGCGGCGGCGGGGAAGCGCGCCGGCGATGACCGGCACGGCGGCCGGCATGGCGATCGTGGCGACGACGAACACGGTCCACAGGATCGGCGACACCGGCAGCACGACCCAACCCGCCACCAGGAGCAGGAACGTGGACGGAGCGGACAGGGTTCGGCGCAGGTTGTCGACCATCTTCCACCGGCTGATGACCGGCATGGAGTTCGGTCTTCGCGGGCCGTTGACATCGGGCGGGAGGTCGAGGATCCACGGGAGGAGCTGCCAGTCGCCGCGAGCCCAGCGGTGAATCCGGCGCGCGCTGGTCTCGTAGTTCGAGGGAAATTCGTCGAACAATTCGATGTCCGTGGCCAGACCGCAGCGCGCCCAGGTTCCCTCGAACAGGTCGTGTGAGAGGAGCAAGTTCTCGGGAACCCGATCCCGGAGCGCCTCCTCGAAGGCATCTATCTCGTAGATGCCCTTGCCGACGTAGATCCCCTCGCCGAACAGATCCTGATACACGTCGGATACAGCGGCGCTGTAGGGATCGACCCCGGTGGGGCCGGCGAAGATGCGATGGTAGAGCGTCAGCTCTCCGGACTGGGGAAGCATCGGGGTGACTCGGGGCTGGACGATGCCGTAGCCCGCCGTCACGCGCCCCAGCTCGGGATCGATCAGCGCGCGGTTCAGGGGATGCGCGATCGCGCCCACCAGCCGGTGGGCGGCGCCCGGTCCCAGCCGGGTGTCGGCATCCAGCGTTATGACGTACCGCACGTCGGGCGGCGTGTCGGTGAGACCGTCCTCGCGCAGGATGAACGAAGTGTCGTCGGCGCCGCGCAGCAGTCGGTTCAGCTCGTGAAGCTTGCCCCGCTTACGCTCCCAGCCGATCCACATCTGCTCGCGCGGATTCCACCGCCGGCGCCTGTGGAGCAGGAGGAATCTCGTTCCGCCCCAGGGCCCCGGACCGTACTGGCGATTCAGCCTGGCGACACCGTCGGCCGCCAGCGCGAATAGCTCCTCGTCGTCAGGAAGGGTCTCGCTGGGCGCGTCCCGCCAGTCGGAGAGGATCGCGAACGCCAGGTCCCCTTCGGAGTTGGCGAGGTAATGCCGCTCGACCTGATCGACCTGTTCGCCGACGCTCCGGGGATTGGTCAGCATCGTGGGAACGACGACGATCGTTCGGAATTCCGCCGGCACCCCATCGCGCAGATCGAGCTTGGCGAGCCGGCGCGGGCCGAGGAGCTCGGTGACGTCCCGTTGGACGACCGCGATCGCGAAGTCGGTGGCGGGGACGAGGGCGAGCAGGGCCAGCGCCACGATCGTCAGCGTCCTCTCGTCCAGCTGCGCGACGTAGGCCAACAGGAGCAGCAGGAGCAGCCCGGTCAGGAGCGCGATCGTCCCCAGGTATCCCGGCGTGGCGAAAGCCACGAAGGCCCGGCGGAGCCAGCCCCTGAAAGGGGGCCGGAAGCCGATCGCCTTCTCGAGCGGCCGGCGACCGGCGTCGACGAGCCAGAAGCCTAGATGCGCCTCGCGTCGGAAGACTCCCTCCTCCGACTCCTGCTGGATCTCGATGACGCGATCGAGCACCTGGTCGGCGATTTCCAGCTCGGGCTTGCCGGTGCCGCGGGACAGCTCCTCGATCGAGTGCCGGTAGCTGTCGCGCGTCGCGAAGTCGATCCGCGGATAGATCCCGGTGGGGTCCCGGCGCAGGGTGGCCTCGACCAGGCTCACGCTCTCGAAGAGCGTCGGCCAGTCGAAGCTCGTCATCTGGCGCATGCTGGTGATGATGTTGACCACGGTGGCGTGCGCGGCGAGCTGCCACGCGTGCTCTTCGCGAACCAGCTGGTCCGCGGTGGTCCCGTCTTCCGCCAGCCGCCGCTCCAGCCATCCCACGATCGGACTGACCGCCGGGTCGCTGTCGCGAAGCCGCTGCACGATCTCGACGACGAACGTCCGATCCAGAGGTTTGGACTCGTAGGGTTCCAGGTAGCGGAGCGCGTCGGCGGAGCGTATCCCCGTGGAGAGGATGCGATCCGCCAGCTCCCCCGCCCGGGTCCGCGCGCGGCGGGATTCCACGATTCCCTGCGCCAGCCGGCGCAGATTCTCCACCATCACCAACCGCAGCAGGCCGGACATCGCCCACAGCTCGCCGATCGTCAGCGGCGTGACTTCCTGATACGACCGGAGAAAGAGCTCGAGCAAGGCCGGATCGAAGCGGCTGTCCGTGTGCGCCACGAACGCCCAGGCGATCCCGTACGCGCGCGGATGATCGGCGAGCGGACCGCCGACGAGCTTCGGAAGGACCCGGTAGTATCCCGCCGGCAGCGCCTCCCGGATCTCGATCAGCTGCTCGTCGACGATGTGGAAGTTGTCGATCAGCCATTCGGCCGCGGGGGAGATCGCGCGCTCCTTGAGCACCTCTTCGGAGAGAGCGCGATACGCATGGAGGAGCGCGCGGGCGTTTTCCTCGAAGCGGTCGAGGAGCGGGGCGCCCTTGCGAGTGGGCCGCGGGTAGATCCGGTGCGCCCGGGCCAGCGACTGGGCGTGCTGCGCGAGTCGCTCGGCCCCGAAGATCTCTCCCCGGACGGGCTCCAGGCTCGTGGGAGTGGCGGAACGGACCATTGATCGGAAGTTAGACCTTCCCGCCGCCGGCCGCGATGGTGCGCCCTGAGGGAGTCGAACCCCCAACCTTCAGATCCGTAGTCTGACGCTCTATCCAATTGAGCTAAGGGCGCATTCCGGTGGGAGGCTCGAATATACGCCGCGCGTAGGGACCGGCCAACGCCTTCGAGCTGTCCGACGAGGGGGCCGAGCAGAGCCGCGCCGCCCCGCCCGCGCTACGTTACCGACGATGGAATCACGGGCTTGCAGCGACCGGCCGCTCGTCGTCGTCGACGCGGCGATACCGGACGGTCCACTGACGGCGCTGGACGGACTGGCCGAGGTAGCGCGCTTCGCCGACGCGGAGGAACTCGAGCGGCTGATCGCGGAGGACGGGCCGCGGGTCAGGGGGCTGGGGGTTCAGCTGACGACGACGGTGGACGAGGCGCTCCTCGCCAGGCTGCCCGCGCTCGAAATCGTGGCCGACTACGCGGTCGGCTACGACAACGTCGATCTCGCGGCCGCGGCGCGCCGCGGGGTGGCGGTCTCCCATACGCCGGACGTATTGACGGACGCGACCGCCGATCTGACCTGGGCGCTGATCCTCGCCGTCGCCCGCCGGCTGCTCGATGCGGACCGGTTGGCGCGCTCCGGTCAGTGGGCCGGTTGGCACCCGCGCCAGCTCCTCGGCAAGGAGCTCACAGGCGGCACGCTCGCGGTCCTCGGCCTGGGGCGTATCGGGGAGGCGGTCGCGCGCCGGGGACGCGCGTTCGGCATGGGGGTCGTCTACTGGAGCCGAAGCGCGCGCCCCGCGCTCGAGAAGGAACTCGAAGCCCGGAGGTTGGATCTCCGCGAGGCGCTGGCGCTCGCCGACGTCGTCTCCGTCCACCTGCCCCTCACGGACGAGACGCGTCACCTGCTCGACGCGGAGCGGCTCGCCCACATGCGGTCCGACGCGATCCTCGTCAACACCGCCCGCGGGCCGATCGTCGACGAGGAGGCGCTGGCCGACGCGCTCGATGGCGGACGGCTCCTGGGGGCGGGCCTCGACGTTCACGAGCGCGAACCCGATGTCCACCCGCGGCTCGCGGCCTCCGCGCGGACGGTACTCCTGCCGCACGTCGGCTCGGCGACGGTGGTGACGCGGGAGCGAATGGCGGAGGTCGTTGCGCGAAACCTGCGCGCGGTGCTCGGAGGGGGGTCGCCGCCCGATCCGGTGCCCGGCAAAGGCTGAGTCGACGCAAGCGTCGGCGCGTCGACTCGCGTCGATTTCTTGACACTGCGCGAGAGCGCAAGGTACGTTGCGATCGCTCCGTCACATCGGCCCCGCGAGGCATAGAGGTGAAATCGCCGTACCGGATCCAACCGTCCCTTCCGGCCCGGGCCGGAAGGGCTTTTTTTTGCCACTTCTGAAGGAGGAGGGCGTGGGAACGATCACGATGGACGCCCGGGCGATCGAGCGGGCGCTGACCCGCATCGCGCACGAGATCGTGGAGGTCAACCACGGCGTGGAGAACCTCGCGATCCTGGGGATTCAGCGGCGCGGCGCGCAACTTGCCGAGCGGATCGCGGACGAGATCGAGCGCAGCGAGGGGGCGCGGCCGGACATCGGCGTCATCGACATCACGCTGTACCGGGACGACCTCGAGACGATCGCCGACCAGGCCGTCGTCCAGAAGACCGACATCCCCTTCGACGTCGAGGGGAAGGTCATCATTCTCGTCGACGACGTCCTCTACACGGGTCGCACCGTGCGCGCGGCGCTCAACGAGATCATGGACTTCGGTCGACCGCGCCGCATCCTGCTGGCGGTGCTCGTCGACCGCGGGCACCGCGAGATCCCGATCCGCGCGGACTTCGTGGGAAAGAACGTGCCCACGTCCCAGAGCCAGCAGGTCAAGGTCAAGGTGGAGGAGCTGGATGGAACCTGGGAGGTCGAGCTGACCGACAGGGGTGCGGCGAAGGGATGAGCTTCCGCCGACCCCATCTGCTCGGCCTGGCAGGGCTCGACGCGGGGGAGATCGGCGATCTTCTGGATCGAGCGGGATCGAGCTGGGATGCGGCGGGGACAGCCGGCTGGCGCGCTGAGAGGACGCCCGCGATCGCCCGGCTGAGCGTCGTCAATCTGATCCTCGAGCCCTCGACGCGAACACGGTGCTCGTTCGAGATCGCCGAGGAGAGGCTGGGCGCCGAGCACCTGTCGGTGGGGAACGAGGGGCTCAGCCTGATCAAGGGCGAGACGCTGTCCGACACGGGCCGTACGCTTCAGGCGATGGGGGTCAACGTCTTCGTCGTGCGCCACCCCGAGGTCGGCGCACCAGCGCGGCTCGCCGACGAGCTGCCCGGCGCGCATGTCGTGAACGCGGGCGACGGGACCGGCGAGCACCCCACCCAGGGGCTTCTGGACCTCCTCGTCATGCGCCGAAAGTGGGGCGGGCTCGAGGGGCGCACGATCGTCATCGTGGGCGACGTGCTCCACAGCCGCGTGGCGCGCTCCGCGGTGCACGGTTTTCACGCGCTCGGCGGGAGCGCGACCCTCTGCGGGCCGCGGCACCTGCTGCCCGAGGCGGCGGGCTGGCCGGGGGCGACCGTCGTCGAGGATCTCGACGGCGCGCTCGAGAACGCCGACGCGGTCATGGCGCTCCGCATCCAGCGGGAGCGGTTCGTCGCCGGAGAGGCGTTGCCCGATCGGGCCGCGTACCGGCAGAGGTTCGGTCTTACGCGCGAGCGCGTGGAGCGGCTTCGAGACGACACACTCATCCTCCATCCGGGCCCCTTCAACCGCGACGTGGAGATCGACGGCGAGGTCATAGACTCCGGCCGCACGGAAGTATGGACCCAGGTGCGAGCCGGCGTGGCGGTCCGGATGGCGGTCCTCTCCGCCCTGGCGGAATCGAATCCCGCCGCGGAGAAGGCACCGTGAGCGCCTCGGCGCTCCTCTTGCGCGGCGCTCGGCTCGTGGATCCGGTGGAGGGGCTGGACGGTCCGGCCGACGTGCTCGTGCGGGGCGGCCGGATCGAGCGCGTGGGGGTGTCGCTCCCGGAAGGTCCGGGCGTCGAGGTCGTCGATCTGGGGGGGATGCTCCTGACACCCGGTCTCGTCGACCCCCACGTCCACCTGCGGGAGCCGGGACAGGAAGAGAAGGAGACGATCGCGACCGGTACCGCCGCGGCGGCGGCGGGGGGCTTCGTCGTCGTCTGCGCGATGCCGAACACGAGGCCCGTCATCGACAGCCCCGAGCTCGTCCGGCTCGTCATCGACCGTGCGGCCGAGGCGGGGCCGGTCCGGGTCCATCCGATCGCGGCCGCGACGATCGGCTCCCGCGGCGAAACGCCCACCCACTCGGCGGCGCTGGTCGCCGCAGGAGCGGTGGCGATCTCCGACGACGGCCGGCCGATCCCCGACGAGGTGCTGCCCGAGGTGCTCCGCGGCGCGCGCGACGCAGGGGTCCCGCTGGCGGACCACTGCGAGGTCCTCGAGCGATCCGCGGGCGGCTCCATCTTCGCCGGTCCGCTCGCTCGGCGCCTCGGAGTGGCGGGGATTCCGGCCGAGGCCGAGAGCGAGGCGGTCGCGCGCGATCTCGCGGCGCTCGCCGGGACCGGCGGGCGGCTCCATGTCTGCCACGTGTCCACCGCGCGCTCGGTCGAGCTCCTGCGCGGGGCGAAGGCGGAGGGGCTGGCCGTCACCGCGGAGGCCACGCCGCACCACCTGGTCCTCACCGTCGAAGCGGTCGCGACCTGCGGGGCCGATGCGAAGATGAATCCGCCGCTTGCGACCGCGACCGATCGGGAAGCCGTGCGCGCGGCTCTCGCCGACGGAACGATCGACTGCGTCGCCACCGATCACGCGCCGCACGCCGGCGCCGCGAAGCGCCGCGGCCTCGAGGACGCACCGTTCGGCGTCGTCGGCCTCGAGACAGCGTTCGCGCTCCTCTATACCGATCTCGTCCTCAACGGCTCGCTGCCGCTGAATACGCTCGTCCGCCGCCTGAGCGCCGATCCCGCGCGCGTCATGGGCATCGAGCAGCCGCGCATCAGGCCCGGGGTGCGGGCCGATCTCGCCGCTTTCGATACGGATTCGGAATGGATCGTCGACCCCGAGCGGTTCCGCTCGCGGAGCAGGAACACGCCCTTCGCGGGCTGGCGGCTCCGCGGCCGGCCGGTGTACACGCTCGCGGGCGGCCGGGTGGCGTACGACGGTCTGGTGTCGCGAGCCGGCCAGCGGACGTGAACGGCGTCTATCGCAAGCGCTTGTTCTGCGCCGACCTCGTCGTGGGGGACACGGTGGAGGAGCTCTTCTGCGTGGAGCGCGTCGAGCGGCGCGTGGCGCGCGACGAGCGGCCCTACCTCCGCCTGCGGCTCGTCGACCGCACCGGCGCCATCACCGCGATGGTGTGGGACGAGGTGGAGAAGATCCTCGAGGTCCTCCAGGAGGGGGGCTACGCCCGCGTCCGTGGAGCGGTCGAGGACTTCCGCGGGGATCTTCAGCTCAAGGTCGCCGGCGCGGAGCCCTGGTCGGACGTCGTGGACCCGGAGGATTTCCTGCGTCGCGGGCCGGTTCCCGGCGAAGTGTCGATGGCCGGCATCCGCGAGCTGGTCGGAACGGTCGCCGATCCGTGGATCGCGCGCCTCGTGCGGGCGTTCCTCGACGACCGCGAGTTCGCCACGGCGTTCGCGGCTGCTCCCGCCGCCAAGGTCAATCACCACGCCTACGTCGGCGGGCTGGCGGAGCACACCCTGTCCGTGATGCGCCTCTGCGCGTCGGCCGCCGAGCATTACGGAGACCTCGACCGCGATCTCCTCGTCGCCGGAGCGTTTCTCCACGACATCGGCAAGACCGTGGAGATCGCGGTCGAGCCGGGATTTCCGTACACCGAGGAAGGCACGCTCCTGGGCCACATACCGCTCGGCTACGCGATGGTGCGCGAGCGGATCGCCTCGATCGCCGGATTCCCGCGCGAGATCGCGGTCGACCTGGGCCACCTCGTCCTCAGCCATCAGGGAGAGCTCGAGTGGGGGAGTCCGGTGCAGCCGCGGACGATCGAGGCGCTGGTCCTCCACTTCGTCGACAACCTCGACTCGAAGGTGGCCACGGCGCGTACGCACCTCGAGGGGATCGACGAGGGCCAGGGCCCGTACGTCCGCTCGCTCGGCCGCTCGCTGTTCCGGCGAGCAGCCCGCCAGGCTATCCTCGAGCCGCCGGCGCGCGTCGGCGGCGGCCCGGACCGGGGCGAGCCTACCCTGTTCGATATCTAGGAGAGCGCAATGACGGGAATCCTCGCCGGATGAGCCGCTTCCAGGGACTGGTCGAAGAGGCCCGCGCCCGGATCCGCGAGACCACCGTGGCCGAGATCCAGCGCCGGATGGAGGCCGGAGAGCGCTTCTACCTCATCGACGTGCGCGAGGAGAGCGAATGGGCGCGCGCCCGGATCCCGGGGGCCCACTGGATGGGGAAGGGCGTGATCGAGCGGGACATCGAGCGCGCCATCCCGGACACCGGCGAGGAGATCGTCCTCTACTGCGGAGGCGGTCACCGCTCGGCGCTCGCCGCAGACGCTCTCCAGCGCATGGGCTACACGAACGTGTGGTCGATGGCCGGCGGCATCGGCGAGTGGTTCCGATCGGGGCAGCGGCTCGAGCAAGGCTGAGGCCATCGGCCCCGGCGTGGGTCGCGGATGGCAACCTGCACGCCCCGGAACGAGTTTTCCCTGCGATGAAGATCGCCAGCCTGACCACGGTTTGCCTGCTGGCTGGAGCCTGCTCGGTATCCGGGCCCGACGAGGAAGAGAATCCCCTCGCCGGCCTGACCGCAGCCATCCGCGCCTGGCAGGCGAGCGGGATCTCCGACTACCAGCTCGCCTTGCGGAGGACGTGCGGCGAGTGCCTTCCCTCCGATGCTCTCGCGGTCGTCGTCACTGTCTCGGGGGAAGAGAAGACCGTCAGCCTGGCTTCCAATGGCGAGCCCGTGGCTGCCCTCCCACGGGTCTATCCGGACGTCGAGGGACTCTTCGATCTGATCGAGGAGATGGTTCTCGCGGGCGCGGACGTCGAGGTCGATTACGACGACGCGCTCGGCTTCCCGCGAGCCGTAACCGTCGATCCTGTTCCCGACGCGGTCGACGACGAGTTCGGATACGTGATCGACGACCTGACCGTGGGGCGGCACGCAGAGCTTCGAGCGGAGATCGCCGCCCAGCGGGCGAAATGGGATGCCAGGCGGATCGAAGACTACCAGCTGACCCTCAGCCGGAGCTGTTTCTGCGCTCCGGAAGGCGCCGGCCTGGTCGTTCTCAGCGTGCTGGAGGGCCAGCCGGTCGAGTGGCTCTACTTCCTGTCCGGGGACCCGGTGGCGCTGGAATGGCAGGCGATGTTTCCGACCGTGGACGGCCTGTTCGATTTCCTCGAGGACGCCATCGATCGCGGCGCGGAGGAGATCGAGGTCGCCTTCGACGCGGACCTGGGCCTCCCCACGACGGTGCGCGTGGACTATCGGCTCGCGGCGGTGGACGAGGAGATCGGCTACGAGGTCGAGAAGCTCCTTTTGATCGACGACGGCGTCATTCCGACGCCCGCGCGCGACGCGGCGAGACTCCGCGTCCCGAGCTGAGCGATGTTCCAGACTTCCTTCACCCAGCGCTCCTGGAATCCCGGCGAGCGCGCCGCGTGGTGGCGCAGCCTGGGGATCGCCGTCCTCCTCCACGCGGCGCTGGTGGTGCTGCTCCTGCGCGTCGCGGGGACGGTCGCCGAGGAGCTCGCCGAGCAGACGACGGCGTGGCTCCTCGTGGGGCCGCCCGGTCCCGGCGGCGGGGTGAACGAGCTCGCGGCGCCTGGGGCGATCGCGCCTCGCGAGGGCACCCCGGACGAGCCGCCCGTGCCGGAGGAGGCGGTCGAGGAGGAGATCCCGCTGGAAGAGCCGGACGAGACGCCGGTCGTCGCGCTGTCCGACTCGGTCCCGATGCCGACGGACGCCGTCGTCGCTGGCGACAGCGCCGGCGGAGGCGCGATCGGCGCGCCCGGGCTACTCGCGGGCGGCGGCGGCGGATCGGGCGGGGGCGCGGGCGGTGGAACGACGGGTGGGTTCGGCGGCGGCAGCGGCGGGCAGGGCGCGGTCCGGCCGCTGCACCTCGTCGTGCCGCGGATCCCGCGCGACGTGGACGAGCGGCGCGCCCGGGGACGGACGGTGCGACTCCTCCTCGAGGTCCTTCCCGACGGAACGGTCGGCGATCTGCAGGTCGAGGCCGGGAGCCAGATCTCGGCGCTCGACTCGGCCGCCGTGAAGGCGGCGCGCCAGCTTCGCTACTCGCCGCCCGCCGATGAGGGGATCATGACGTCGGTCTGGACCCGCGCGGTCATGCGCTTCTGAGGTTCGGCCGCGCAAGGCGGCCCATCTCTTCGTTCCACTCCTCGTGTCTTCCTGCGGCGTACCTCTCTGTACGCCTCGGAATCCACTCGTCGTGCGCCTCGACATGGGCCGCCTATCGCGGCCTCTCGTCGCCCAGCTCCGCGTTTGCCGCCTCTTAGGTCCGGGCGCCTTTCGGGGCGGCATCCCGTTCCCCGAGGCGATATTCGCGCCACGCCGCGCCGGCGCCCTCGACGAAGGACGGGTGCGCCGGCTTCCATCCCACATCCTCCGCTCGGTGCGTGACGAGAGTCTGGTCCAGCAGAAGCGCGTCCACGACGGGCCCCATGCTCTGGCGCGATTCCTCGACGGGCACGCTGCGCGTCTCGCCCCCGGCGCCGGCGGCTTCGCTCGCCGCGCGGGCCACGTCGAGCACGCGCATGGGCGAGCCGTCCACACCATGGAAGATCCCGGGGGCGCGCTCCTCGACGACACGCAGATAGAGGGTGGCGAGATCGTTCCGGTGGACCATCGACCAACGGTTCTCGCCGTCGCCCACGAACCTGGCGGCGCCCTCCTCGGCGGCGCAGACGAACATGGGGGTCACCAGGCCGGCGACGCCGCCGTAGACCATCCCCGGGCGGATCACCGTCGCGGTGAGGTCGCTTCCCTCGCCGGGGATGCCCAGCACCCGCTCTTCGTGCGCGGGCCGCCATGCGACCGTCTCGGCGGGGTGATCGGCGGGATAGTCCTCGTCGGCGAGCGTGCCACCCGTATCCCCCAGGACCCAGCAGCCGGACGTGTAGATCAGATGGGCGTCGCGCATCATGTGGGAGCGCGCGGCCTCGATCAGCGTATCGACGGCTGCCGTGTCCGATGCGACCATGTCGTCGTAATCCGCCGCCAGATGGATCAGCACGTCATGCACCGCCGCCACTTCCGCGTAAGTCGCCGGGTCCGCGATATCCCCCAAGATCGGCGTCGCGCCGGCCGCCAGCACGACGTCCTCCCTTTCCCCGGAATGGTGAAGCCCCGTCACCTCGTGACCCGCCCGCACCAGCTCGCGGGCGACCGCCGATCCGATGTACCCGCTGGCTCCCGTCATGAACACGCGCATCACGCCCTCCTCCCGTCATCGTCCATGCCGCACCGTTCCCCAGCGCACATATTGCCCTTTCGAACACCCCCCAATCAATGGAGGATCCATGACACGCAAGATCACCAAGTCCGATGGCGAATGGCGGGCGCAGCTGACGCCGGAGCAATACCACGTGACGCGCGAGAAGGGAACGGAGCCTCCGTTCACCGGCAAGTACGCCGATCATCACGGCGAGGGCGTGTACCGCTGCGCGTGTTGCGGGACCGCCCTCTTCGATTCCCGGGACAAATACGATTCGGGCTCCGGCTGGCCCAGCTTCACGCGGCCCATCGAGGATGGGCACGTCGAGAGCGCAGCCGACGAATCTCTAGGGATGCGGCGCACCGAGGTGCTGTGCGCCGCCTGCGAAGCGCACCTGGGGCACGTCTTCGACGACGGCCCGGGTCCGGACGGCGCGCGGTTCTGCATCAATTCGGCGGCCCTCGAGTTCGACGAGCGGGAACGCGGCGAATGAGCGACGGCACATTCGACGTCGTGATCGTCGGTAGCGGTCCGGGCGGATACGTCGCCGCGATCCGCGCCGGACAGCTGGGGTTGAAGACCGCGCTCGTCGAGAGGGATCCGTTCCTGGGCGGGACCTGTCTCCATCGCGGTTGCATCCCCACCAAGGCGCTCCTCGAGAACGCGTCGCGCTATCAGGACCTGCTGCATGCGGGCGAGTTCGGGCTCAGGGTTCCGGGCGGGGTGGAGGTCGACTGGGCACGCGTCCAGGAGCGCAAGCGGGGCGTGGTCCAGCAGCTTGCGGGAGGCATCAAGGGACTTCTGCGGAAGCAGAAGGTCGAGGTCGTGACCGGCTGGGGGAGGATCGATGGTCCGCGGAGGGTGCGCGTCCACGCCGGCGGTCCGGACGGCGAGGCCGTCCGCACCCTCGAAACCCGCCACATCGTGGTCGCCACGGGCTCCGTGCCGCGCGGGGTCCCCACCGCGCCGTTCGACGGGGAGCGGGTCCTTTCCTCCGACCACGTGCTGGAGCTGTCGTCGATCCCGCGGTCCATGGCCGTCATCGGCGCCGGCGCGGTGGGGGTGGAGTTCGCGTCCATCTATCGCGATTTCGGAACCGAGGTCACGCTGGTCGAAGCGCTGCCGCAGCTCCTGCCGATAGAGGACGATGAGGTCTCCGCCGAGCTCGCCAAGGCATTCGCCAAGCGCGGGATCGCGGTGCGGACGGACACGAAGCTGGCGGGGGCGACGCGGACGGACGCGGGTGTCCGGGCGGCGCTCGAAGGGGAGGGGGCGCCCGAGATCGAGGTCGACATCCTGCTCGTGGCGATCGGCCGGGCGCCGGTGAGCGAGGGGATCGGTCTCGAGAGCGTGAATGTCCAGGTCGATAGGGGCTATATCCAGGTCGACGAGTGGTGCGAGACCTCCGAGCCGGGCGTCCATGCCATCGGCGACGTGATCCCCACTCCCTGGCTCGCCCACGTCGCGTCGATGGAGGGCGTCATGGTGGTCGAGCGGATCGCCGGGCGGGACGTGCGGCCGGTGCCCTACGACGAGACGCCCAACTGCACGTACTGCGACCCCGAGGTGGCGAGCGTCGGACTGACGGAGAAGCGGGCCGGCGAGGCCGGACACGACGTCAAGGTGGGCAAGTTTCCGTTCCTGGCGAGTGGCCGCGCGAAGATCGCGGGGCACACCGGCGGTTTCGTCAAGATCGTCGCGGACCGACGCTACGACGCGGTGCTCGGCGTCCACGTCGTGGGATACAAGGCCACCGAGCTGATCGCCGAGGCGGGGGCCGTGCTGCGCCTCGAAGGGACTGTCGAGGAGCTGATCCAGACGATTCATGCCCACCCGACGCTCTCCGAGTCCGTGCACGAGGCCGCGCACGCCGTCTACGGCCACGCGATCCACTACTGAGTTGACCGGAATCGGAGCCCGGGATACAATCGACGAGGTATGAAGAGATATGCCAAGCTTTTCCTCGCCGCATCCCTCGCGGCTTGCTCGTCGGGCGGCTACGGCCCGACCGACTCCGGAAGCCCGTCGCCATCGGAGGGCAACGTGTCGGTGGCGGTGGGCGAGCGGGTGGCCGTGGGAGCCACCGGCGTGACGATCGAGTTCCGCGCCGTGACCGAGGAGTCGCGTTGTCCGCTGAACGCCGTCTGCGTGTGGGAGGGGAACGGCCAGGTCGCGCTGACGCTCGCCAGCGGATACGGCGCGACCCGGGATGCGACGCTCAACACCTCTCTCGAGCCCCGGCGGGTCGACTTCGCCGGTCTGCGGATCATCCTGTCCAGGCTCGAGCCCCATCCCACGGGCGAGCCGATCGATCCCGCCGACTACGTGGCGACCTTCCGGATCGAGCGCGACTGACAGCGTAGTTTGGTTCGGTGCGCGCCATCGACTGGGTTCTCGCCGGGGGGCTCCTCGCCGAAGCGGTACTCCTCGCCTCGCTGACGGCGACGATCGCCTCGACACGGGTCCGGCTCTGGCCGCCGCCGCCCGGCTCCCGTGCGGCGCTCGCCTGGATGTGGGACTGGACCGTAATCGCCTGCGGCGCGGGCCTCGTCCTCGCCGTAGTCGACTACGGCAGCTGGGTCCTCGACGACCCCGGGTGGATCCTGGCGGGCAGCGCGGCTGTCGCGCTCGGCGCGGGCCTCACCGACTGGGCGATCCGGACGCTCGGCCGCAGCACGTCGATGGGTCTTCCCGGAGAGTTCTCTGCGCGCGGGCCCTATCGCTGGACGCGGAATCCCCAGTATCTGGGCGACATCCTGATGACGATCGGGGTCGTCCTCGTATCGGATTCGTGGCGCGTGGCCGCGATCGGCGCGGGGGGCGTAGCGTGCCTCTTCCTCGCCCCCATCGCCGAGGAGCGCTGGCTGATCGAGCGCTACGGAGAGAGCTACGAGCGATACCGGCGTAGCGTGCCGCGACTGATCGGCCGCGCCCCTAAGGCACGATAGCGAAACGCCCGCGTAACCCGCTTGCGCCCGGAGAAGGGGCTTTCGAGATTGCGCCCCTCTTCCAAGCCCCCCCCCGCGCCGGAGGTGAATCGATGCGAAAGGCGCTACGCGCGCTCGGCTGGGTCGCGACCGTCGTGGTCGTCCTGATTCTGGGCGCCCTCGTCTATCTGGGGCTGGCGTACCCCAAGGCCGATGACCCGCCGGCGGTCGAGATCGAGGCGACGCCGGAGCTCCTGGCTCGCGGCGAATACCTCTTCCACAACGTCACCGGTTGCGTGATCTGCCACTCGCCGCACGAGCCGACGGTCGCGGGGGGCCGGGTGATACTCGGGAGGGAAGGGGAAGGAGGGCCGGAGTTCCCGATCGGATCCGCCGGCACGCTCTACGCGAAGAACATCACTCCCGCGGCGCTCGGCGAATGGACGGACGGGGAGATCGTCCGCGCGCTCAGAGACGGTGTCTCGCGGGACGGCGAAGCGCTCTTCCCGCTCATGCCATACTTCAACTTCCGCCGGCTCAGCGAGTTCGATCTGACCGCAATCGTCGCGTACACGCGCACGCTCGCCCCCCGCGAGAGCGAGGTACCGGAGCGCGAGCTGGCCTTCCCGATGAACCTCATCGTCCGCATGATGCCCGGGCCTGCGGGGCCATATCCGGCCGCGCCCGATCCCGCGAACAGGGTTGCCTACGGCGAGTACCTGGTCACGGCCGCCAGCTGCGGCGACTGTCACTCGCCCATGGACGACCGAGGGCGACCGGTGCCTGGACGGGAGCTCTCCGGCGGAAATCCCTTCCCGACCGGCGACGGGTGGGTGGCCCACACGGCCAACATCACCCCCGACAGCGCGACGGGCATCGGGCTATGGACCCGCGAGCGGTTCGTCTCCGATGTCCGCGCGCGGGCGGCGGCGGCGGGGAGCCCGTTGTCCGAGAGCACGCGCCTCTCGCCGATGCCGTGGATCGTCCTCGCCGGGATGACCGACGAGGACCTGGGCGCCGTCTACGACTACCTGCGGACGGTGCCCGCGGTGCGCCACGAAGTCGTCAAGTTCACGCGCCAAGAGGTCGGGTCGCGGGAGTGAGGTGGGCGCCGATTGCCATCGCGGCGCTCGCGTGCGGCGGGGGATCGGAAGAGCGGAACGGCCCCGCAGAGGGTGGAGGGGCCGTCGCGGAGGCCGGGTACGAAGAACCGTTCGATCTGGGGCTCGGCCAGAGCGCCCTCGTGGCCGGTGAGTTCCGCGTCACGTTCGAGCGGGTCCCCGAGGAGTCCCGCTGCCCGCGGGGCGCCGAGTGTGTGCAGGCGGGGAACGCGGCCGCGGCGTTCGCCGTGGCGAGCGATGCCGGAACGGCCACGCTCACGCTCAACACCGGCCGCGAGCCGAGGAGCGCGGCCGCCATGGGCGGCCAGCTGCGGCTGGTCGAGCTTGCACCGGCACCAAGCGCGGATGATCCCGCCGAGAGCGAGGAATACGTGGCGACGGTGATCGTCTCGCCCGCGCCGTGAACCCCCGCGTGGACGAGCGTTCGACGCGCGGGCCGCGGTGTGCGATCCTGGTGCTCGCGAGCCTGGCCGCCGCCTGCGCCTCCACACCCGAGTCGCGCAACGACCCTTCACTTCTACTGTCACCGGAGAGCCCCGCCATGAACGAGAGAGCGCCAGACGTCTTCCGCGCGTCGTTCGAGACCACCCGCGGCAACTTCGTCGTCGAGGCGCGCCGCGAATGGGCGCCGCTGGGCGTCGATCGGTTCTACAACCTCGTGCGTGAGGGGTTCTTCGACGACGTGCGTTTCTTTCGCGTCATCGAGGGATTCATGGCGCAGTTCGGGATCGCCGGCCGCCCTGAGGTGGCCGCGGCCTGGCACCGGGCGCGGATCCCCGACGATCCGGTGGCGGCGAGCAACACCCGGGGACGGATCACGTTCGCCACGGCCGGACCGGGGACGCGCACCACGCAGCTCTTCATCAACTACGCCGACAACTCGCGCCTGGACACGATGGGTTTCGCGCCGATCGGCGAGGTGGTCGAGGGCATGGAGGTCGTCGACGCGCTCCACGCGGACTACGGCGAGGGCGCCCCACGGGGCCGCGGCCCCGATCAGGGCCGCATCCACCAGGAAGGAAACGCCTACCTGTCGCGGGATTTCCCCGACCTGGACTGGATTCGACGCGTGGAGATTCTCGAACAGCCGTCCGAATGATCCACCGCGCGCGGAAGCGATCCGCCGATGCGCCGGCCCTCGCCGCCGGAACGGGGCCGTTCGGCGCCTGAAGCCGAGGTCTGGCGGCGGCCCGCTTGCGAGGATCTCCCATCGCGCGCGATCGTCGGGCGCTGCTGATGCGGGCTCCCCAACTCGGCTCGGGCGGCGCGCCTCCTGGCCGCCCGGGAGCCCGTGCGGCCAGCTCGCCCATTGAACGATCCCACCGCCGGCATCGTATTTCCCCTGTCCGGCCGGGCGCGCCCGGCTCTTCGGTCCCCTCGAATGGAGTGCCACGTGCGCGGCAGATACCTGACCCTCGCCCTTCCGCTCCTCTTCGCTCTTCCGGCCTGCGTCGACGCATCGCCGGACCCCGGCCAGGTCGCCGCCGACACGATTCGCGCGTTCGTCGGCGTGAACGTGGTCCCGATGGACCGCGAGGGGGTGCTGACCGACCAGATCGTCATCGTCGAGGACGGCCGTATCGTCGCGATCGGACCCACTGCGGCGACGACCCTGCCGGCGGACGCGATCGAGATCGACGGGCGGGGCAGGTTCCTGATCCCCGGCCTGGCCGAGATGCACGGGCACATCCCGCCCCCCGACGCGCCCGCCTTCCACGTGGAGTCCGTCCTCTTCCTGTACGTCGCCAACGGGGTGACGACGGTGCGCGGCATGCTGGGATATCCGGGCCAGCTGGACCTCAAGATGCGCGCGGCGCGCGGCGAGATCGTGGCCCCCAACCTGTACCTCGCCGGGCCGTCGTTCAGCGGCCAGTCGATCGGCTCGCCCGAGCAGGCCGACGCACGCGTGCGCGAGCAGGCCGCCGAGGGGTGGGACCTGCTCAAGGTCCACCCGGGACTGACGGTCGAGGAGTACGACGCGATGGCGCGCGCGGCCGCGGAGACCGGCATGCGCTTCGGGGGCCACGTGCCCGAGGAAGTGAGCCTCCGCCACGCCATCGAGATGGGCCAGGAGACCTTCGACCACATCGACGGCTACGAGGCGGAGCTCCATACCTTCGAGGGCCCGCTCGACGAGAGGTACCTGGGGGAGATCGTCGAGCTGTCGCGCGAAGCGGGCGTGTGGGTCGTTCCCACGCAGGTCCTGTGGGAGACCCTGTACGGGACCGCCGACCTCGACAGCCTGCGGAACCTGCCCGAGCTCCGCTACGCCCCGCCGGCCCAGGTCCAGCAATGGATATCGGTCCACGAGGGACGTCTCTCGGACCCCGACTTCGACCTCGACGAGAGCCGCCGCCTGATCGCCGCGCGCATGCGGATCCTCGAGGCGCTCCACGACGGGGGCGTGAAGATCCTCATGGGGACGGACGCACCGCAGCAGTTCAGCGTGCCGGGATTCTCGCTCCACCGCGAGGTCAAGCGCATGGTTCAGGCGGGGATGTCGCCGTTCGAGGTGCTGGTCACCGGGACTCGGAACGTAGGCGAGTACTTCGCGAACGAGGACGACTTCGGCACCGTGGCCGTGGGGAAGCGCGCCGATCTGGTGCTTCTGGGCGCCGATCCGCTCCAGGACATCGGCAATGTCGATTCGATCGAGGGCGTGATGGTCGCCGGCCGCTGGTTGCCGCGGGCGGAGATCGACCGGCGGCTCCAGGAGATCGCCGCGGGTTACGCGGCGCAGCCGCTCGAGTGATCGCCGGAGCTGTGGTCGTCCTGGCGCTCGCAGCGGCGCCGGCTTCATCGGCGCCCGACCGTTCGATCGCCGCGGGCGCGTTCGCGATCACGCACGTCGCCGTGATCCCGATGGACGCCGAGCGCGTCCTCGAGGATCACACCGTCATCGTGCGCGACGGCCGCATCGTGGCGCTGGGGCCCGCCGCGTCGCTGCCCGCCCCGGCGGACGCGATCGAGATCGACGGTCGCGGCAAATGGCTCATCCCCGGGCTCATCGATATGCACATGCACCTCCTCTCCGACGACCGGATCGCGGAGGACCATGCTCCGGCGGAGCTCGCGGTCATCGTGGCGAACGGCATCACGACGGGGAGGATCCCGATCGGGAGGCCGGGACATCTCGACCTGCGCGAGCGGATCGCGGATGGGCGGCTGGTAGGGCCGAGTCTGTGGGTCGCCGGTCCGCAGATCGCGGGCCGGTCCTTCGGCGCCATCTTCAACGGCCGCGCGGCCACGAACGTCGACGAGGCACGAGCCGCGGTCCGCGAGATCGCCTCTTCGGGCTACGACTTCGTCAAGCTGACGTTCCTCATCTCGCGCGAGGTGTTCGACGCCGTCGTCCAAACGGCGGACGAAGTCGGCCTTCGAGTGATCGGCCACGTCGGGCCGGAAGTCGGCCTCGAGCGGGCGCTCGAGTCCGGTATGCAGATCGAGCACCTCGACGAGTACCTCGAGGCCCTGGTCCCGGATGCCGCGCCCGTGACGGGCGGTATCAGCGGCTTTGGCGTGTGGCGACCCGAAGGATGGGCGAGCCTCGACCATGCCGTCGAGAGCCGGCTCCCGGCGCTTGCGCGCGCCGTCGCGGAGGCGGGCGCCTGGAGCACGCCGACCCAGCACTTCCTCGTGACCGCGTTCGGCGACAGGCAGCAGAGCGACGCGGAGATCCTGGGAAGCCCGGACGCCAGGTTCGTGTCTCCGGAGGTGCGGGACGAGCTCCTGCGCGGGCACTACCAGTTCTGGGCCAATCCGCCGAGCGAGGAGCGCCGGCGTCGTTTCGTCGCGCTGCGGCGCGCCGTGATCCGGGCGCTGGCGGACGCGGGAG
This sequence comes from Gemmatimonadota bacterium, assembly GCA_035699465.1. Lineage (GTDB taxonomy): Bacteria > Gemmatimonadota > Gemmatimonadetes > JACCXV01 > JAHWKZ01 > JAICNR01. Next base: position 30,878 of record DASSPT010000175.1, read on the forward strand.
CGCCGATCATGGCGGGCTCCGACTCGCCGGAGTGGATGCTCCTCTACGGCTTCACGCTCCACCGCGAGCTCGAGGCCCTGGTCGCGGCGGGTCTCTCGCCGTGGGAGGCGCTCGCGGCGGCGACCGTGACGCCCGCGCGCTGGCTCGCCGATGGGGAGCCCGACTTCGGCACGATCGAAGCCGGGAAGCGCGCGGACCTCGTGCTCCTCGACGCGGATCCGCTGGCGGCGATCGACAACACGCGGAGGATCGCAGGCGTCATGCTTCGCGGCGAGTGGATGGACGCCGCCATGCTGGAAGACATGCTGGACGCGTCCGCGGAAGAGCTCGGCCGCGCGCCGCTCAGACCCGAAATGAAGGAGGGACGATGACCCGCTCGCTGATGACCGCGCTCGTCCTGCTCGCCACCGCGACGATCGGAGCCTCGACCTCGGCCGCCCAGACCACGGCCCGTCCGACCGACGTGGACAGCCCCGAGGCGATCGTTCTCGCGGCTTACGCGTCGATCGCTCGCCAGCCCGGGCAGCCGTTCGACTGGGACCGCTTCCGCTCGCTGTTCCTGCCCGAGGCGCGACTCATCCCCAACACCGAGCAGCGGCAGGGCGGCTTCGACGTCCTGACGCCCGACGGATTCGTCCAGTGGATCGACGGCGTGACCCCACCCCTCGGAGGAGAGAACGACCGCGGCTTCCAGGAGGAGCAGGTCTCGGCGGAGATCGTCCGATACGGCGACGTGGCGCACGTCTTCAGCACCTACCAGAAGCACTTCTGGGGAAGCGAGGAGATCCTCGGCCGGGGAATCAACAGCTTCCAGCTCGTCCACAACGACGGCCGCTGGTGGATCGCGGGGATCGCGTGGGACGAGGAAAACGCCGCCGGACCGATTCCCCCCGAGTACCTGCCCTGAGGGGTGAGCGTTCGCGATCCGTGGTGCTGAGCAGCCCCCGCGGGCTCCATCGCTAGATTCGGGACGATGCCCGCCCGCCGCGTTCTGATGATCGAGCCGATCGGCTTCCGCTCGAATCCCGAGACGGCCGCCGACAACGCCTTCCAGCGTCCGCCGGGCGACGAGTCGCCGCAGGCGCTCGAGATCGCCGCGCGCGAGGAGTTCGCCCGGCTGCGCCACACATTGGAGTCGCGCGGAGTCGAGGTGGTGTGGCGGCCTGCCTCGGCCGATCGCGAGTCGCCGGACGCCGTCTTTCCGAACAACTGGTGCTCCACCCACGAGGGCGGGAAGCTCGTCCTCTATCCGATGATGGCGCCGAGCCGCCGACGCGAGCGCCGCGAGGAGATCGTCGACGCGCTCCGCGAGCGATACCCGGACGTCGTCGACCTCACTTCGCATGAGGCCGACAACCGCTTCCTGGAAGGAACCGGGAGCCTCGTTATCGACGAGCCGTCGAGAGTTGTGTACGCAAGTGAGTCGCCCCGGACAGATCGGCGACTCGTCCTGGAATGGGCGCAGCGGATGGAGTTCGAGCCCGTCGTCTTCCGCGCCACCGATGCACGGGGGCGCCCCATCTATCACACGAACGTCGTCATGAGTGTCGGAAGCGAGTGGGCGGTCGTGTGCGCGGATGCCATCGATCCGCTCGATCGCTCGGAGGTGCTCGCCAGCCTCGCCGAGACCGGACACGAGACGCTGTTCATCTCCCTGGAGCAGATGGCGGCGTTCTGCGGCAACGTGCTGGAGCTCGAGAGCGACAAGGGCGAAAAGCTGGTCGTCATGTCCGACCGGGCCTTTCACGCCTGCACGGACGAGCAGCGAGCGGCGCTCGGGGCCCATGCGGAGCTCGTTCACGCGGATCTCGCCACGATCGAGACGCACGGCGGCGGAAGCGCCAGGTGCATGCTCGCCGAACTCTACTAGGGCAGCCCGTCGTCCTACATACCTTTACCAGGCCGGCAAGCGCAGGTCCGCCCACTGAACGAAGCTCGGGCGGTCAGGCCCGCGGGCGATCCCCCATCCATGCGGCACGGAGAGCTGCTTCCGCGGGCGTGGGGTTCTCGCGCACGGTGAAGCTCGGGCCGTTCGGGTCGTAGTCGATGCCGAGCTTGCCGTAATACTCGGCGATCGGAAGCGGCTCGGCGGCCACTACGTAGCGCTGGAAGAAGTCCGCGATCTCCGGGAACGTCATGTCGACGATCGTCTGATGGAACGTCGCGTCGTCGAAGGGCGCGGCTTTGCCGTAGCGCTCCATGAGCTGGAGCAGGACGTCCTGGAGATCCATGGCGCCGTCGGAGAGCTCGAGCAGGCGGATGTCCAGAAGCCCCGCTACGACCGCACCCCGGCTGTAGATGTTGCCGTACTGCGCCTGTCCCTCGTCGCCATACGAGGTTAGCGCCAGCTTTTCGAGCGGATACGTCGGATCGTACTGAGTCTGGTCGGCGGCGATCTTCTGCACGAGCTCGGTGAAGTACGCGTCCAGCGGCTTCAGTCCCCCCCGCAGCTGGACCATGTGCGACTCCCACTCGGTGACGCCCTCGTAGAGCCACAGGTGCCGCGACGGCACCGGGGTCTCGAAGTCGAAGTGTTCGATGATCTCGCTGTGGATGTTCAGCGGCGTCACGATGTGCAGGAACTCGTGGGCCGCGATGTCCGTGATCGCGTCGCCGTACGCCCCGGACCACGGCGCCTCGGGCAGCACGTACTCGCTGGAGTAGCTGTGCTCCCACGCTCCGTACGCCACCCCCTGCCTCGGTGGATCCTCGAAGTGATAGAGGAACACGTAGCGGTCGACCGGCAGGCCGCCGAGAAAGTCGGCAGAAGCGTTCAGCATGTCCTCCATCGACTCGAGGAGCATGTCGGAGCGGATCCCGCCCGCCTTGGCGTACGTGTAGATCTCGACCGGCGCGCCGCCGACCGTGGTGGTCGCGACGGTGAGCGTGTTGCCGGCCAGGATCGGCGAATCGACGAGGAAGTCATAGTCCTCCGCGACGTAGAATCCCGAGGCGTCCTTTTCGAGCGCGGTGCCTACCGTCCAGCCCTCGGGAACTGCGAACTCCAAACGAATCGGGGTGTCCTGCATGCCGGCGGGGAATCCGAGCACGGCGTGGGCGTTGAACAGGACGTGGTCGACCTCCATGGAGGTTCCCGCCATGGGGTAGATGGCATGCTCCTCGACGGGGGTGTCCCACGTCTCGGCGATGCGATAGGAGATCTTCCGGACGTCGGCCGGAGAAGCCAGTCGCCATTGATTCGTCGAGATCTGCTCGACGGGGATCTCGTTTCCGTTCGCGTCCTCGGCGCGGAGTCCTTCGACGAACCTTCCCACGTCCATGACCTGGTACGTCCCCGGGGCCGTGGCGGCGAACTGGAGCACGTCGCTGTCGGAAGGCAGTCCATCGACCGTCAGCCGTACCTGAAACCGATCCTCGCCCCGCTCGCGCACGTCCACGTGGTAGGTGAGCTCCGGCGAGCCCGTGGGCGTGGTCTGGGCTACAGCCGCCGCTGCGATCGGAATGGCGGCCACGGCGAGCAGGATCGGACGGACGAGGGCATGGTAGCCGAAATGCGACATCGTGGAGCTCCCTTGGAAGACGGTGCGTCGAGAGGGCGGCGAAGGACGAATCTACGGACCTGGCCGTCCCGGCGATATCAGTGGATGGACGATCGGGAAGTGCAGCTCGTTCATTCCGATTGCCCGGATCCGCTCCGGGGGTGCATCCTACAGGAGGGCCGAACCAGGAGGGATAGATGTTGTGGAGTTCCATTCCGGCGATCGGCATGGGTGCGGCCGCACGGTTAGCGCCGCCGATGTCTGGGGGAGGATCGGTCTACCTCGCGCTTCTCGAAGGCGGACGGCCCCAGGCTCGGGCGGGGGAGGAGGTGGAGCTTGCGATTCCCGGATAGGATCTTGCGGTTCCACGCGCGGGACGTCGTGAGGCTGTGCCTGCCGCCGATCGTCGCCCTGCTCTGCCTCGCCTCCATGGGCTACGCGCAGGACGAAATCGACTCGACCGCGGCGGCGGAGGGCATCGCGCGCTCCGCGCAGGCCTTCAGCCGCGCGCTGGAGCGGGGCGACGCGGAGGCCATGGCAGCGCAGTACGTCGACGACGCGGTTCTCGTGCCACCGGGCGGGCGGATGATCGCGGGGCGCGATTCGATCCAGGCGTTCTGGACGCCGCGAAATCCCGACTTCCGCACGCTCTCCCATTCGCTCACCACCGATCGCCTGGAGGTGGTGGGCGACGCGGCGGTCGAGGTCGGCACGTGGCGGCAGGAAGGTCAGGTGAGCGGACAGGAGCCGCGCGAGTCTGCTGGCCGGTACCTCGTCGTCTGGCGCCGCCGGCCGGACGGCGCCTGGAAGATGCAATTCGACAGCTGGACGGCGCCCTTCCCCGAGGACTGACCCGAGTCCATCCCGGAGGGCAGCGGGCCGGCGGGGCTTCGATTACCTTTACGGACGTTCGTCACCAGCCCCTGTGCCAACCCAGTTCAAGGAGTTCCTCGACGATGCTTCGGGTCAGGTACGTCTGGGTCTGTGGGTTCGCCCTCGTTGCACTCTCTTGCGCCTTTCGTCAGGGCGAGCGGGCCGACCGGGTGGATTCCGGTCCCAGCGAACAGGTTTTCCTGCGCGAGGGCGAGTCCGCTTCGGTGCTCGACGGCCAGGTGGTGGTGACGCTCGCCGACGTCGAGCCGGGCAATCGGATCGCCGAGGTCACGATCCGGCTGGCGACCGCGGACGGGCAGTCGAGCGCCGGCACGGTGGAGGCGGTCCGGAACCAGAACTACTCCGAAGCGCTGCGCCTCGAGCCCTTCGCGGTGCGCGTCGTCGAATACCCGGGAGTAGATTCGGCGCACCTCATCGTCACCCGCGAGCCGCCGGGAGTAGCGCCCGACTGATCCAGCTCGCGTCCGGTCACGGTCGATGACTTGAAGATCCCAGAGATCCTCCTGGTCGAAACCCAGCACAAGCCCGGCAGCCTCGCGAGGGTGCTCCAGGTGGTCGGGGAGTCCGGGCTGCTGGTGGAGAATCTGAACGCCGTCCGGCGCGACCAGGATCGCACCATCTGGGAGCTCACGCTCGAGTTCGACGAGATCGTAGATCAAGGTCTGATCGAGCGCATCGACGGGCTCCCGGAAATCCGCGTCATCGGAAAATCTGACCGCGTCTTCGATCGTCACCGCGGCGGGAAGATCGAGACGGTTGCCAAGGTCCCGCTGACTTCCGTCCAGCAGCTGCGCGACATCTACACGCCGGGAGTCGCCCGGGTATGTCTTTCGATCCGCGACGATCCCACCCTCGTCCGCGAGTACACCAACATCGCGAACACGGTAGCCGTGGTCACGAACGGCACTGCCGTGCTGGGGCTCGGGGACATCGGGCCGCTGCCCGGCCTGCCCGTCATGGAGGGGAAGGCCGCCCTCTTTTGGCACCTGGCCGGGATTTCGGGCATTCCGATCCTCATCGACGAGACGGATCCCGGCCGTGTCAGCGACATCGTTTCGGCGATCGCGGGCGGGTTCGGCGCGATCCAGCTGGAGGACATCGCCGCGCCCGCGTGCTTCGAGATAGAAAGCGACCTCCGGGGTCGTCTAGACCGGCCCGTCCTTCACGACGACCAGGACGGGACGGCCGTCGTGACGCTGGCCGCGCTCATCCGCGCCATGGATCAGGTCGGCCGTCGGCTCGAGGAGTGCGTTGTGGGACAGATCGGGCTCGGCGCGGCCGGCATCGGGATCTCGCGGCTGCTGCTCCGGAGCGGTGTAGGGCAGATGCTGGGGACCGACGTGGACGATGCTGCGTTCGGGCGCTTCGAGACGCTCGGCGGGAGGCGCTCGTCGCTCGCGGAGATCATGCGCGAGGCGGACGTCGTCATCGCCACGACCGGCAAGCGGAACCTGATTCCGCCGGAGACGGTTCGCCCGGGGCAGGTCATCCTGGCGCTCTCGAACCCCGACCCCGAGATCGAGCCCGTCGTCGCGATTCGTCATGGAGCCGCGGTGGCCGCGGATGGAAAGTCGGTCAACAACGTGAGCGGTTTTCCGGGGCTGTTCCGCGGCGCACTGGATGCGGCAGCGCCGCGGTTCACGGCGGTCATGCTGATCGCGGCCGCGGAGACACTCGCAGCGCACGCTCCGGAGGACCAGCTCGTCCCGGATCCCCTCGACAGAAGCGCCCACCGCGCGGTCGCCGATGCGGTCCGGGAAGCCGCCCGGTCGAGCTGATGGGTGTTGCACACGACTTCCCGCGGGCCGTCTCGCCGGCTGCGCCCGGCGGGCGTAGTTTGACGCGCGAACCCCATCCGAACCGCAGCCGGAGAGCACCCCACGCATGAGCGAATCCGCGACCAGCGTCGAAGCGCCCGAGATCGTCGTCCCCGAAGGAGTCGGTCTCGAGCCCGAGCGCCTGCTCGACCTCTACTGGTACATGCTCCTCAACCGCCGCCTCGAGGAGCGGCTCGTCAATCTGTATCGGCAGGGCAAGGTGATCGGCGGCGTATACCGTTCGCTCGGCCAGGAAGCGGAGTCGGTCGGCACCGCCTATGCGCTCGAGGCCCGCGATTACGTAAGCCCTCTGATCCGGAACCTGGGCTCGATCCTGGTCAAGGGCGCAGAGCCCGTCGACATCCTCAAGCAGTACATGGCGAAGGGCACGGGTCCTTCGAGGGGCAAGGATCTCAACATACACTTCGGCGACTTGTCGAAGGGATTCATCGGGCCCGTCTCCATGCTGGGCGACATGATCCCCGTCATGTCGGGCGTGGCGCTCGGCAATCGGATGCAGGGCAAGGACAGTGTGTGCCTCGTCTACATCGGCGACGGCGGTTTCTCGACCGGGGCCTCGCACGAGGGATGGAACTTCATCTGCGCGCAGCGCCTGCCGGTCATTCTGGTGGCGGAGGACAATTGCTACGCCTACTCCACTCCGACCGACCGGCAGATGGGGAACCGCAACATGGTCGACCGGGCGGTGGGGTACGGGTGCGCGGGGGTGCAGGTCGACGGCAACGACGTGCTGCAGTGCTGGCACGCCGCTCGCGAAGCCGTGTCGCGGGCCAGAAGCGGCGAGGGTCCGACGTTGATCGAGGTCAAGACGTACCGCCGGAAGGGGCATGCCGAGCACGACGACCAGCGCTACGTGCCACCCGGTGAGCTGGACACGTGGGAGGCGAAGGACCCGGTGGCGCGGTACGAGCGGTGGCTCCTGTCGGAGGAGATCGTCGACCAGTCGCAGCTGGACCAGATCGATGCCCGGGTGCGGGCCAAGCTGGACGCCGCCGTCGACGAGGCCGAGAAGTCCCCCATGCCCGAGCCGCGCACGGCGCTCGACGGAGTATGGTCGACCCCGCGCTGGACGGCCGAGCATCCGAACTTCCACGACTTCGCTGCCGAGATCGGCACGTGAATAGGGCGTCGGTCGTCGCCGCGCTGGTCCTATCGGCGTGCAATGCGACGGTGAGCCGGGACGGCATCTCCAACGTTCCGGGCGAGGAGGTATGGAAGACGGAGGTCGAGCTCCAGCTCGGGGAGCGCGCGATGGTGGACGACGGCCGGCTGGAGGTCACGCTCCTGAGAGTCGGCGTCGACGAGGCCTCGCTGATGGTCGGGGGGCCCAGCGGGACACGCGAGGAATCGGTCCGTACGGGAAGCGGCGGCAGCCTCCAGATCCCGCCCTACGAGATACGGCTCCTCGAAGTAGGAATCGACGATTCGGCCCGCATTCAGATCAGGCGGCAATGGGGGGAATACCGATGAGAGTGAACGGCGCATTCCGATCGATCATGGCCGCGGCTGGCGTGGCGTTCATCGCCAGCGCCTGCGTGCTATCGGTGAACGACCGGGACGACGAGCCGCGAGGCATCCCGGGGGACACGGTATGGAGCCAGGAGATCGAGATGCTGGAAGGCCAGGTGGCGCACATCGACAGCCGCGCTCTCTCCATCTATCTGGAGGACACGGGGGTCGACTCGGCGGTCGTGACGCTGACCAATGCGGGCGTCGAGCGCACGGTCACACTGCGCACCGGCCTCGCCGGCGAGGAGACTGTGGCTCCCTACACGGTCAAGCTCGTGTACACCGGCATCAACGGGAGCGCGACCATCAGGGTCACGAAGTTCCGCGTATGAGCGCGCCGGAGCGGGGCGGGACAACCACGTATCTCGAAGCCATCCGTCAGGGCCTGTGGGAAGAGATGGAGTCGGACGACCGGGTCTTCATGCTCGGCGAGGACATCGGCGTGTACGGGGGCGCGTTCAAGGTCACCGACGGGTTCCTCGACCGCTTCGGCGAGGGGCGCGTGATCGACACGCCGATCTCGGAGGCGGCCATCGTGGGCGCGTCGGTGGGTGCGGCGATGATGGGGCTGCGGCCGGTGGCCGAGATGCAGTTCATCGACTTCATCAGCTGCGGCTTCGACCAGCTGACGAACGTGGCCGCCAAGAACCGCTATCGCTGGGGGCAGGCGACGCCCATCGTCGTCCGCGGTCCGGCGGGCGGCGGCGTCCATGGCGGGCCGTTCCATTCGCTCCAGGCCGAATCGTACTTCGCGCACACGGCGGGTCTAAAGGTCGTGTGCCCCGCCACGCCCTACGACGCCAAGGGCCTCATCAAGGCGGCGATCAGGGACGACGACCCCGTGGTGTTCCAGGAGCACAAGTTCCTCTACCGCCGGATCAAGGAGGATCTGCCCGCGGAGGAGTTCGTCGTGCCTCTCGGCCAGGCACGCACGCACCGCGAGGGGCAGGACCTCACGATCGTGACGTGGGCGGCGATGGTGCACACGGCCGCCGAGGCGGCCGAGGCGCTCGCTGCCGACGGCGTCGAGGTCGAGATAGTGGACCTCCGGACCCTGGTGCCGCTCGACGAGGAGTCCGTTCTGACCTCGGTCGCGAAGACCGGCCGCGCGATCGTTCTGCACGAGGCGCCGCGGACCGGCGGGTTCGGCGGAGAGATAGCGGCCACGATCGCCGAGAAGGCGTTCGAGTATCTCGATGCGCCCATCGTTCGCGTCACCGCGCCCGACACTCCCGTGCCCTACAGCCCGCCGCTCGAGGAATACTACTTGCCCGGCAAGGACGACGTGCTGGTGGCCGCCCGCAAGCTGCTCGACTACTGATTCCGCACCGACGGAAGAGCCCGATGGAGTCGACCGCCAGCGCGACTCGCCAGACGGCTCACGGGCCGTTAGCGTTGCCGTCCTAGGATGTACCTGTCCGATTCGCGGAGGAAGCCATGCCGATAGACGTCATTATGCCTCAGATGGGCGAGTCGATCGCCGAGGGGACGCTCGTCAAATGGCTGAAGAAGCCGGGCGAGCACGTAGAGCGGGACGAGAACCTGTTCGAGATCTCGACCGACAAGGTCGACGCCGAGATCCCGTCGCCTTCGGCCGGGACGCTGGGCGAGATCCTGGTCCAGGAGGGCGAGACCGTGGAGGTGGGCACCGTCGTGGCGACGATTCTGGCGGCCGGCGAGGGGCAGCCCGCCGCCGCGCCCGCGAAGGCGGCGTCGTCACAGGCCGACGGGTCGGCGCAGAGGTCGGTCTCGTCGCCGGGTCCGGCGGCGAGCGCGCCCGCGGCGGAGGCTCCGGCAAGCGGGACCGCCCCGGACGCGCTACCGGCCGTGGAAGCAGCCCCCGCCGTGGCCGTCCCTTCGGGCGATGGAGCGGGGAACGGCAGCGCGGGCCCGGCAACCAAGGAGGAGCTCCGCCGGACTCGCTCCTCGCCGCTCGTCCGCAACATCGCTCGCGAGCACGGGGTCGACATATCCCAGGTCCGCGGAAGCGGGCTCTCCGGCCGGGTGACCAAGCGCGACATCCTGGCCTACATCGCGCAGGGAGAGGCGGGAATCGCCCCCGCAGCCGCAGGGCCGGAACGAGCTCCGGAGCCCGCCGGGGCCGAGCCTCCGCGGACGGTCCCCCAGGAGCCTGCGCGTGCGGTTCCGATCGAGCGCCTGGAGCCCGCGCCGGTGGCGGCCGCCGGACCCGCGCCCCGTCCCTATGGCGACAACGACCGCGTCGAGCTCGAACCGATGTCCACCATGCGGCAGCGGATCGCCGAGCGCATGATCGCTTCGCGCCGCACGTCGGCCCACGTGACGTCTTTCTTCGAGATCGACATGACGCGCGTGGATGAGCTCAGGCGACGCAACAAGGAGAGCTTTCTCGCGGATTCCGGGGTCAAGCTGACCTTCATGCCCTTCATCATCAAGGCGCTGGTCGCCGGCGTGAAGGAGTGGCCGATCCTCAATTCGTCGGTGTGGAACGACCAGATCGTCTACAAGAAGGACATCAACGTCGGCATCGCGGTCGCCCTGAAGCAGGAGCGGGGGTTCGGGCTCCTGGTGCCGGTGATTCGCCACGCGGACGAGCTTTCGCTGGTGGGACTGGCGCGCGCCGCGAACGACCTGGCCGAGCGAGCACGTACCAAGAGGCTCAGCCCGGACGAAGTTCAGGGCGGGACGATCACGATCACGAACCCGGGGGTGTTCGGCTCGCTGGCGGGGACACCCATCATCAATCAGCCGCAGGTCGCGATCCTGGGCGTGGGAGCGATCGAGAAGCGCGTCAAGGTCGTGGGGCCGAACGACTCGATCGGTGTCCGCACATGCGCCTATTTTTCGATCAGCTACGATCACCGAGTGGTCGACGGCGCGACCGCCGACCACTTCATGCTGGTCGTGAAGGAGAAGCTGGAGAGCTTCAGCGACCCGTCGCTGAAGTAGCGCCGGGCCCCAGGTCCCCACAGGCGACGATCGCGGTCGGATCGCTCGCGCCGCGGACGCGCACCGCTCGGTGGGGCCGATCCGGTCCCAGCAGCGCGCGGTCCACGACGCGCTGGAAGTCGCCGTCCCCCTCCTCGCCTGCCGTGATCTCCCCGAGCTGGGTGATCACCGGACCGGAGCTCGCGCACGTCCCTTCGACGATCTCCGCGATGTACGGCAGCCCGCTGTTGGCTCCGTGGATCTCGACATGCACCGTCGTCCCGCCCGCACCCGGCGTCAGCCTGACGGAACCGATGACGTCCGTTCCGCCGCGAGCTTCGAGCTCGGCGCTCAGGGGAGATTCCGGCTCCACGACCGAGTCGGATGCCGCCGGTTCCGCCAGGGATTCGGGAACGCCCGGGGCGTCGGCGGTGAAGCCCGTGGCCGGATCCGGGCCATCGCCGTCCGCCTCGCCGGAACCGGCCTCGCACGCCACGGCCGTGGCCACGCACAGCACGGCGCAGGCGGCCACTCGTCGGAGTTCACCGATCTCGGTATGCCCAAGCCAGTCGAAGCGCACGTGTCGACCTCCTTCCAGTCGGTGGTGAAACCTCCCCCAACCTAATCCCGTTGCACGGCGCGCGTTGTCAGGCTCGTTACGCCTGCTTGTGCGGCCTCGTCCCCCCATTTTACTATGGCGCCGATGAGCCGCGACTCCTTCCATCGGCTGCGGCAGACGCGCGCGGCCCGCATCGTCGGAGTATACACGGCGACCGCCTGGGGCGTTTTCGAGATCATCGACAAGACCGTTCGGACCTTCGGGTGGTCCGAGGTCATTCCCCGCACGTCATTGGTACTGCTCATCGTGGGCATGGTCGTGGTGACGTTCACGGCGTGGGCCTATGGGGGACAGGAGGTTTGGGAGACCACCGGCTGGCGATGGCCGGCCCGCATCCAGGCACTGCTCGCGAATCGCTGGTTTGGCCGGGTAGCTGTGGGAGGCCTGGGAGTGGCCCTGCTCCTCTGGGGCTGGCGGGTTGTCCGGCCCGACGTCCGGTACGCACCCTTCAGCGTCCCGGAGCTGAGGGCAACGAGCGAGGCGCCGCGGGTCGCGGTCCTTCCCGTATCGAGCTCCGACCCGCGGCTCGAGCAGCATCGCCGGACGCTCCTCAGGCTCCTCACGACCGACCTGAACGACGTGGCCGACATGCGGACGATCAAGACCGAGCTGGTTGTCAGCCGATGGGAGGAGAGTACCTCTGTCGAGCCGAAGACGATCGCCCGTTTCGGCCGCGAGAGCGGAGTCCACTTCGTCGTTGTCCCCCAGATCGAGCGCGGCGGCGAGGGACTGCGCTTCTCCGCCGAGGTCATCGAGGCGGGCCGGGGGGAGTCGATCGGCCACACGGTGGTGGAGGGCGGAGAGGCGGCTCTGGACGAGCTGTCGGATCGCCTGTCGATGGAGCTCTATCGCGCGCTGGTCTCCGACGAGGGGGATGAGCTCCTGACGAGCCCCGTTCGGGCGCGCACGTCCTCGATGCACGCCTACAAGGCGTTTCTCCGCGGGGAACGGGCGTTCCGCCGTGCGGACTTCGGCACCGCCCTGGCCGAGTACGGCCGCGCGACGGGGGCCGACAGCTCGTTCGCGCTCGCCTGGTTCCGCCAGGGCCTGGTCCGCCGCTGGGAGGACCCCGCGGTCGGCGCGCCGATCGAGAGTTTCGATAACGTAATGATCGCGAGCGACGATCTCTCCGACGACGATCGCGAGTCGTGGCGCGCTAGCGGCGCGCTCGAGTGGGGGATGCTGGAGAGCGTCCCGAGCCTGGCGGCGGTGGTCGCGCGGCGCCCGGAGGACCCCCAGGCGAGGTATCTCCTCGCCGACGCGGAATCCTGGGTCGGCGATCAGCTGCTGCTGACGCCCGACAGCGTGGCCTCGACGATCGACCACGCGATTCGGGCCGACCGCGGCTTCGTCCCGACGCATCTGATCCGCATCCCGATCGCGCTCCTGCGCGGGGCGGATCGGTCCGCCGTGGAGGCGATGGTCGATTCGATGGCCGCGGTGGGTGCGGATCGGCGGACGGTGGCGGCGCAGCGCGTCCTGGTCGAGCTCGCGTTCGGTGCGGGCGACGTGGCTTCGCTCGAAGGCCTTCCCATGCACGTTCTCTGGTGGTTCGCTGACGCGCTGTCGGCCCCCCATCTGCTCGATCGCCAGGCCATCGTCCTCCAGGAGATCCGCCGCCGGGCCGATCGCGCGGATCCGAGGCCCGCCAAGCGCATGCTCTACTACAACCTGCTGGCGCGAGGGTTAGAGGCCGAAGCCTTGGAGCTCCTCGACGATCCGGGGATGAATGCGTTCTCGTCGGAGGCGGCGTACCGCACGATCCAGCGCGGCATCGGCCTGCCCTCTCAGCTCGTCCTCGCGGCCACCGACGTATACCATCCGGAGGGGGCCGCAACCACGTGGTTCTACGGAGGGGCGATGGCGGTAGACCAGGGGCGCTGGCCCGACGTGGAGTACGCCGTCGATCGCCTGTTCCAGGAGTCGCAGATCATCAGTCAGAACGGGGACGCCTTCCTGGCGCGCGAGCACTCGATGGTCGGGGGAGTACTCGACCAGTACGCGAGGATCAGATCGGGTCCCAGTGCCAGCCGGGAGCGGGTGGCGGAGCTGGAAGCGCGGCGGAGCCCGGGGCTGGGGTCGACGGAGTTCGCCCGGATGGTCGACGCGACGACGCGCTGGTGGCTGGCCGAGCTCTGGCTGGAGATCGGGGAGCGCGAGCGCGCGGCAGCC
>DASSPT010000176.1:0-6945 GCA_035699465.1 Gemmatimonadota bacterium
ACGACGTCCACCGCCGAGGCGGACATCAATCTCTGCTACGAGGACCATGCCAACTGCTACATCGCCAAGCCCGTCGATTTCGACCAGTTCGAGAGGGTCGTCCGCGAGATCGAGACGTTCTGGTTCCAGTGCGTGAAGCTGCCGCGGCATGATTGACACCGGGCGCGCGGGGCGGGTCGCCTCGCGGCCTGAAACGGAACGCGGCATCCGGATCGCGCTGATCCAGCAGCACGCGGGCCCGCACAAGGAAGAAAACGTCGCCCGCGGGCTGGAGGCGACGCGGCAGGCGGCCGCGGCGGGCGCCCGACTGGTGGGATTCGCCGAGCTGGCGTTCGAGCCTTTCCATCCGCAGCGGCCGGCGCGCGGTGACGTGGCCGCGCTCGCCGAGGAGATTCCCGGTCCCACCACCGAAGCCTTCATGGCGGTGGCGGCCGAGCTCGGGGTGGTCGTCGTGCTCAACCTCTTCGAGCGCGAGGGCGAGCGCACCTACGACACCTCTCCGGTCATCGACGCCGGCGGCCGGCTTCTCGGCCGCACCCGCATGGTCCACATCGCCGATTACGACCGGTTCCACGAGCGGGGCTACTACGCGCCCGGCGACGCGGGAGCTCCGGTCTACGAGACGGCGGCCGGACGCATCGGCGTGGCGATCTGCTACGACCGCCACTATCCGGAGTACATGCGCGCTCTGGCGCTCGCGGGTGCGGAGCTCGTCGTCGTGCCGCAGGCCGGGACGGAAGGCGAGTGGCCGGACGGCCTGTACGAGGCGGAGATGCGTGTGGCCGCGTTCCAGAACGGCTACTGGATCGCGCTCTGCAACCGGGTGGGCGCCGAGGAGCGTCTCGCGTTCGCGGGCGATTCCTTCGTCTGTGCACCCGATGGTTCGGTGGTCGCTCGCGCCCCCCGCGGCGAAGATCACGTCCTCGTCGCCGACGTCGACCTGGGGGCCTGCGGGGATAGCCACGCGCGGCGGCTGTTCCTCCGGGACCGGAGGCCCGAGCTGTACTCTCACTGGCTCGCGCAAGGCGGTTAGCATGCTCACCGAGCATTCCATCGCGATCATCGGCGCAGGCAACATCGGCCGCGCGCTCATCGGCGGGCTCCTGCGCGGTCACGACGTCGATCCCTCGCGCATCCATGCCACCCGGCGGAACGTCGACCCCCTGCGCGAGCAGTTCCCCGACATCCGGATCGGCAGCGACAACGCCGCGGCTGTGGCGGAGGCCACGATCGTCGTCCTGGCGGTCAAGCCGCAGAATGCGGGCACGGTGCTGGCCGAGATCCGCGGCCAGGTTCCCGACACCGCGATGGTCGTTTCCGTCCTAGCCGGCGTGACTACCGAGTTCCTGCACAAGGCGCTGGCGCAGGATCTGGCGATCGTCCGGGCCATGCCCAATACGCCGATGATCGTCGATCAGGGCGCATCCGCGATCGCCGGCGGCCGCTTCGCGACTCCCCACCACATGGAGCTCGCGCGGACGATCTTCGAGGCGGTGGGAAAGGTCGAAGAGGTCCCGGAGTACCTGATGGACGCGGTGACGGGTCTGTCGGGAAGCGGGCCCGCCTACGTCTACATGTTCGTCGAGGCGCTCACCGACGCGGGCGTCAAGCAGGGGATCCCGAGGCCGGTCGCGTTCCGCCTCGCGGCCCAGACGATCTACGGCGCCGCCAAGCTCGTCCTGGAATCGGGGAAGCACCCCGCCATCCTGCGGGACGAGGTCACGACTCCCGGCGGCACCGCCATCGCGGCCGTCGCCGAGCTCGAGTCCCACGGCTTGCGCACGATGCTGATCAATGCCGTCGCGACGGCCACGGCGCGGTCGAAGGAGCTGAGCGAGCTGGAGAAGTAAAATGGGAGCGGACGCTTCACGGGTGGCACTGTAACACAACTGACTGCGGCCTCCGAGCGAGCGGGCCATGCTCCCCGCATGGCAACCCCGAGGCCCACCCGCTCGATCTGGATGGAGGACGAATCCCGCGCGGAAAGCAGTCCCGAAGCGGGGGGCCGACCGGCTCTCTCCGCCGACCGGAGCACCGACATCTGCGTGATCGGAGCGGGGATCGCGGGGCTGACGACGGCCTATCTGCTGGCTCGCGAAGGCCGCTCGGTCACGGTCCTCGATCTCGACCGGATCGGCGGCCAGGAGACCTCCCGCACGACCGCGCATTTGAGCGACGTCCTGGACGAGGGGCTCGCCGAGCTCGAGAGCATGTTCGGCGAGGAGCGCGCCCGGCTCGCCATCGCCAGCCACACCGCCGCCATCTCCCGCATCGAAGAGATCGTCGAGCGGGAGTCGATCGCGTGCGGATTCGAGCGGCTCGACGGCTACCTCTTCGCCGCCCCGGACGCCGGCGAGGACGCGCTCGACGAGACCCTGGACGCCGCCCACCGGCTCGGCTTCCCCGGGGTCCGGCGGCTGTCCCGAACCAGAGGCAAGGGCTTCAGGACCGGCCCCTGCCTGCGCTTCCCCCGCCAGGCCCAGTTCCATCCGCTCCGCTACGTGGAGGGACTGGCCGCCGCGATCGAGCGGGACGGCGGAGAGCTCTTCGGCGAGACACGGGTGGTCGACGTGGAAGGGCTGGAGAACGGCGTCCGCGTGACGACGGCCGACGGGCGCACCGTCGACTCGGCCGCGACGGTCTGCGCGACCAACTCCCCCATCACGACGCGCGTTGCGCTCCACACGAAGCAGGCGGCCTATCGATCGTATGCCGTCGGCGCCCAGGTGCGGCGGGACGCGGTACACCGCTCGCTCTACTGGGACACGGCCGACCCCTACCACTACGTGCGGCTGGCGCCCGACCCGTCCGACCCCGCCGCCGACATCGTGATCGTCGGTGGCGAGGACCACAAGACGGGCCAGGACGACGATCCGTCCCCCCGCTTCGGCCGGCTCGAGGCATGGGCGCGCGCGCGGATCCCCGAGCTCGGTCCGGTCGCGTTCCGCTGGTCGGGCCAGGTCATGGAGCCGGTCGACGGCCTCGCGTTCCTGGGGCGCAGCCCGGGCGAGCGGAACGTGTACGTGATCACCGGGGACTCGGGCCACGGCATGACCCACGCGACGATCGGTGCGGAGATCGTGGCCGATCTGATCGCGGCACGGGAGAACCCGTGGGCGGAGCTCTACGACCCGTCCCGGGTCACGTCCCAGGCCACGCCGCGGTTCCTCCGCGAGAATCTGAATGTCGCGGGCCGCTATTCCGAATGGGTGACGCCGGGAGATGCAGAGGAGCCGGCGGAGATCCCGCCGGGCGTGGGCGCCGTCGTTCGGAGAGGTCTGTCGAAGGTCGCCGTCTTCCGGGGAGAGGACGGGAGCGTCCACGAGCGCTCCGCGGTATGCCCCCACCTGGGCTGCATCGTGTCATGGAACCCGGTGGAGTCGAGCTGGGACTGCCCGTGCCATGGGTCGCGCTTCGATCCGGCCGGCGCGGTGATCCACGGACCCGCGGTGGGAGACCTCTCGCCCGTGGACGAGCCCGCGACCGGCGAACCCTAGGGGTGCCTGCCGGGGGTCACCGAGCCGGAGCTCGGCGCCCCCGCCCCAGCCGTCCTGGTCTACGACGGAACCGGCGGTGCCGGTTGAGCGCCGCCCACCGGTGGGAGCATCGCCCCCAGAACCTCCACGCCGGCCCCGCGCGCCGCGTCCATCACCACGATCACGTCCTGATACAGCACCTCTCCGCTGGCCTTGACGAACAGCACCTTGTCGGGGCGCGCGGAGTAGATCTCGCTGAGGCGGTTCTGGAGCCCGTCCTTGGTGACCGGCCGCGTATTGATGTTCATGTTCCCCCGGGCGTCGATCTCGAGCACGATCGGCGTCGACGGCGTGGTCGATTCCTCCTCCTGCTCGATCGGCAGCTGCACGTCGATGCTGCGCTGAAGCAGCGGCTGCGCGATCATGAAGATGACGAGGAGAACCAGGAGCACGTCGATCATCGGCGTCATGTTGATCTCCGACATCGACCCCTTGGACTTGCCACCCACTGCCATCGACATGGGAGCCTCCTATTCCTCGGTTTCTTCTTCGTCGGTCGGGGTCTGCTCGGTCACGGCCGCCACGACGCGCGCGCCGGAATCCTTGGCCAGTCGCATGACGTCGATCATCTCCTGGTACTTGAGACCCGCGTCCGCCTTGACGAAGAGAACGCGGTCCTGGGGATGGGCCTGGAAGGCCGCCGAGAGCCGGCCCCGCAGCTCGGACGCGCAGGTCGCCTTCCCGCTGTCCGTCTGCCGGTCGGCGGCCGTGCACTTCGGCACCGGCCGCGTGTCCAGGTAGTAGGCGCCGAAGGCGTCTATGCCGAGCGTCGTGCGCCCTTCCTCCTCGGGGCGCTCGCGGAGATTCATTCCCAGGGGGAGTTGCGCCTGGAAGCCCGCCACGAGCGCCGGCGTGACCACCATGAAGATGATCAGCAGCACGAGCATGACGTCGACCATCGGCGTCACGTTGATGTCGCCCATCACGTTCGAGCGATCGAACGCCTCGGCGATGACGGCACCTTCGTGCTGGCTGAGCTCTTCGATGTCCTCCCGGGTGAGGCTGCTGCCGTTGTCTCTGTCGTTCACGTTCCCGCCGCGATCGAGGGCGTGCGATTCACCACCGCGTCCGCACGACCCTGCACCTGCGCCTCATGTTTCAGCATGAAGTCGGTGAACTCCTTGGCCGCGTACTGGATCTCCATGCCGACGTACTCGATCTTGTTGACGAAGTAGTTGTAGAGCCACACAGCCGGGATCGCCACCAGGAGGCCGAAGGCGGTGGTGATCAGGGCTTCCGCGATACCGGCCGAGATGGCCGAGAGGCCGCCGCTTCCCGCCGCGGCCATGCCCGTGAACGCGTTCACGACGCCCATCGTCGTTCCCAGCAGGCCGACGAACGGCGCGGTCGCTCCGACCGTCGCCAGAACACCCAGCCCGCGACGGAGGTTCGCCAGCTGCTCCAGCGAGTTGAGCTCGATGGTGCGCTGAATCGACGCGATCTCCACCGCGCTGAGGTGCCGGTCCTTCCCGAAGAGCAGCAGGTTCTCCATCACGCCGCGAAACGCCGCCGCGAGGTGGCTGGCCTTGTGCTTTTCCACCAGCGCCGCCGCCTCTTCGAAGTTCTCGTTAGCCAGAGCCTGAGAGAACGGCTGGGAGAACCTGACGGTCGCCCGCTTCCCGCGCCGCAGCTCGACCGCTTTCCGGATCGCGATGGCCGCCGCGAAGATCGACATGCCGAAGAGGAGGAAGACGATCCCCTTGGCGAACCACCCCATTGTTGCCCATAGCTCGAGTAACGACAGCTGCATGGTTTCTCCTCCTGCTGGCTACTGGGTCTGAATGCTGACCGGCTGAGCGATCCAGACGATGACCGCCTGATCGCGGTTGTAGGCTGTCGTCCACGTCGTCGTGCGAGCCCAATCCTGGGCCGCGCGATCGCACGCTTGGTTTCCGCTCGACTTGAGCAGATCGGTTGCCGTCACGTTCCCGGCGGTGTCGATACGAATCCCGACCGTGAGCTCACATTGCACGCCGCTGCGCTTGAGCATCGGCGGCACGTGGCGCAGGATGTCGTCGGCGGTGCACCCCGAACGGCACCTGGGCTTCACCGTGTAGGGGGTGAACGAGAACGTCGTCTCCTCGACCGGAGCCGCGGGCATGGGAACGCCTTCCGCGATGCCGCCTTCGACGCCCTCACCGCTGAAGTCCCTCTCTTCGATCTTTTCCCCGGGCGGCGGGATGTCGGGCGGAACGATGACCGGCGTGGCCAGGGTCTGGAAGCCCTTGGGCGTATCGACCTGGGGGGGCGGCGGCGCCTCGGGCTCCGGCGGCGGCGGAGGCGGAGGCGGGACCTCTTCGGTCACCTCGATGATCGTGACCTCCTCTTCCTCCTCGGCCACCTCCTCCCCGACGGCAAGCGTAGCCCAGATGAGGCCGGCCGCCACCGCGCCGTGTAGCGCGATCGAGGTCACCAGAGTGGCCGCGTCCCGCTTGCCGCGGGGCGGCGGCTTGCTGGCGAGCAGCCGGAACATCGACTCCGGTTCGCCCTTGGGATGTGGTTCGTGGTCCATTCCAGTCTCCTTAGGCCTGCTGGTTCAGTCGCGCCATCGTTCGCCGCCTTACAAAACCGCGACGGGAGTCATACGAGCGTTATACCCGCGAATGTCGCGATCGGTTGCGTTTCAACTGCCGGCAGGCGGCGGACAGGCGGTCGTGGAAGAAGAGAGGAAACCAGTGGTGGCGCGGGTTATCTCCGGGATGAACGCCGTTCCCGCGAGATCCACCGTCCGGATCCGGACGCGTGCCTGATCGGCCCGCCGCGATCCGGGTGGCGCGGCGGCGTCCAGCTGTGCATCCCGACGCTCCGTCTCCTCTGCGCCGAGACGCTTCCACCGGGCCTCTGCGGTCGACGGCAGGACGGCGACTGGAGCCGTCGTCCGGGACGTGGCGCGCTCCACCACGCGCTCGGGACCCGACGATTCGTCGGCCGGCGAGGGGGAGGCACCCGACGTCCCGGTCAGGGCGACCAGGAGGACGGGCAGTGCGATCCACGTAAACCGCATGACCACCGATCATAGACCACGGGTGGGCGGGCGTCAACGGTGGGCGGCGAAAAGCCCCGCCGAGGCGGCGGGGCCCTTCGACCGTGCCCTGTGTGGTGGGCCTGGGTAGAGTCGAACTACCGACCTCACGCTTATCAGGCGTGCGCTCTAACCACCTGAGCTACAGGCCCAAGGAGTCTTGCGGGGGACGGCAAAATACCCCCCGCCCATGGCAGGCGCTAGAAGAAGTCCTCGTACTTCTGAGGATCGATCCCCACGCGCCGCAGCGCGTTCTTGACCGCCGGCTTGTCGTAGCTGCCGGCCGCCTTGACGAAGCCGACGGCGGCGGCGTCGGCGTTCACGGTGCGCAGGCCGTGGGCCTCGGCGTGGACCTCGGCCGCCTCCCGCGCACGGCGCTCGTGATCC
>DASSPT010000177.1:0-2212 GCA_035699465.1 Gemmatimonadota bacterium
ATGATCGCCGTGAAACCGTCGCGCGCGAACCGCTCGACCGTCTTCCACACCAGCAGGACCGAACCGCAGGTGGTGTCCACCAGGACGCAGCCGATGTCCGCCAGCCGCCGCATGATCTCTGTGGGCGCGCCGAAGGCTGGCAGCAGCACGACGTCCTCGGCCGTCAGGTTCTCGTACGAGACATCCTGCTGATAGCGCCCCGTCAGGAAGCCGATTCCCATGGCGAGCATCTCGAGGTTCACGTGAGGGTTGTGGATCAGCTCGCCGGTCAGGAACACGCGCCGATCCGGGAAGCGCCTGCGCGTCTCGTATGCGTACTGCACCGCCCGGTCGACGCCGTAGCAGTTCCCGAACTCCTTGGCGAGGCGGATCGTCAGGTCCCCGACCTCGAGGCGGTGCCCGCCCTCGACCACGCGATTGACGAGGTCCGAGTGATAGGCCCGCTCGAGCTCGGCCGAGACCTCTCCCTTGAGGCCGAACCCCTTGCGGTAGTAGAGCTGCTGCTCGCCGATGAGATCGCTCACGACATCGAAGCTAGACCCCCCTCCGAACCCCAGCAACCGACGCTGCGCGGGGAAAGCGGAGGAGACCGCGCGCTTTCCGCCCGCCGGGCCGACCCCCTCCCTGGCCGACCCTTCACGTCCAGCCGCGCGGCCCCTCCTATCGCCGGCCCGGCCGCTCCGCTCCCCGGATGCTTCCGAAGGCCGACGCGCCGACCGGTAGCAGAATCCGGGCCGCGCCGCGGATCCGCGGGGGATCGTCGGGTCCCGTCACCCGTCGATGGCTCGCTCGCGACGAACCGCCGACGGCGCCAGCCATTATGGAGATGGGCGAGTCGAGTGGGGTCATCCGATCGGGAAGCGAGCCAGAGCCGTGTGGCGGGCGCCGCGCGGGCCGAGATCGCTGCGGTAGAGGATCATCTCGGGGATGGACTCGGCTTCGCCATCGGGCTTCCACTGACGGACTGCGTCGGCGGCGCGTCCGGCGCCCCGCCCCCGGACCCGCCCCAGCGTGAGATGCGACGTGAAGGGTCGATCCTCCGCCGCGAAGCCCACCGCACGGGCGGCGGCCTCGACGTGGGCGGCTAGCCGCTCGACTCCTTCCCCGCTCTCGAGCGCGAGCCAGAGGACGCGGGGGCGCCGCCAGCCTGGAAAGGCACCGGTGGCCCCCGGACGTGCGATCACGGGATCGGCGGCTCCTGCCGCCTCCGATAGCGGCCCCCTCAAGCGCTGGAGGGCGTCCGGCTCCGCGTTTCCGAGAAACCGCAGCGTCACGTGCGCGGCGGCGGGATCGACCCACGCGACGTCGGCGTGGAGGGCCTTCCACTCCCCGATCTCCCGCGCGATCGACGCGCGCAGCATGGGCGGGCAGGGAAGCGCCACGAACGCCCGCACCGCCGTCACGCCAGCCCCCGTCACCCCGTTCGCGCCTCGCACCAGTCGCAGATCCGCGCGTACACGATCCGGCGGTCGACGTCGTTCAGGATCTCGTGCCGGGCCCCGGGAAGCTCGAGGACCGAGACGTCGGCTCCGGTCTGCGCGGCCCAGGCCAGGGCCGCCTCCGCGTCCGTCACCGCGTCCTCCGGAGCGAGGAGGAAGAGAAGCGGCAACGTCACCTCGAGCGGCGCCGCGTTCACGGTCTCGATCGCCTCGCCGATCCCGACTAGCGCGCGGGGGGTGATCCTCCCGTGCCTGAGCGGGTCCCGGCGCCAGGCCTCGATCCGCTCGGGGTCGGCGGTCAGCTTCTCGACGACCGGCCTCCGGGGAAGCGACATCCGAGGCGCCGCGCGAGCGAGCGTGCGGAAGAGGCCCCGCTTCCATCTGGGCACCTCCTCGACGATCCCCAGCGGCGGGCTCGACAGCACCGCTCCCCGCATGCCCTGCGGCACGGAGCCGGCCGCCCAGCGCAGCGTGACCAACGCCCCCAGGCTGTGGGCGACCACGAACAGGGGCAGTCCAGGCCAGCGATCCCCGACCACCTCCACGAACCGGTCCAGGTCGCTGACGAGGTCGGGGAACGCGAAGTCTCCGCGCTTTCCCGGCGTGCGCCCATGCCCGCGCTGGTCGATCGCCGCCACGTGCCAGCCGCGTCCGACCGCGTACGACAGCCACTCGTCGTACTTGGCGAAGTGCTCGCCGAGGCCGTGGACGAAGACGAAGACCCCGTGCGCATCGCCCGCGTCGCGGACGTCGAAGTGGATCAGCGCGCCGTC
>DASSPT010000178.1:0-12259 GCA_035699465.1 Gemmatimonadota bacterium
GACGACCGGCTTCTGGGGCCGGCCCGGTCAGCTCCTGGAGGTGGCGGCGAGCGTTCCGTGGTGGATGCGGCTGCTGGTTCCGGTGCTGGGGGCTGCGCTCGGCGCCGCCGTCACGCTCCTGCTCGCGGCCCGGCGCGAGGAGCGGGCGGGCTTTCCCGACATCATGGAGGTCGTCTCGGTCGGGGGCGGCGACGCGGTCCGCCTGGTCCCGTCCCTCAAGCGATCGCTGGCCTCGCTCATGACTCTCGCCTCGGGCGGCTCGGTCGGGCGCGAGGGTCCGATGGGGCAGATCGCCGCGGCCATCGGCTCCCGTGTCGGCCGCTCGTTCCACTTCTCCGAGGACCGGGTCCGGATCCTGGTCGCAGCCGGGATAGCGGCCGGCTTCGCGGCCGCCTACAACACGCCGATCGGCGCCACGCTGTTCGTCCTCGAGGTCATCATCGGCTCGTTCAACATGGTCTTCTTCGGCCCGGCGGTCGTGGCCGCGGCCGTCTCGACGCTTGTGACGCGCGTCTTCGCGGGTGAGGGCCCGATCTACGCGCCGGGCGCCGAGTACGCGCTCGTCTCGGCGTGGGAGGTGGGTCCCTATCTGGTGCTGGGGTTCCTGTCCGGTCTGGCGTCGGTCCTGTTCCAGGCGACGATGGAGCGGACGTACCGGGTCTGGGACGGGTTGAACCTCCCGCTGCTCGCCCGCACCGCGCTCGGAGGGCTCTGCGTAGGTGGGCTGGCTGTCTTCTGGCCGTACGTCCTCGGGAATGGCTACGAGACGATCAACCTCGTGCTCGCCGGCCGATTGGCGCTGGGACTCATGGCCATCCTCTTCCTGGCCAAGATGCTGGCCACCACGATCACGCTCGCCTCTGGCGGGTCCGGCGGGGTCTTCACGAGCACCATGTTCATCGGGGCCGTCCTCGGCGGCGTGTTCGGGCTCCTCACCCATGAGGCGGCGCCGGGGCACACGGCCGGCTCCGGGGCGTACGCGCTGGCGGGCATGGGCGGGATCATCGCCGGCACGACCCACGCGCCGTTCCTGGCGATCATCATGGTGTTCGAGTTGACCCAGAACTACGGCATCGTCCTCCCGCTCATGCTGACGTCGATCACCGCGTACTGGACCGCGCGCTCGATCCGCCCGACGTCGATCTACACCGAGGAGCTGAAGCGCCGCGGCATGCGCTGGGAAGGGACGGCGCAGGAGCGGCTCATGCGTTCGCTCACCGTCAAGGACATCATGCTGCCGGACGTCACGCTCTACCCGGCGGACCTGCCCCTCGGGAAGGTCCTCGACGTGTTTCAGAACACGCGCGCGCTACAGCTCTACATAGGCGACGAAGAAGGACGGTTCCTCGGGATCGTGGACCTCCACGAGGTCAAGCGACTTCTCGGCGAGGAGGCGGCGGCCCCGTTCGTCATCGCCGCCGATCTCGTCAGCGAGATCCCCGTCGTCGGGCCCGACGACTCGCTCGTCGAGGTCAACGAGAAGCTGTGGTTCCGCGACCTGGGGCATTTGCCGGTCGTCGACGAGGAGAGCCGGAAGTTCCTGGGGATCGTCACGCGGAGGGACATCCTCGGAGCCTTCGACAGGGAAGTGCTCCGCCGCAACCGGCTGCTGGCCAAGGTCCGCTCCGTCGAGGGAACGGGCTTCGACTACTTCGAGCTGCCCGAGGAGAGCCGCATGTCGCGGATTGCCGTGCCGGCCGAGTTCGTGGGCCAGACGCTGGCCGAGGCGCAGCTCCGCGCCCGCCACGGTGTCACCGTGATGGCGATCCAGCGGATGGACGCGACCGGCCGCGAGCAGCGGATCGCCCCGCGACCGGACACGCGGCTACAGCGCGGCGACATGCTTGTCGTTCTGGGTGAGGAGTCGGCGATGGAGCGACTGGAACGGGAGTGATCCCGCAACGCCGGCCCGGCGCGGCAGGAGACCTCAGCTCGCGCGGACCCAGCGCCAGAGGCGCCGGACGCTCGGGCGCTGGCCGGTGGCGAGCACCGTCACGCGGTAGATCCGGCCGGCGACCCAGAGCGTCCCCCAGCAGGTCAGCGCGAGCAATACCGCAGAGGGAATCACCTGCGTCCACGGAATCGCTCCCAGGATGGCGCGGAGGGGCACCACGATCAGCGACGTGAAGGGGATCAGGCTCGCGACGACCGCCAGTCGGCTCTCGGGGTCGTTCATCACGCCGAAGGCCATGATGAACGCGACCATGAGCGGGACCATGGCGGCGAATTGCATGTTCTGCGCGTCCTGGCCCGACGTGGCGAGGGAGCCGAGCGCCGCGTAGATCGAAGCATAGAGAAAGAAACCGCCCGCGAAGAAAAAGACGTAGACGAACGCGGCCGACAGCGGCAGGTCGGGCAGCGCGGGCGGCTGACCGCCGATCGCCCGCACGATGTCCTCGCCGAAGGCGGCCACCAAGGCCGCCACCGCGACCCAGATCGCTACTTGTAACAGGCACGCTCCGCCGATCCCGAACACCTTCCCGGCCATGAGCTGCTCCGCGCGGATCGAGCTCAGCACGATCTCGACCACGCGGTTCTCCTTCTCCTCCCGGACGCCCCTGAGGACGTTGTTCCCGTAAAGGAGGATGATGAAGTAGATCACGAAGACCGCGATGATCGCCGTCATCATCATGGCCTCCCCCGACGCGGCCGCGCCGCGGCCCTCGGCGGTCACCTCGCGCGCCTCGAAGGGGATCGGGCGGAGGGCCTCGGAAAGCGTCGAGGCGTCGATGCCGGCCGCGCGCAGGCGCGCCTGACGTACGGCGTCGTCGATCGCCGATCGGACGCTCCGCACCTCGCGCAGGTTGGTCGCGTGGCGGGCCTCGTAGCTCGCGCTCTCGCCAGCCGGTAGCCCCGGCGGCAGCCACACGTACCCGTCGATCTCCCCGGCGGCGGTCTTCGCCGCCATCTCGGCCCGCACCGAGTCCGCGGCGCCGGGAGGCGGAGCGACGACGCGCGCGGCGAAGGCCATCTCCTCCGAGTCGCGCGTCAGCTGCTCCGCGACCGCGCTGCCGAGGTCCGTGCGCGTGCCGTCGATCACGACGACCTCGCGCGTTCCGCCGCTGTCGGCGAACAGGGCGGGAAGGAGGATCCAGCCCGCCATGATGGCGGGCCCGAACAACGTGCCGAGCAGGAATCCCTTGGTGCGCGTCGTGGCGAGGAACTCGCGCTTGACGATCGTCCAGGTGCGGGAACGGCTCACGATGTGCGGCCCCTAGACAAGCGCGCCCTCCTCGATCGGCCGGCTGCCGACGCGCTCGAGGAACACCTGATGAAGCGACGGCTCGACGACTTCGAAGCGGATGAGGCCGACACCGCCCTGGACGAGCCGGGCGAGAAGCGCGCGCGGGTCGGCGCCGTCGGCGAGCGAGAGCACGATGGCGTGGCCGTCCTGGTGGACCCGCGCCACTTCGGGCGCGGCGCGCACCGCCGCGACCGACTCGGGTGTCCAGGGGTCGAGCGTCAGTCCCACGTGACGGCCGCCGTGCTCGCGCTTGACACGCCCGACCTCGCCCTCCACGACCGCGCGGCCGTGCGACAGGATGCAGACGTGGTCGCAGAGCCGCTCGGCGTGCTCGATGATGTGGGTCGAGAACAGGATCGTGCGCTCCGACTTGCGGATCTCCCCGACGATCTCCCTGAGCGCCTGCTGGTTGATCGGATCGAGCCCGCTGAACGGCTCGTCCAGGATGACGAGCTCGGGCTCGTGCACGACGGCGGCCACGAACTGGAGCTTCTGCTGCATGCCCTTGGACAGAGTCTGCACGCGGTCGTCGGCGCGCTCGGAGAGGTCCACCCTGTCGAGCCAGCCGTCGATCCGCGGCCGGGAGTCCCTGGGAGACATGCCCTTGAGCTCGGCCAGGAACGTCAGCACTTCGCGCACCTTCATGCGCGGGTAGAGGCCGCGCTCCTCGGGCAGGTAGCCGATCCGGTCCCGTACCGAAGGGCCGGGCTCCTCTCCGAGCACGCGCACCTCGCCGGCGTCCGGCTCCTGGATCCTGAGGAGGGTCCGGATCGTGGTCGTCTTGCCGCTGCCGTTGGGGCCCAGGAGCGCGTAGGTCGCGCCGCGTGGAACGACGAGGTCGAGGCCGTCGACGGCGACCGTGTCGCCGTACTCCTTGCGGAGGCCGCGAATCTCGACCGCGGGGGAGCCCAACGGTGCCCGGTCGCCCGCGCGGGCGCTCAGCCCGCGGCGCCCGGAGCGAGCGGAACGCCGGGATCGTGGGCGCCGTCGTGCCCGGAGATGCGCGGGCCGGCGACCGGCTCGAGCGCGTAGCTCCCACCGGCGGCGGCGAATGCCCGCTCGAGGGCGTCGGCGACGGCCTCGACGGGCGGCTCCAGGAACGTGTTGACCTGGGGCCGCGGCCGGAATGCGCCGTGGACCCCGCTGCCGGCCGCGTCGAGGAACGGCGGCCGCAACGGATCGATCAGGCCCTCGGCCTCGAGCAGGAGCACGAGCTCGGGATCGGCGAGGTGGAGCGCGACCTGGCCGTGGCGCGGGAGATCGAAGAGCGCGCCGGCAGGAGCGCCGTCGTCGCCGCGACGCCGGATCGTGTAGCGGGGGAGCTCGGGCATGGCGAAAAGCTAGTCGTCCTCCGACTTCACGACGACATCTCCGCGAGGCCCGTGGTCAGAGGGCCCAGCTCCCCGATCTGTCGCGCCCGATGCTCCCCGCTAGCGCGGAATCCCTAGAGGGATTTCAGGTACTCGACGAGATCCGCCTTCTGTTCGGCGCTCAGACCCAGGCCCAGGAACGCATCGTAGTGCTCGACGACGTCGGCGAGCGTCGCCGCGCTGCCGTCGTGGAAGTAGGGCGGGTGCTGCCACGCGCCGCGGAGCGGCGTGGTCCGATAGCCGCCGGTCGTGCCGCGCCCGGCCAGGACCGGATCCATGCCCGTCTCCGACGGGGAATGGACGCGCTCGCCGGCGTCCGTGAAGGTCGGTGGCACGTGACAACCGGCGCACGTTCCCGGCCCGTCGAATACCGACTGGCCCCGCGCGGCCGCCTCGGCGTCGAAGCTCCCCGCGGGCGGCGCGGGGGCCGGGAGCGTCAGCTGGTACGCCTGGAGATCCGGGAGCTTGGGGGTCACGAGGTCGGGCGTCGTCCGGATGTCGATTCCCAGCTCGGGATCGAAGAACGATCCCTGGGAGTGCATCTGGGTGACGGCGACGTAGGCGTTCCAGTAGCTCACGGGCCCTTCGCCGGTGAACGTCTCGACCGGCACGTCGGCGAGCCCGTAGGCCGGCGGGATCACAGTGGGATCGTTCTGGCCGTCGTGGTTCCAGTAGGCGTCGTAGCGCCCAGGTCCCCATGATTTGAGGACCATCTGGACGGCCGGGTCCTGCAGCGCGGGCGAAAGGGAAAGGATGAGTCCGGGGTCGAGATCGCGATTGGGGTAACCGTCGAGCCGCCGCCCGATGCCCTCCTGCACCGAATCGTCGACGTCGGAGTGGCAGAGCGCGCAGGTGACGCCGATGCGCTGGATCGTGCCGTTCTCGACCTGCGCGTTCAGACCCACCACCGCGCCGAGCTCGAGGAGCGCCACGGTGGTCGCGGGGTCGGAGAGATCGACCTCCGACAGGATGCCGGGCGGCAACGCGTCCGCGTCCACCTTGAGGCCCACCGCCAGCGCGGTCAGCGGATCGACCGCGCTCTGGATGACCTCGTGCATGCGCAACGTGTCGGTCCAGAACCGCTCGTCGCCGAACGTGTCGAAGCGGAAGATCTCCCTGCCCGCCACGGGATTCCCCGGAGGCACCGGGTCCCGGCTCGTCGCGATTCCATCCTCTTCGTCGCAGCCGAGTACGAGCGCCGCGAGCGCCATCGTCAGAATGACCATTCCGCGAATCATGCTGCTTCCTCCTCCGGTAAGCGTCCTTCCAGCTCGTTCCTCGATACGAACCTCGACTCCTCGATCAATCGCCGTGCGTTGTCCGCCTGGTCCCACGTGTTCCAGAGAAGCGCTCCTCGCACGCGATCCTTCGCGAGGTAGTAGACCACGCCTTCCCGGAACGGCACCTTCCAGTCGGCGAACGTCTCCATTCGCGGATCGAGTTCGCCCACGGCTTCGAATCCCAGATCGAAGAGATCGGAGTAGAAGTACGGGAGCCGGTCGTAGGGACTGGGCTGACCGGCCATCGAGAGACCCGCGGCGCGGCCCATCGCGTCCGCGTTGCTCTCGTGCTCCACCCGGATGCGCGCTCCGAGAATCGGCTGGTGGAAGCTCGCGACGTCGCCGGCCGCGTAGATGTCCGGCGCGGACGTCCGCAGGAAGGGGTCGACCTCGATGCCGTCGCCGACCGCGAGGCCCGCGTCCCGCGCCAGCTCCACGTTCGGGGACAATCCGACGCCCACGACCGCGACGTCTGCCTCGAACTCGGCACCACTCCCGGTACGAACGACGATTCCGCGGCCCCGCTCCTCCACGTCTACGCGTCCGACCGTCCGCACGACCACGCCCTGTTCGCGGTAGTAGTCGACGAGAAAGCTCGCGAGGTCGTCGGGAAAGAGGTGCGTGCCCAGTCCATCCTCGCCGACGAACATCTCGACCTCGCACCCCTGCATGCGGAGCGCGGCGGCCATCTCCATGCCGAGGAAACCGCCCCCGACGACCGCGAAGCGGAGCGACTCGGACGCGAGGTCCCGCAGCCGGCGGTAATCGTCCAGCGTGCGGTAGTAGAGGATCCGATCTCCTGAGCCGCTGAGCCGGCGCGGGGAGCCGCCGGTCGCGATCAGCAGCTTGCCGTAGCCGTGCGCGATTCCGCGGTCGTCGAGGACGGTCCCCGTGCCCGGGTCGATCGATTGGATCCGTCGACCGAGATGGAGCCGCGCGCCGATGCTCGCGACATCTCGCCAGATGTCGTTCTCGGAGGTTCCCTTCCACAACGCTTTGCTGAGGGGCGGTCGGTCGTACGGAGAATGCGGCTCGGCGCCGAAGACGCCGATGGTGCCCGCGGGGTCGGTCTCGCGAAGGGCGCGCATGGCGGACTCCGCCGTGATCCCGGCTCCGATGATGAGGTAATCGAACGAAGACATGGCGACTCCTTGCTCGGGACGGTTAGGATAGTTATTATACTTTAGACTTATGTAACTGTCAAATCGGGACCTGACGGGTGTCGCGACACTGCGTTGCTGAAACAGGACCGGAAGCGGAGATTCGTCTGGAATGAAGCGTCTCGCGGTAGTTCTGGTGCTGGTCGGCGTCGTGGCCATGTTCGCGTGGGCCCTCTCCCGCGAGCAGACGCTCGCCTCGCCCCTGGTCGGCAAGTCCGCGCCGGCGTTCTCGATGCCGCTCTTCGCCGCGGACTCCACCGTGTCGCTGGCGGAGCTCCGGGGCACGCCGGTCGTGCTGAACTTCTGGGCGTCGTGGTGCCTCGCCTGCCGCGACGAGGCGCGCGTGCTGGAAGCCGGGTGGCAGCGGTACGGTCCGGAGGTCGCGTTCGTCGGGATCGCGGTCAACGACGAGGAGGGCGCGGCGAAGGATTTCATCCGGGAGTTCGGGAAGACGTACCATCTGGGCTCCGACGTCGACGGATCGGCGGCCGTCGACTACGGCCTCTACGGCGTCCCCGAGACGTTCTTCATCGGGAGGGACGGCACGATTCTCTCGCGCCACATCGGCCCGCTGACGTCGGACGACCTCGACCGCCGGATCGCCGAGCTCGAGGCCGGCGTGCGCGGGGACACGCGGGGCGACCCGAGCAGCGTAGAGCCGCTGTCGATCGAGGACCCGTGACGCGGACCGCACTCGCACTGGCGCTCGCCGCGGCCCTGGCCGTCTCGGGCGCAGGCGTCAGCCTGGCCGCGCAGGAGATCGGACCCGCCGGGCAGCAAGTCGCGCCCGCGCCCATACCGCTGTCGCCCGAACAGGAGGAGCTGGCCGCGGAGATCGAGAGCGAGCTCAAGTGCCCCGTCTGCCGTAGCCAGTCGGTACGCACCTCGCGCTCCTTCATGGCCGAGGACATGAGCCGCCAGGTTCGACGCATGGTCGCCGAGGGGAAGTCGAAGGAGGAGATCCGCGAGTACTTCGTAGCCCGGTACGGAGATTACATTATCCTGGCTCCGCGCAAGGAAGGGTTCGCCTGGACCGTGTGGCTGTTGCCGTTCGCGCTCGTCCTGGGCGGCGCGGCCACGATCTTCGCGCTGACCAGGCGCTGGAAGTCGCGCCCGCCGCCCGCCGCGCCGGCGGCGCCGCGGGCGCAATCGGCATGGAGACAGAGACTCGAACGCGAGCTCAAGGAGACCGAGTGAACACGGAGAACACCGCGCCAACCGGACGCCGGCCACGGATCGGACGCCTGGCCATTGGAATCCTGCTGGTCGGGGCCGCGCTGTCGTACCTCGTCTACGCGGGGACCCGGGACAACCTGGTTTACTACTACGAGGTGGGCGAGGTGCAGGCGGCAGCCGCGAGCACGGACGGCCGGATCCGGGTCTCGGGGGACGTCGTCGAAGGCTCGATCGTCAAGGACGAGAAGGCGCGCCAGATCCGCTTCGCGATCCGGGCCACGAAGGCGAACGGTGAGCCGGTCGACGCGTCCACCCAGTCGATCCCGGTCGTCTACGCCGGAACCGTGCCGGACATCTTCCGCGAGGGCATCCAGGTCGTCGTCGAGGGGAAGATGGGGTCCGACGGGACGTTCGAGGCGGAGACGCTCCTCGCCAAGTGTCCGTCCAAGTACCAGGAGGCCGGGCAGCTCAGCGCCGAGCCGGCGCCTGCCCCCCGCTCCTGACGGCTGCGCCCGCGCGGGGCGGCGTGACGGGGCCCGCTCCGCTGCTTCGCGTCCAGGGCCTGACTCGCATCTACGGCTCGCGCTTCGCGCTCGACGACGTCTCGTTCGACATCGACGCCGGCGACTTCCTGCTGGTCCTCGGTCCCAACGGCGCCGGCAAGACGACGCTCCTCAAGCTCCTCGCGCGGCTCGCGAGGCCGAGCGCCGGCCGGGTGTGGCTGGGCGGGGAGGACTGGCTCGCCGCGCCCGCGGCGCGCCAGCGCGAGATCGGGGTCCTCTCCCACGCGAGCTACCTCTACGACGGGCTCACGGCGCTCGAGAACCTGCGCTTCTTCGCGACGCTCTACGGCCTGCGGGACGCGGACGCGCGCGCGCGCGGCGCGCTGGCGACGGTCGGTCTCGAGGACTCGGCCGGGCGGCGGATCGGCCACCTCTCGCGCGGCCAGGCGCAGCGAGTCGCGATCGCGCGGGCCATCCTCCACGACCCGGGAATCCTGCTCCTCGACGAGCCGTACGCCGGCCTCGACCCGCGCGCGGCGGCGCGGCTCTCCGAGTCGCTCGAGTCCGTCCACGGCGCCGGCCGGACCATAATGCTGACGACCCACGACCTGGCCCGCGCCCCCGCCGCTGCCACCCGCTATCTCGTCGTCGTCGAAGGCCGCGCGTGGTCGCAAGGCCGGCTTCCGGCGGGCGAGCTGGCGACGATCTACGAGCGCGCCGTGGCGGAGGCGGAGGGCTGAGCGGTGGGATGGCGCGCGGCGGCGGCGATCCTCGCCAAGGACTTGAAGCTCGAGCTACGGCGCGTGGAGACCGTCGCCACCATGGCCGTCTTCGCGATCCTGGTCGCGCTGGTGTTCGTGTTCGCGGGCGATCCGACGCCGGCGGACCTCCGGCGGCTGGGCCCGGGTGCCCTATGGGTGAGCCTGTTGTTCGCCGGGGCGATCGGCTTCGGCCGCTGGTTCGCGCAGGAAGAGCGCAACCAGGCGCTCCAGGGGCTCCTGGTCTCGCCGGTCGACCGCGCCGCGCTGTTCGCGGGCAAGTGGGCCGGCGCGACGATCTTCCTTCTGGGGATAGAGTGCGCGCTCGTTCCCGTCACGCTGACGATGTACCAGCTCGACCTCGCAGGGTCGCTGATCGAGCTGACGCTACTCCTCGTCGTGGTTACGATGGGGTACTCGGCGCTGGGCACGTTCTTCGCCGCGGTCGCGGCGAAGACCTCGGCGGGCGAGCTGCTCTTGCCGATCCTCCTTTTCCCGCTCAGCGTGCCGCTCATCCTGGCCGGCGCCGAGGGAGGCCAGGCGCTGGTAGAGGGCGGGCGGATGGGCGATTACTGGAGCTGGCTCTCGCTGGCGGTCGCCTTCGATGTGATCTTCGGGACCGTGTGTACGCTCGCGTTCGAGTACGTGATAGAGGAATGATCCGCTGTCGCCGCAGATCGGCGGAAAGGCACTCTCGATGAAGTGGTGGCCGCGCTCCTGGGGACAGTTCTGGTCGACGCTGGACGGGCGGACCTACCACATGATGCTGAGCGCGCGGCCCTGGATCGGCTGGCTGGCGGTCGGATCGATGGTCGTGGTGTTCGCGCTCGTCTTCTGGTGGGTGCCGCTCGAGGCGATTCAGGGGTATCCTCAGAAGATCTTCTACATCCACGTCCCGTCGGCATGGATCATGTACGCGGCGTTCGCGATCGTATTCGCGGCCTCGATTCTCTACCTGTGGAAGCGAACCTCGCTGTGGGACATCTTCGCCCGCTGCGCGGCCGAGGTGGGGTTCCTGTTCACCACGCTCGCGCTAGCCACCGGAATGTTGTGGGGAAAGCCCATCTGGGGGACGTACTGGACATGGGACGCGCGACTCACATCGACATTGATCCTGTGGTTCATCTACGGCGGATATCTTCTCGTGCGGGCGTTCGCCCGGCCGGAGGCAGACGTGGCGCGTCTCGCGGCGGTGATCGGGATCATCGGTTTCCTCGACGTGCCGATCATCCATCTCTCCGTGCTGTGGTGGAGGACGCTACACCCGCAACCGGTGGTCATGATCGTCGACGATCCCGGTGGCGGGCTGCCGGCTTCGATGCTGATCACGCTGCTCGCTTCGCTGCTCGCGGTGTCATTGGTCTTCGCATGGCTCTGGATTCAGCGCGTCTGGCAGGAGCGGACGTCGGAGAACCTGGCGCTGCTAGAGGTCCTGCTCGATCGCCGGGAGCGGAGCTCCCGATGACCTGGTACCTTGCCGCGTACGCCATGTTCTGGGCGGTTCTATTCGGTTACCTGTTGGGTGTCTCCACCCGCCAGCAGAAGCTGGTCGAGCGCGCCGAGGAGTTGATCCGGCGGCTGGCGGGGCGGGGGGCCGGATCGGAGGGAGGATCGTGAGCATCTACGCACTCGGACCGATCGCCCTGTGGGTGGGGCTCGCGCTTGCGCTCTACGGCGCCGTGGTGGGCCACGTCGGGGGATGGCGGCGCGATTCGCGGCTTTCGGAGGCCGCGGTGGGCGCGGTGTTCGGCACGTCCGCGTGCGTGGCGCTCGCCTACGTGCTCCTGACGGCGGCCTTCGTGAACGACCAGTTCCAGTTCTCGTTCGTGGCGACCAACGCGAGCCGCGCGATGCCCGTGTGGTACAAGGCCGCTGCTGTGTGGGGCGGGATGGCGGGCTCGATGCTCCTGTGGGCGCTGATTCTGGCTGCGTACTCGAGCGCCGCCATGCTCGCCACGCGCCGGCGACTGCCACGGCTCGCGCCCCACGCAGCTGCGGTACTCCTGACGATCATGGCTTTCTTCCTGATCGTCATGACGTTCAGCTCGAAGCCCTTCGAACGGCTCGATTTCCTGCCCGTGGACGGACAGGGGCTGAATCCGCTTCTCCAGAACCACTGGATGGCGGCCCATCCTCCGAGCCTCTACCTCGGGTACGTCGGCTGGTCGGTACCGTTCTCGTTCGCGATCGCCGCGCTGATCACGGGGCGCCTCGGAACGGAGTGGATCACGGCCATGCGCAAGTGGGCGCTGTTCCCTTTCATGTTCCTGACGATCGGCAACCTGATGGGCTCCCACTGGGCCTACATCGAGCTCGGGTGGGGCGGGTATTGGGGCTGGGACCCGGTCGAGAACTCGGCCATCATGCCGTGGTTCGCGGGCACCGCGTTCCTGCACTCGATCATGATCCAGGAGAAGCGGGGCATGCTCCGCATGTGGAACATGGCGCTGATCGTCCTCACGTTCTCGCTGACGATCCTCGGCACGTTCGTGACCCGCAGCGGAATCATCGAGTCCGTGCACGCCTTCGCATCCACGAACGTGGGGATCGTGTTCCTTACGTTCCTCACGCTCGTGATCGCGGCCTCGGTGGCGCTCATCTGGTGGCGCTCGGACCTCTTGACAACCGAGAACCGGCTGGAGTCGTTCGTCAGCCGCGAGAGCGCGTTCCTGTTCAACAACCTGCTGCTGCTGGGGATCGCGTTCGCGATCTGGTGGGGAACGTTCTTCCCGTTCATCTCCGAAGCGTTCACGGGGCAGCGGATCTCG
>DASSPT010000179.1:0-15605 GCA_035699465.1 Gemmatimonadota bacterium
AAGGCGAAGGGGCGCTCGTGGTAGGTCAGGGGCCGGTCAGGACGGGTGTGACTGCGATCCTGCCGCGCGGGAAGGCCGCCGGCGACACGGTCTTCGCGGGGTGGTACTCCCTCAACAGCAACGGCGAGATGACGGGCACCCTCTGGATCGATCAGTCCGGCGTTCTCGAAGGGCCGGTGCTGATCACCAACACGCACAGCGTGGGGGTCGTGCGAGATGCCGTCATCGCATGGATGATGGAGCATCGTCCGAACTTCGTCTTCGCCCTGCCCGTCGTCGCCGAGACCTACGACGGCGTCCTCAACGACACGAACGGATTCCACGTCGATCCGGAGCACGCGCTCGCTGCCCTCGACGGCGCGGCTTCCGGGCCCGTGGCGGAGGGCAACGTGGGGGGCGGCACGGGAATGGTCTGTCACTGGTTCAAGGGCGGGATCGGGACGGCTTCCCGGAGGCTTCCGGAGTCGGAAGGCGGCTACACGATCGGAGTCCTCGTTCAGTGCAACTACGGCAGTCGACAGGAGCTTACGATCGCCGGTGTCCCTGTGGGGCGCGCGCTCGGAGAGACGTACATGCCATGCTTCCCGCCCGGCAGGAGGTCATCCCAGGCGTGGTTCTCGGACTATCCGTTCGTCTGCGGGCAGTCCCCCACCGGTGCCGCCGCCTACGACGGCGGACTCGGCTCGATCATCGTCGTCGTGGCGACAGATGCCCCGCTTCTCCCTCATCAACTCGACCGCGTGGCGGCACGCGTTGCGCTCGGCGTCGGCCGGATGGGGGGAAAGGGCGAGAACTCGTCGGGAGACATCTTTCTCGCGTTCTCGACCGCAAACAGGTCAGTGGGTGAAACCCGGGAGGTCGTGTCGGTGAACATGCTCCCGAACGACGCGATCGACCCGATCTTCTACGCGACTGTTCAGGCCACCGAGGAAGCGATCGTCAACGCGCTGGTGGCGGCCGAAACGATGGAAGGCGTCGATGGCTTCCGGATGTACGAACTCCCCGAGGAACGCGTTCGCGAGATCCTCCGAGAGCACGGCCGGCTGATCGAGTAGAGGGCAGGCGACCGCCGCCCGTCAGACCACCAGGCTGACCAGCTTGTTGGGCACCACGATCGCCTTCCGGATCGGACGTCCATCCAGAAGCTCGGGGATCCTACCGTGGCGGGTGGCGCGGTCCTTGAGCTCCTCGTCGGGAAGATCGCGGGGGACGCGCATCTCGTCGCGCACTTTTCCATTGAGCTGGATCGCGACCGTGACCTCGCCGGTGGCGAGGATCCGCGGGTCGAACTCGGGCCACCCCGCGTCCACGATCGAAGGCTCGCGCCCGACCATCGACCACAGCTCCTCGGCGAGGTGCGGGGCGATGGGGCCCACCAGCCGAATCAGCGTCTCCAGGCACTCGACCAGAAGCGGCTCGTGGACGTCGTGCGC
Organism: Gemmatimonadota bacterium; assembly: GCA_035699465.1. Classification (GTDB taxonomy): domain Bacteria; phylum Gemmatimonadota; class Gemmatimonadetes; order JACCXV01; family JAHWKZ01; genus JAICNR01. The sequence continues at coordinate 1,434 of DASSPT010000179.1, forward strand.
GGGCTCGCCCTCGACCGGCGCGTACTGGTAGAGGGCGTTGACGAGCTCCATGATGCGCGCGATGGCGGTGTTGAACTGCCAGGCGGCGAGATCCTCGGTGGCCCCTTTGACCGAGCGGTGGCGAACCAGCAGCAACTCCCGCGCTAGCTCGGCGGTGGGATCGCCCTCGTGCGGATCGCGGCCTTTCGCGAACAGGCCCCGATGACGGTCTACCAGCCGCCACACGCGCTGGAGCCACGCCGAGATCGCGCGGATTCCCTCGTCCTTCCAGTCGCCGCCTTCCGCCCACGAGAATCCGAACATGAGGTAGGCGCGGAACGCGTCGGCGCCGTACTGCGCGACGTATTCGTCCGGGCTGATCACGTTTCCCTTGGACTTCGACATCTTGGCCCCGGCGTTCGTGATCGTGCCCTGGTGGAACAGGCGCTGAAACGGCTCGTCGATCCCCGCGTGGCCGAGATCGCGCATCGCCTTGGTCACGAAGCGCGAGTACAGGAGATGCAGCACGGCGTGCTCGATCCCTCCCGAGTACTGGAAGACGGGCAGCCATCGATCGACCAGCGCGCGGTTCCATGGCTCGTCCGCGTCCTGTGGTGACAGATACCGGAAGTAGTACCAGGAGGAGTCCACGAACGTGTCCATCGTGTCGGCGTCCCGCCTGGCGGGCTCGCCGCAGCGCGGGCACGCGACCTCGATGAACGACTGCGAGCGTTCGAGCGGGCTCTTCCCCGCTCCCAGCGAGAAGTCGACGTCGTAGGGAAGCTCGACGGGAAGGTCCTCCTCGGGGACCGGCACCTCGCCGCAGCGGGCGCAGTGCACGATCGGGATCGGCGCGCCCCAGTAGCGCTGCCGCGACACCAGCCAGTCCCGGAGGCGGTAGTTGACGCTCTTGTGCCCCTGGCCGGCGTGGGCCAGCTCAGCGATGACGTCGTGGAGCATCTGCTCGCTGCGCATCCCGGTATAGGGCCCCGAGTCCACCACGCTCCCGTGCCCCGTGAAGGCCGTCTCTGGGGCCACGGCGGAGGGGTCGTCCGGCTCGATCACCCTGACGATGGGAAGACCGAGCGCCCTCGCGAACTCCCAGTCGCGCTGGTCGTGCGCGGGAACGCCCTGGATCGCGCCGGTGCCGTACGTCCCGAGAACGAAATCGGCCACCCAGATCGGGATCGGCTCGCGCGTCAGCGGATGGATCGCGCTCGCCCCCGTGAATACGCCCGTCTTCTCCTTCTCGGTGGACGCGCGCTCGATCTCGGACATCCGCCGCGCGTGCGTGCGGTACGATTCCACCGTCTCGCGACGCTCGGCGGTGACGATGGAATCCAGCAGCGGATGCTCGGGCGCTAGCGCGAGGAAGGTCACTCCATAGAGCGTGTCGGGGCGGGTCGTGAACGTCCGCACCATGGCGTCCGTCCCGGGGATCCGCCAGTCGATCTCGACGCCCTCGGAGCGTCCGATCCAGTTGCGTTGAAGCGTCTTCGTGCGCTCCGGCCACTCCAGGCCATCGAGGCCGGCGAGGAGCTCGTCCGCGTAGTCGGTGATCTTGAAGAACCATTGCGTCAGGTCGCGCTTGACGACCGGAGTGCCGCAACGTTCGCACTCGTTGTCACCGACGACCTGCTCGTTGGCGAGAACGGTCTGATCCGTCGGACACCACCACACAGGCGCGGCCTTCCGATAGGCCAGCCCGGCCTCGTACAGCTTCAGGAAGAGCCACTGCGTCCAGCGGTAATAGGCCGGGTCGGAGGTGTCGAGGGTACGCGCCCAGTCCCACATCGCGCCCATGCGCTTGAGCTGCGCGATCATGTTCGCGACGTTCGCTTCCGTAGAATCCCGGGGATGGACGCCGGTACGCACGGCGAAGTTCTCGGCGGGCAAGCCGAACGCGTCGAAGCCGAACGGCTCGAAGACGTCGTATCCACGCATCCGCATGTAGCGCGCCCAGGAGTCCGCCGGGCCATAGTGGTACCAGTGACCCACGTGGAGCCTGTCGCCGGACGGATAGGCGAACATGACGAGCGCGTAGCAGGGTCTCTCGGCGCCCTCGAGATCGGCGCGGTAGAGGTCCATATCCTCCCACACCTGTCGCCAGCGCGGCTCGATCTCGTTCGGATCGTAGCGGTTCTCGGTCATCGTCGTCTCAGGGGGTGGAAACGAAATGCGGCGGGACACGAGGTCCCGCCGCGTCCTGGAAACGGGAAGCTAGGATCCGGCTCTTCCCCGAGCAACCGCCACAGCCGGTTGCGTGCCCTCGTTCCGCACACCATCATGGGTCGTCCGCCGCTGACGTGAAATCGAGCTCTGGACGAAGGGGGATGGGATGAAGTGGGGCGTAGCGAGGGAAACCGCCACTCCGGTGGTCTGGATCGCGCTAGTGGTGACGGCGGCCTGCGCGAGCGCGGGCGGCGGAGCCGTGGGCTCGGTGCGGCTGGGGCCGCCCCAGCCCGCGCACGGGGACGACCAATCGATCGCCTGGCCGTTCACGCTGGTCCACGGGGGCGACGCCGAGACGGTGGCGGATTTCCACCTCAGGATCGAGGACGGCGGCGCGCTCCTCGGCGTCCGCCCCGACCGGGACAACCCCGACCCCGGCGCCCGCTTCGAGTGGCGCGGCGAGATCCGGGGCGGGCAGGCGTACTGGATCGGCGACCCGCTGATCCCCGGCGACGGCGTGACGCTGACGATCCTCGTCCGGCCCGAGCCGGGCTCGGAGCCTCGGCTGCGGGTCGTCCACTGGCCCACCGATGGACGCGATCAACCGGTCGGGCCCGAGACCTGCGCGATCTGGAGCTACGACACGGAGAGCCGGGAGGCCGCGACGGAACCCTGCTGAGGCGCCCGACGAGAGGATTCCGAGGCGTACGATCTGTACGCCGCAGGAAGACTCGAGGAGTGGCAACGCCGCTGATGGGCCTTCTTCAACGTCCGAGCTAGATCTCTTCGATCGTACCCCGATAGACGATGCGCGCGTCGCCCCTCAGGGTCGGATCGGTGGGCAGGGATCGCACGTCCGCGGGAGGAGTGAAGTCGACCACCAGCGGGATCCCGCCGCTCGTCAGCACCGTCACCGGGGGATCGGCGAGCCCCCAGAGACAGGCCAGAATCGCGCTCGCGGTCGCGCCCGTTCCGCACGAGAGGGTCTCGTCCTCGACTCCCTTCTCGAAGGTCCGCATCCGCAAGGTCGAGCGATCGACGGGGGCGACGAAGTTCACGTTGGTGCCCACCGGTTCCCAGTTCGGATGCCGCCGGAAGCGCGGTCCTTCGACGGCGAGGTCGAGCGCCTCGACCACCGCCGGCGAGACGAGGAGGGCCACGACGTGGGGCGTCGACGTGTCGAGAAAACCCACCCGCCGGTACGGCGGGGTCGCGAGGTCGGCATAGTCGAGCGTCAGCTCCCGTGGCGGCACGAGCCACAGCGTCACCCCGGGACCGACGGGGTCCTCGACCCGCGCGCGGAACGGCCCGCTCCCCGTTCGGAACTCCATCTCCGCTCCCTCCACCGCCCCCACGATACGCGCGAAGCGGGCGATACAGAGCGCGGCGTTGCCGCACATCGGGGCCTCGCCGCCGTCGGCGTTGTAGTACACCATGCGGAAGTCCGCCTGGGGGTCCTGCGCCAGCAGGACGACCGCGTCGGCTCCGATGCCCAGGCCGCGCCGGCAGAGGCGGGCGACGAGCGGTCCGGCCTCGTGGCGCGGGAACCATTCGTCGCGGTCGTCGAACACGATGAAGTCGTTGCCGCCGCCCGACATCTTGGTGAACTCGCGGCCCGCGACCCCGCTCACTCCGCCTCCCCCCGTGCCGGCCCGTCCGCCCTCCGGGTCTCGCGATGAAGCCGGCCCGTCAGCTTCCACCACCGCATCCGCCAGACCATCCAGATCGCCTCCCATACGATGCGCTTGCTCATCTTGCTCGCACCGACGTTACGATCGACGAAGACGATCGGCATCTCGCCCACCCGGAACCCCGCGTGCCAGGCGCGGAACACCGTCTCGATCTGGAACGCGTATCCGTTGGACCGGATGGCGTCGATATCCAGCCGCTCGAGCACGCGTCGGCGATAGCACTTGAAGCCGCTGGTCAGGTCGTGGATCGGCAGCCCCGTCACGATCCGCGCGTACCAGTTTGCGAGCCACGACAGGAGGAGCCTCCCCATCGGCCAGTTGACGACCGTCACGCCACGCATGTACCGCGAGCCGATGACGACGTCGTAATCGTCGGAAAGCTCGAGGAACTCCGGAAGGTGTCGGGGATCGTGGGAGAAATCCGCGTCCATCTCGAAGACGAGCTCGTAGCCGTGATCGATACCCCAGTGGAAGCCCGCGATGTACGCGGTCCCGAGGCCCTGCTTGCCGGTCCGATGGATGACGTGCACCCTCGGGTCGGCGGCGGCGAGCTCGTCGGCGAGCGCCCCGGTCCCGTCCGGGGAGCCGTCGTCGATGACGAGGACTTCGAGCCGGGCGTCCTGGGCGAGGATCTGGGGAACGATCGCGGGCAGGTTGTCGCGCTCGTTGTAGGTCGGGACGATGACCAGGGCGTTACCCATGGAGGGGCCTCGGAACCGGCTCGGAACCGCCCGCCCGCAGATCGGCGAGTCCGTATCGCGCGACCAGGACGGACACCGGCAGGAGCTCGCATGCCGTGAGCCAGAGCCGGCAGAAGATCGCGATCGCGACCGCCATGGTCGGGGGCACGTACGCCGCGAGGAGAATCGCATAGAGCCCCTCGCGGACGCCGAGACCGCCGGGGACGAAGACCGCCAGGTAGCCCCCGACGTACCCCGCTGCCGAGATGCCGATCATGGAGAGCAGCGTGTCGGCCTCGATCGGGGTGAGCGCGCGGACGAAGAGCCAGAACCCCGTGCCGAAGACCATCCACGCCGCCACGTTCGCGGCCAGGAGCACGATCCGCTCGCGCGCGGGCACCGTCTCGTGGTACTCGCTCCTGCCGATGGCGCGGAGACCCAGCCGGTACGCGAAGTCGAGCGCGGGCGTCAGCACGAAGAGCAGAAGCAGCGCGGCGATCCCGAATCCGATCGGCCACACGGCCTCCCGGCCCGCCGCCGCCGAGAGCTCGGGCAGGGTCGCGGCGGCCACGACCAGACCGGCAGCCAGCACGAAGAGCTGGGACGTCAGGCTCGCGCTCACCGTCAGGACCGGGCTGACCCCCTTGGCGCGCGCCAGGTACGCCGTGCCGGCGAGCTGGAGGACCTTTCCCGGGACGTAGCGCGCGAGGTTGCCGATGTACCACACCCGGTGCGCGTCCCGGACGGAGAGCCGGCCGCCGAGGTGGCCGAGGATCCGCCGCCAGCAGAGGACGAACACGCTGTACGCGACGAGCACGCCGACGGTGGCGAGCGCCATACGGGTCCAGTGGATCGTCCACGGGTGGGCGGTCACCTCCGACCAGTTCCGCGCCAGGTACACCGCGAGGAACGCGACCACGACACTTCCGGCGATCCGCTCGAACCACCGGAGGAGCCGCCGGCCTCGCGCGTGGCCGGACTCGCTCATGCGGCCGTCCGCTCCGGCGAGACCGGATCTCGTCGTCCGCGGGTCGCCACCAGCAGACCCACCAGGATGGCGAGGCCGATCGCGCTCCCCCACGCTCCGTAGGTGACGTGGGGATCGCGGAACTCGAGCTCCACGGTGTGGCGCCCGGCGGTCACCGGAACTCCCCGCAGCGCGACGTCGATCTGGAGGACGTCGGCTGGCTCCCCGTCGACCCGCGCGCGCCAGTAGGGATGCCAGATCTCGGAGAGGACGAGGATCCCCTCGGCGGTCGGCTCCACTTCGAGCGCGAGGTGATCGGGCTCGCGGACCGTCCATTCCGGAGCCGGCGCCGGGCCCATGGAGGGCGCCGTGGCAGGCAGCGCCACGCCGGGCTCGAGCAACGCGGTCCGTAGCGGGTCGAAGGAGGCGTCCAGCACCGCGGATGCGGCCGCCTCTCCGGCAGGCCGCGACCGCGCCTCGTGGACGAGCCACGCGCCACCCGCGGTACCGTCGAATCGGTAGACGATCGGCCCCCGGTCGAACGCGGGCTCGAGTCCGGCCAGCTCGATCGCCCGCCCCGCGATCACGTACCGGAGGTTGAGGAGCGGCCAGAGCTTCGTCTCCGCCAGCCGCGCGCCGCCCTCGCCGACCAGGTCGTCCCACCAACGGAGGCGGAAGTTCTGAGACCCCGTGACGGTCTGTATGCCGAACAGCATGAGGTCATTGGGTCCGTACGCGTCGGGGAGGGGCAACGCCCGGAAGGGCTCGGGCTGCTCCCGCAGCCATTCGACGGCGGGCCCCGGCTCGACCAGCCGCTCGGCCGGCACGACCGCATAGAAGTCCCGGTCGACCAGCCACAGGTCGGCACCCGCGAGGAACGCGAGCGCGAGGCAGGCGGCGAGCGCCGCGATCCGCTCCCGGGCCGCCAGCCAGCAGATCCCCGCGCCGAGCGCCCAGAAGAGCGCGAACAGTCCGAACGATCGGGCGAACCCGGGCATCGCCGCCGAAGCCGCCTGGGCGCGCGCAGGCTCGAGCGATCCCCCATATAGAAGCCCCCGCCAGAATCCGCCGAACCCCTCTGGGGAGCCGGCCGCCCAGAACCAGAGCACGATCCAGAGCGCGCCGAGTCCCCCGATCACCTTCCACGCGACGTGGCGCCCGTCGGCCAACTCCGCTCGCCGGTCGTAGAGCGCCTGCGCGCCATGGCCCGCGAGGACGACCACCGCGAGCGCGACGATCGAGTACATCATGGCCGGTGCGCGGAAGGACTTCATCATCGGGAGGATCCAGTAGAAGACACGGTGGAGCGGCGTCGCCCCGCCCCAGGCGAACGCGAGACCCAGCGCCGCGAGCGCGGCGAAGAACCAGACGGTCGCGCCCCGCCGGACGGTCAGGGCGAGGAGCGCGAGGAGAACCGGAACCGCTCCGAGGTACTCGGTGTGGAGCTTGAAGGGGTTCGTGCCCCAGTAGCCATCCAGGTAGCCCTGGAACCTCGGCCAGATCATGGCCACGCTCTCCTGGACCGGCATCGACCACGACGAGGCGTACTCGTACCCCCGCTCGGCGCGATGGGAGAACTGGACCATGTTCCACGTGGGCCACACCTCCACCAGCGTGATCAGGCCCGCGAGGAGGTACGCGCCGGCGAAGCCTGCGAGCAGCACGAGCGGCGTCCGCCATTCCCTCAGCTCAACCCTCAGCCGGTGGAGCCGGAACAGGACGTACGCGCCGACCGCCATGGCGGCGAAGTACATCATCTGCACGTGGGGCGTGAAGACCTGGAGGGCGATCACCGCCGCCATCCACAGGAACCAGTGGAGCCGACGCCGCGCGATCGCGCGCTCGGCGAGCAGGAAGACGGCCGGCGTCCACGTCATCGCGAACATGCGCCCGTCCTGCCCCGCATACAGGTGGCTAACCAGGTAACCGGTGAACATGTAGGCGACCCCGGTGACGGCCGCCGCGCCGGCCCTGAGACCGAGCTCGCGCGCCAGCGCGTACGCGAGGACCCCGGCCAGCAGGAAGTGGAGCACGAACGCCCAGCCGATCGCGCGATGGAGGTCGATCACGAAGTAGAGCAGGGACGTCGGGTAGTACACCGGGTACGGCAGGATCGAGAGGTACGGGAGCCCGCCATAGACGTACGGGTTCCACTGCGGCAACCCGCGCCCCGCGAGGACTTCCTGGACGGCGAACGCGCGGCTCTGGTAGGCCTGGGCGAGCATGTCGGTGCCGAAGAGCATCGCGTCGCCGTCGAAGATGAACGACGCGAAGAAGGCGAGCGTCGCGACGGCCATGGCGCCGAGGACGGCCCAGCGGACGCGCCGCTCGGTCTCCGGCGGCGTGTCGTCGCTCCGGGCCCGCGGGGGCTTCCGGGCCTTGGCCCCCCCTGTCTTCCCCGCGTCCGGCTTCGACGCCGGCTTGCCGGCCGCCCCCGGCTTTGCCTTCCCCGACTTCCCCTTCGCGGCGCTCATGCCTCCTCCGCGTGGCGCACGAAGAAGAACCATTGGGGCGACGCGAGGTCGAGGAGCCGGCGACGGACGGGGCCCGGCAAGAGCCGGCTGGCCCGGCCCGCGATACGGCCCGGCAGGCTGTCGTAGCGATCGAGCTGAGTGGTCAGCGCCTCGTCGGTGACGTCCTCCAGCACGAGCCCGTGCCGGGCGGCGGTCCGCATCAGCCGGGATCGCGTCGTGAAGCGGATGTCGTCGTAGGACTGTCCGCGGCCGCTCCAGCGGAGCAACCGACCCGAGACTGCCGGCGGCCACCACGAGAGCGTGGGGATCCGGTAATGCGGCTCGATCAGCGCGAAGCGGTTACCCGCGGTCAGGTACACCTGTCCGCCGGGCGCCAGGGCGCGCCGGATCTCCGCGAAGAAGCGATCCAGGTTCGCGACGTGCTCGTAGACGTGGTTGGCGATGCCGAAGTCCATCGCCCCGTCGGGGACCGGAAGCTCTTCCAGATCGGCCACGGCCATGCGCGCGGTCTCCTGCATGAAGGCTCGGTCGATCTCGAAGCCCACGATGGGGCGTCCGCTCAACGCTTCGAGCGCGCGGGTGATGATGCCCGTCCCCGCGCCCAGGTCCACGATCCGGCCTCCAGCCGCCAGCCGCTCGGCGCACATCGCGTACACGAGCTCGGCCTTGCGGACGCGCGATGCCCGGTACTCGGGTCCGCTCACGTGCCGGGCGTAGTACGTCGCGCCGCTCACGACCGTTCGGAGGCGGAACGATACACGGCGTCGAGGCGGTCCACGATACTATCCCAGCCGAATCGCTCGCGCACGCTCGCACGGCCGGCGATGCCGAGCGCGCGGCTTCTCTCCGGATCGTCGAGAATCGTCGCCACCCCGCGCGCGATCGCCGCCGGCTCGTCCTCGACCAGCAGTCCCGTGCGGCCGTCCTCGACGACGTCGACGATCCCGCCCCGCCTGGTGGCGACGACCGGCACGCCGTACGACATCGCCTCCAGCAGCACCACACCGAGGCCCTCCGTGTCCGCCCGCTCGTCGAGCGTCGCCGGCAGGACGAAACACACCGCGCGGCGGTAGGCCGCGACCAGCTCGTCGCTCGAGACGCGACCCAGAAATTCCACGCGGTCCGATAATCCGAGCTCCGCCGCGCGCCGCTCGAGCGGACCCTGCTCGGGACCGAAGCCGACGATCTCGAGCCGCCACACGCGGTCGGCGATCGTGGCCAGCGCTTCGAGGAGGCGATCGACTCCCTTCCGCGCCACGAGGCGGCCGACGAACAGGATCCGCGGAGGCCCGGAGGGCTCGGCGCGCGCGCCGGGTTCGCCCTGCACCTCCGCGCCGGGGTCCTCCTCCGGCAGCGGAACCCCGTACGGGATCACCGCCACCGGGTGCCTTTCGGCATAGGGCGCGATCATCGCGCGCGTGCTTTCGGAGATCGCCACCAGCCGCGAACGTCGACAGTACCACCGCAGGAACGCGCGCGCGGGCGGAAAGCGCCTCTCCGCCCAGCGGATCTCGGCGCCGTAGAACGTCGTCACCAGCGCGGCCCCCGCAGCCCGCGCGGCGGCCCAACCGGCGAGGCCGTGCGGCACGGCCCAGTGGACGTGAACGACGTCGTATCCGCGCCTGTGGCCCAGCCTCCAGGCGGCCGCCGCGCCCGCTCCCAGATACTCGGGCACGAGCACCAGATACGCGGGATGGCGCTGCAGACGATCGGGCACGGTCTCCTCGTGGGTCAGCCGCTCCCAGCGGGCGGGCGCGTAACGGAACCGGCGCACCGCGTACCCCGACCCCCGCTGGTCGCCGAGCCCCCGCCACGACGGCGCCAGCACGTCGACGTCGTGGCCGCGCTCGGCCTGCTTCTCGGCGAGCGTCACCAGCCACGGCGTGATCACGTCCTCCGGATCGCGCGGCCAGGCGGTGACGACGTGAAGGATCTTCACGGCGCGCGGACAGGCGCCGCGCTGGCGGGAGCGATCCGGACCGCGATCGCGATCCGGTTCTGGCCGGCGTACACGACTTCGAGCTCGTCGATGTGCGGCGCGAGCGCGCGCGCCAGGAAGTCGCGCGTCAGCGGCTCGATCAGGATGTGCGTCGCACCCTTCCCGCGAATCGTCCGCCAGGTGGCGTCGGGATCGCCATGGAAGGGGTACACGAAGCTCGGCCGGCCGCCGCTGAAGTACCACGCGAAGGTCGGCTTGCGGGCGACGATCACCGCGTCGGGCGCGTCGATCCCGATCCACTCGGCGACTTCGAAGTAGTCCTGCCAGAAGGGTTGATAGCCCGCCCAACGGTCGCCGTCCAGCCAGGCTCGGGTGAACCGCCACTGCGACGGTATCTCCCGCAGCGCTCCGATCGTCATGACCGCCGCCAGCGCCGCGATAGCCGCCTGGGCGGGCCGCGGGGAACGGAACACCCAGCGCGCCACGTGGTCGGCTCCGATCAGGATGTAGAGGTAGAGGAACGGGGCCAGCGTCAGGAAGAAGCGGTCACCGGTCCAGGCCCACAACGCGAGGATTCCGAGCGTGGCGAGCGCGTAGAGGTCCCACACCGTGACCTTCCGCGCACGGACCGCGACGCCGATCCCCACCCCCAGCAGGATCCCTCCGATGAGTAGCGAGAAGACCCGCACCGCGGTCGGGGGGCGCATGGGCGGGCCCTCCGCCGGCAGGCGCCGCAGCGGCCAGAACAGCTGCGGAAAGTCGGTGGTCGCATAGTGCTCGACGTTGAACGCCACCCGCTCGACGTAGCTGCCGGGGGCCAGCGGGTCGCTGGTCGGATCGAGCCGGTTCTCGATCGAGACCTGCTCCAGGTAGCCGCCCGTCTCCGGGGGTCGGCGCGAGGTCCACCAGAACCAGGGAGCCGCGGTCACCAGGACGATCGCCGCGAACGCGCCGAGTCGCTTCCAGCGGCGCGCGAGGAGGGCGTGGAGCCCGGCCGCGCCTAGGAGCGCGACGCCCGCCGTTCGCACGTAGAAGGCGAGGACGGCGATCAGCGTCGCGGCCAGCCACCATCCCCACGGCCTGTCGGCATCCTCCCCGTCCTCCGCGCGCTGGAAGGCGACCAGCGCCACCAGGGTGACCGCCACGTAGCTGAGGTCGGAGAGGACCCAATGCGTGTAGATGCGGAACACCGGATACAATCCGAACAGCCACACCGCCGCCGCAGCCGCCCACGGCGGCACGGCCTCGTCGCGGCGGGCGAGGGACCAGAGCGCCCAGAGCGCCACGGCGCCGGCGACCATCGACTCGACCTTGAGGCCGACCATCTCGCCGCGGAAGATCCAGTAGAAGGGCACGAGGAGGACCGGGAAGCCCGGCGGCAGGACGGTCTCGACGGGCGTGGTCGGCTCGATCAGGTCGACATAGCCCCGCCCGGTGGCGAGCGCCTTCGCGAGCGCGTAGTAGGCGACGTTGTCGCCGCCGGTGAACAGGTAGGGGTCGAAGACCGCGACGGCGATCGCCATCGCGACGGCGCCTCCGGCGATCGCCCAGGCGCGCGGCGACGACGCCCACGCCGGCCGCTTCACTCTCCCGCTCCGGCGTCTCTCCGGGCCGACAGCCGGCGCTCGATCTGATCGACCCGGTCGCGCACCTGGGCCACCGCCTCGGCCAGGAAGCCGAGCGCGAAGAGCAGCATCCCCAGCACGATCAGGAGCGTCACCAGGTACAGGAGCGGCCGGTAGCCCTGGCCGAGCGCGAAGCGGTAATAGAGCGCGATGGCTCCCACGATCACGCCGAGCACGGCCAGGACCGCGCCCGAGGTCCCGAACAGGAGCAAGGGCTTCCGCAGGAACGAGGTCAGGGTCTTGACCGCCAGCAGATCGAGCGAGCCGACGACGATCCGGCCCCAGCCCGAGTACTTCGAGCGTCCGCGCGTCCGCGGATAGAGCTCGATCGGGATCTCGCCCACCCGGTAGCCGCGGTCGTGCGCCAGCACGACGAAGAAGCGGTGCCAGTCGTGGCGGAGCGGCAGCTCTTCCAGGATGTCACGGCGGAAGGCCTTCATGGCGTTGAGATCGTGGACCGGCACGTCGAAGAGCCGGCGCGAGAGCCAGTTGTACGTTCCCGACACGAGCCGCTTCTCGTAGCGGCCCTGCTTCCAGCCGGTGACGACGTCGAATCCTTCGCCGAGCCGGTCCAGGAAGCGCGGGATCTCTTCGGCGGAGTGCTGGAGATCCGCGTCGAACAGCACGAGCCAGCGCCTGCTCGTCGCGCCCGCCCCGGTCATGAGGGCCTCGGTCTTGCCACGGTTTCGCGCGTGCCTCAGGAGCCGGACCGCTCCCGGAAAACCGGCGATCGCTTCGCGGACCGCATCCGCGGTCCCGTCGGTCGACCCGTCGTCGACGACGACGACCTCTCCGGAGAGAGCGTGCTTCGTCCACGTCGCGGCCAGCGCCTCGAAGAGGGGCGCGATGTTCTCGACCTCGTCGTAGGCCGGAACGATGACGGCGAAGTCTCTGCGGGGACTCGTCGGATCCACCGGACCGCTCATGGAAGTGTCGAGAACGAGGGGCGACCTAACGCTAGGGGTGGTGTCCTCGGGTGGCAACCTCACCTCGCTCGGACCGCGTTCGTCAGTACCGACTCGGTCGCGTCCGCCGCGGCGTCCCACGTGAACGCGCGCGCGCGTTCGATCGCGCGCGCTTCCATGCGGCTGCGTTCGGCCGGGTTCCTGGCGGCCGCCAGGAGGGCGTCCGCGAGCGCTGCGACGTCGCCGTGCGGGACCACGTGGCCGGTTTCGCCGTCGACGACGGTGTCGCGCAGGCCGGGAGCGTCGCTTACGATCGCGATCGTCCCCACCCTCTGCGCCTCGATCGACGAGAACCCCCACCCCTCCTTGGGGCTGGTGTAGCCGACCGCCCACGCGCGGCGCAGGAGCCGCCACTTGTCGTCCTCTCCCACCCAACCCGGGAACTCCACGCGCTCGGCGATCCCGCGCGCCCGTGCGTCCCGCTCCAGCGCCTCCCGGTGGTCGCCGTCGCCGGCGATCACGAGCCGCGCGCCCGGGAGCTCCGGCTCGATTCGGGCGAACGCTTCCAGGAGGAGCTCGACCTTCTTGTAGCGCTTGAGCCTTCCGAGGTAGAGGAACAGCGGCTCGGGGTCCTTGGGAACGGCCAGAAGCGCGTCCTCGTCCGCGATGTCGGGGATGCCGTTGTGGATCACGCGTATCCTCGCGCGATCGATCCCGCGGCGCTCGAGGTCGGCCGCGGTGGATGGCGAGACGGCGATGAACGGGCAGCGGCGGTACACGGCCGCGATCGGCTGTTCCGATAGCAGGAGGTACGCTCCGAACAACGGGTTCGTCTCCTGGAAGATCGTCCGGCCGAAGAGGTGATGGACGAGCGCCACGACGGGCGGATCGACGTAGAGCGGCGCATAGAACGGGACCTTGTTCATGTCGTCCACGACGACGTCGTATCCGTTCCTGGAGAGCGCCGACCGCCACACGCGGGGGACGGTGAAGTTGAAGGTCGCCCGCGCTCCGCCCCGGCGGATCACGTTGATCCCGTCCAGGCGCTCCTCCCGCGGCGCGTCCCGATGAGCGACGCACAGGAGATCGACCCGGTGTCCGCGATCGGCCAGCCGGCGGAAGGTCTCTCGCAGGTGGATCTCGGCGCCGCCCGCCTCCGGATGCGTCCAGTCCTGCCAGTTGACGACCAGGATCTTCATGCCCGGTCGGTGGCCGGCCGCCGGGCCACGACGCCGATCGTGTGGGCGATCCAGCGCGCGGCGCGCGGGGCCAGGAGCCGGGCGCGGAGCCGCTCCCGCGCGTCCCTCAGCGCGGTCGGAGCAGGAGGGCGGAGCGGCAGGTCGACCGAGAAGCGCTTCGCGCCCTCCCGCAGGAGGCGGTATGCGAGGCTCGGGACCATCGTGTCGCCGTAGGTCTCGACGACCTCGAAGCCCGCCTTCTGGACGAGCTCCTCGAGCTCGTCGATCGAATACTCGGTCTCCCAGCCCGCGAACCAGCGGTCCGCGCGGATGGCGACGCGCTTGATCGCCGTCCAGGGGTGCCAGCGCTGCGGCACGTCGACGACCAGCAGTCCGCCCGGAGCCGTCACGCGGAAGTTCTCCGTCAGGAACGCCGCGGGGTTCCCGAAATGCTCGAGCACCCCCTGATGGAACACCGCGTCGAAGGCGCGGTCGGGAAACGGGAGGTGGAAGGCGTCCCCGGCCACGATCCCGCGGCCGACGAGCGCGGGGGCCGCGCGCG
>DASSPT010000180.1:0-3027 GCA_035699465.1 Gemmatimonadota bacterium
GATCACGACGTCCCGTCCGGTCTCCACCTGGCGCTTCGCGATCTCGAGCGCCATCTCGGCGACGTGCGTGTGGTTCTCGGTGGGCTCGTCGAACGTGGACGAGATGACCTCGCCCTTCACGCTCCGGCGCATGTCCGTGACCTCCTCGGGCCGCTCGCCGATGAGGGCGACCATGAGGAGGATGTCCGGGTAGTTCGCGCTGATCCCGTTCGCAACGGCCTTGAGGAGCATCGTCTTGCCGGCCTTGGGCGGGCTCACGATGAGCGCGCGCTGGCCCTTGCCGAGCGGGTTGACGAGGTTGACGAGCCGCTGGCTGAGGTTCTTCGCGTCCGACTCGAGGTTGATGAGGTCGTCCGGGTGGACGGGGGTCAGGTCGGCGAAGTGCGGGCGGCGACGCGCCGTGTCGATGTCGACTCCGTTGACGGAGTCGACGCGGATCATTCCCCAGTACTTCTCCGCGTCGCGCGGCGCGCGAACGGCGCCCGAGATCCGGTCGCCGATGCGCAGCCCGAACCGGCGAACCTGCGAGGAGGAGACGTAGACGTCATCGGCGCTGGGCAGGAGCCCGTGGCGACGCATGAAGCCGTAGCCCTCGTCCACCACATCGAGGATGCCGGTGGCATAGGCGAGACCCGCGCGCTCGGTCTGGCGCTGGAGGATGCGGTCGACGAGATCGTCCTTGCGGAGATCGCCGGCCTCGACGTCGAGCTGGGCGCCGACCCGGCGCAGCTCGGTGTCCGACATCTCGCGCAGGTCGCGGATGTCGAGGTCGTTTCGCTCGCGGGCGGCCTCTGCTTCGGCCAGCTCGTCGTACTCGGTGACGGGGACGCGGGCGCCGCCCTGCGGGCGCCGGCGCGGTCGCCGGTTCCGCGAGGGGCGGTTGTCGTTGCCGTTCGGCATGGGAGTGGTGCGCACCTCGAAGGGTGGGATGGGGCCTGGGTCGCGAGGCGACGAGAGACGGCCGGGGGACCCGAGGCTCCGCGCGCTGGCGCGTGGCGCGATGCGCGAATCCGCGCGCGGCGCGAGGCCTGTTTCGGGGATGGCCGGAGCATAGCACGGGGTCGGAGGGCGTCAACGGATGGGGTTCGGGGTGCCGGGAGTCCCCCGGGACCGGCCCCGGGCCGGGGTCGCGTGCAGCGTGCGCCACGCGGGGCCGCGGGGCCGTGTGCAGCGTGCGCCACGTGGGGCCGTGTGCAGCCTGCGCCACGCGGGGCCGTGTGCAGCGCGCGGGGGCTGTGTGCAGCGTGCGCACAGTCTGACGGGTGGGCTGCGCGGAATCGGCCCGCAGCGGATGACCTGTGGTCGTGGGCGCACGTTCTGACGCGTCGGAGATCAGATCGTGCCGGGGAGGCACGGCCGGACCGGTCCCGCGTCAGACAGTGCCGTGCCAGCACACGGGGCCGGAAGCGGGCGGCGGGCGGCGAGTGCCGGGCGCTGGGGCCGGCGCGCGCACGCCGACCGAAGACGCCGGGCGCGGGGCCGGCCCACGGGTTCGTGACAGATGCGACTCACGGGGGCATCGGGCAGGTGGGCGCCAGATCTCCGGGGGCGCCTATGCACGATCCCGCGCTCGTGCCGCGCCGGTCCTAACCGAATGCGCACCCAGGAGGACGCGCGTCAGAACTGCTCCTGCCGAAGGTGCGCTCGAGTGGCACCTGTCACAACGTCGGACAGGCGGCCCGCTCCGGGGCTACTCGCCCGGCTTGCGAACCTCTGCGGCAACCCGCTCGCGCTCGTCGCCCGGCTTCTGCTCGTCGAGCGCCTTACGCGCCTTCTCCCAGTCCTCCTTGAACCGCACGATCCCCGAGTCGGTGAGCGGGTGGCGGATCATCTGCTGGAAGACCTTCAGCGGGAGCGTGGCGACGTGCGCGCCGGCCAGGGCGGAATCGGTGACATGCCGCGGGTGGCGGATCGAGGCCGACAGCACGAGCGAATCGAGGTCGTGGAGGTTCACGATGTCGCTCAGCTCGCGGATGACCGTCATCCCGTCCTCGTTGATGTCGTCGAGCCGCCCGACGAACGGGGACAGGAGGTACGCGCCGGCCTTCGCCGCGAGGAGCCCCTGGTTCGCGGTGAAGATGAGCGTGCAGTTCGTCCGGATGCCCTCGGCCTTGAAGCGGCTGATTGCCTCGAGGCCGTTTTCGGACATCGGCACCTTCACGACGATGTTGTCGGCGATCTTCGCGAAGTGCCGTCCCTCGCGGAGCATGCCGTCGACGTCGTCGGCGATGACCTCCGCCGACACCGGCCCGGGGACGATCTTGCAGATCTCCTCGAGCACCGCGTCGTAGCTGGCGCCACCGACCTTCGCGTACAGAGACGGGTTCGTCGTCACGCCGTCGAGGACGCCCCAGCGGTGGACGGTCCGGATCTCATCGAGATCCGCGGTATCGAGGTAGAGCTTCATCGGGCAGGGCTCCTGGGCGGCAGAGTCGCCCGGCTAGTCTACGCGGGCCCGTCGCGAGTCAGCCCGCGGGGGCCTCCTCGACCACCATCCCGGACCGACCCGATGCGACCGCGCTCCGCAGTTCCGGCTCGCGGCCGTCGCGAAGCGCGAGGGCCGTCGCCACGAAGCCGTGGAAGAGCGGGTGCGGGCGCTCCGGGCGCGACTTGAACTCCGGGTGGAACTGGCTGGCCACGAACCACGGGTGGTCCCGGAGCTCGACGATCTCGACGAGCCGGCCGTCCGGCGACAGCCCGCTGAGGACCATCCCGGCGCCCTCGAGCGTCTGGCGGTAGCGGTTGTTCACCTCGAACCGGTGGCGGTGGCGCTCGTAGATGACCTCGCTGCCGTACACCGCCCGGGCCTTCGACCCCTCCGCGAGCCGTGCCGGATAGAGCCCGAGCCGCATCGTGCCGCCCTTGTCCTCGAGCTCGCGCTGGTCAGGCATGAAGTCGATGACCGGGTTGTCGGTGAACATGTCGAACTCGGTGGAGTTGACGTCCTTCGTCCCGATCACCTCGCGCGCGAACTCGATCACGGCGCACTGGAGACCGAGACAGAGGCCGAGGTACGGGATCCCGTGA
>DASSPT010000181.1:0-4168 GCA_035699465.1 Gemmatimonadota bacterium
TGGCGACGAGGTGGTTGAGGAGTGTCAGCCAGTCCCGGTCGTCCGGGTCGAGGCGGTACCAGAGCGTTCGGCGCCGGGTGTGGCGCGACCAGTCCGCCAGGAGCGTGGTCTTGCCGTAGCCGGCCTCGGCGAGCACGAGGATGACCTTCTGTCGGACGCGCGCCTCCAGCCAGCCGTTGAGCCGTTCACGCGACAGGATGTCGTCGCGCAGCGGCGGAGGCTGGACCTTCGCAAGCTGGATGGGAAAGCCGCTCACGTACCGCGCGTTCCTTGCTGGCCGAACCGGGGTGACGGACTCGGGTCGGCCCGGACCCATCGCGACGAGCGGATACGACTCGAAGGCAGGCCAGGACGCGTCCTCGCGATCCGACGAGTGCCCTCGGCGCGACGTTACGGGCGGCGCGAACGATAGGGACGGGTGCTCGGCGGCGTCAACGCGCGGTTCCGGAGACGCCCCGTGCGCGCGCAGGGCATCGATGTCCGGGGAGCCGGTGTGGGAGGAAGGATCGAACGGTGGGAGGGGGTGTCGGACGGCCACGACCGGGATGCTCCGGAGGCGCCCTCACCGACACCTTATCGTCGGCGGCCCGCGCTGTGGACAAGCGCGCGGTCAGCCCTCGTATTCGAAGCCGATCTTCAGCTCGACCTGGTACTCGACGATCTCGCCTTCCTCGATCCGGGCGCTCGACTTGACCACCTCGATCGTCCGGATGTTGCGCACGGTCTTCGAGGCGGTCGCGACCGCCTGGCGCGCGGCGTCGCTCCACGAGCGCGGGCTCGTGCCGACCATCTCGCGGATGATGATCACTCCCAAGGCCCTACCCTCCGGCTGCGTCGCGAACGGGCGGCCAGTCTAGGTGCCGCAGGGCGGGGGGAGCGAATTGCGCCCGGAATCACACGAGCCGGCCCCCCGGCCGGCTCGCAGTGCCTGGGCTCGTGACGGAGCCCCGCTGGTGATCCCGGGGTTCGCCCCCAGCCCTAGGCCGGCGCGACCGCCGGGGCGCTGAGGATCCCTGCGCGGACCTTGTCGAAGCAGCCGCTGCAGTACACGGGCCGATCGTTGCGCGGTGCGAACGGCACCATCGCCTGATTGCCGCACGCCGCGCACAGCGCCGCGTGGTATTCCCGCGGTCCCTCCACGTTGCGCGCGCGCTTGGCGGCGGCCCGACAGGTCGGGCAGCGCTGGGGGTCGTTCTGCAACCCCTTGCTCGCGAAGAACGCCTGCTCCCCGGACGAGAAGAGGAACTCGTCGCCGCAATCGCGACAGGTCAGGCTACGGTCTGCGAACACCCTCTCGGATCCGCCCTGGGCTGGACGCCGTAACGGTTGAGCCCGGTGCGACGGGGGGACCTGGCTCGGGCGCAGCGCAGGAGGGACGCGTGCTCGAACCGGGCATCTCGGGGACCCGGGACTCTGAGCGGGAGGATACGGAGGTCGTCAAGCACGATCCGCGCGAAATCGGGTCGCCCGCGTGCGCTGGCGGTGCGCACGAGCACCTCGGCCGGCGGAACCGCGACCGATGTCGAGGCGTCGGGAGCCGCATGCCGAATGTTCGATCGATCGCGGCGCTTGCGACCCTGCTCGTGGTCGTCGCCGCCTGCTCCGGGTCAGCCGGGGCACCGTCCACACCCGCCGCAGACTCGCCCGACGCTTCCCCGACGGCGAGCCCGGAAGCGGAGGGCCTGACCCACCCGATGGGTGCCGACGAGATCGTGCTCCGCATGGATGAGGGCGGCGGCTTCGTCCCGATCGAGTTCAACGCGACGAACGTTCCCGTGTTCACCCTCTATGGCGACGGCACCGTGATCTTCCGCGACCCGGACGTCATGCCGGAGATGCTCGGCAACGGGCAGCCGGTCCTCTTCCCGGCGCTTCGCACGGCGACGATGAGCGAGGAGCAGATCCAGGCGCTCCTCGAGTTCGCGATCACCGAGGGCGGTCTCGCGGTCGCGCGCGAGCGGTTCGACAACATGATGGTCTCCGACGCGCCCACGACGACGTTCTCGATCAATGCGGGCGGCGTCGAGAAGGAGGTCTCGGTGTACGCGCTCGGGTTCGAGGGCGATCCCGGACCGGACACGAACGTCCTGAAGTCGCTTGCGAAGCTGGCCGAGCGGCTGCGGAACTTCGACCAGGGCGGCACGCTCCCGAGCGACGAGTTCCAGCCGACCGCATTCCGGGGGGTCCTCTGGGAGACGGGGCCCGGAATGGCCACGACGCCATGGCCGTGGCCAGAGCTCACGATCGAGGACTTTGCGACGCCCGCCGAGCCGGACGCCTTCGGGCTGCCGACGCGCGACCTGTCGGCCGACGAGGTCGCCGCGCTCGGCCTGGGGACGCCGAAGGGACCCGTCACGGGGCTGACGTTCGACGGTCCCGACGGCAAGGCCTACGGCTTCGCGCTCCGGCCGCTGCTCCCGGACGAGATCGGCTGAGGGAGCGCGTTCGCGGGCGTTGGCGCCCGCGCGCGAGTCTTCGAGTGCCGCCGCGATCTACTCGACCGCGGCGTACCGCTCCCCGGCGTAGCTGACGAAGCGCGTCTGGCGCTTCTTGAACCAGAGATCGATCTCGCCCGTCGGACCGTTCCGGTGCTTGGCGAGCTTGAGCTTCACGACCTCCCCCTCCTGGTCCTGGTCCTCCGAGCCGCGCTCCTTCTCTCGCCACAGGAACACGACGAGGTCCGCGTCCTGCTCGATGGAGCCTGATTCGCGGAGGTCCGAGAGCCGCGGCTCCTTCGAGTCCCGCATCTCGGGCTGGCGTGACAGCTGCGAGAGCGCGATGACGGGGACGTTGAGCTCCCGCGCGAGCGCCTTGAGTCCGCGGCTGATCTCCGACACCTCCTGGACGCGGTTCGCATCCCGGGTGGTCGTGGACGACTGCATGAGCTGGAGGTAGTCGACGATCACCATGTCCAGCCCGGTCTCGGCCTGGAGTCGCCGGGCCTTCGTCCGGAGCTCCATCGTGCTGATGTTCGGGGTGTCGTCGATGTAGAGCGGGGCCTCCGAGAGCGTGTTCATCGCGGGGGCGATCCGCGCGAAGTCCATCTCCTCGAGGAAGCCCGTCCGAAGCCGCTGCGAGTCGATGTTCGCGACCGAGCTGAGGAGCCGGAGCACGAGCTGCTCCTTGCTCATCTCGAGGCTGAACACGCCGACCGTGCGGCGATCCTTCACCGCGGCGTGCTCCGCGATGTTGAGCGCGAAGCTCGTCTTGCCCACCGACGGACGTGCGGCAAGGATCACGAGATCGCTCTTCTGGAGTCCGGTGGTGAGCGCGTCGAGATCCGTGAAGCCGGTGCGGATGCCGCTGATCTCGCCGCGATGCGCGTGGAGGTAGTCGAGCCGGTCGTACGCGTCGTGGAGGAGCTCGCGGAGCCGGGCGAAGCCGGCGGCGACGCGGCGATTGCTGACTGCGAAGAGCTCCGACTCGGCGCGGTCGATCGCCTCCTGGACCTCCGCGGGATCCTCGTAGCCGATCCCGGCGATCCGTCCGGCGGCCGCGATGAGGTTCCGGAGCACCGCCTTGCGCTCGACGATCCGGGCGTACTGGGTGGCGTGGACGGCCGTGGGCGTCGAGTTCGAGAGCGTGGCGAGATAGGACCGGCCGCCGATCGGGTCCAGGTCCCCGCTCCGCTCGAGCGTCTCCGCGACGGTGACGACGTCGATCGGCTCGCGCTTCTCGAACAGCTCGAGGATCGCCGCGTAGACCTTGGCGTTGGCCTGCCGGTAGAAGTCCTCCGGCTTGAGGAACTCGGCAACCTCGATCACGGCGTCGCGATCGATGAGGATCGCGCCGAGAACCGATTGCTCGGCTTCGATGCTCTGCGGCGGAAGGCGGTCGATCACGCGCGGCGAACCCCTCGGACGGTCACGGGACGGAGGAGATCGTGCCGGTCAGGCCTGCCGCGGGCGTCAACGAATGCCCGACGGCGGTCCCTGCTCGTCCACGAACTTCGGCGGGATGTCGGCAGCCTGTGGACGGATCCGTGGATAACGCTCAGTCGAGCCGGCGGATGACCCCGATGAGCTTTCCCTGGATCCGAACGTCCGGATAGAACTGGGGGGCGTAGTTCGGGTTGGCGGGCTGGAGCCGCACGCGATCCTTCTCGCGGAAGAACCGCTTGAGCGTGACGGCGTTCTCCTCCACCTGGGCGACGACGATGTCACCGTCC
>DASSPT010000182.1:0-6669 GCA_035699465.1 Gemmatimonadota bacterium
GGAAGCGTACGAGGCCCTCGCCCGAGCCCACCCGGACAGCGGCCGGTTCTGGTATCGCCTGGGGAGCTCGCTCTATCAGACCGGGCGGCACGACGCGGCCGCCGAAGCGCTCCAGCGCGCCACCGCGACGTTCCAGCCGGCGTCGTACGCTCACTACCTGCTCGCTCAGGTCTATGCGGAGTCCGGTCGGCCGGCGGACGCCGTGGCACAGATCCGGCGCACGGTCGAAGCGCAGGGCGTGCCCTACGCGGTCCTGGTCTCCACCGCGGCATTCGAGCCGCTTCAGGGAGTTGCGGAATACGACAGCTACATGGACTCGATCCATCCCTGCGGCGCCCCCGAGTATCGCCAGTTCGACTTCTGGATCGGCCAGTGGAACGTGATGACGCCGAGCGGCGGGGTCGGCGGGATGAGCTCGATCGAGCGCGAGTACAACGGCTGCCTGATCGTCGAGAACTGGTCGGGGCCGACCGGGGTGCCGGCGGGCACGAGCCAGAACTTCTACAGCCAGGCCGACGGCAAGTGGCACCAGAACTGGATCGACGCCCAGGCGAGCGGGCCTTTGTGGCTGGTCGGCGGCCTCGACCCGAGCGGGGCCATGGTGATGATGGACTCCGACCCGTCCGCGAACCCCCTCAACCGCATCACCTGGACGCCGAACCCCGACGGGTCGGTCCGCCAGCACTGGGAGACCTCGACCGACGGCGGCGCCACATGGTCGACGTCGTTCGATGGGCTCTACGTGCCTCGGGAGAGCGCCTCGAGCGATTGACTTCGCGCCGGGAGTCGGTCATTCTCGACTACCGATGCGCTCCCCGGCCGGATCCGCGCTCTTGCTCTTCCTCATCGCGGTCGGCACGGCCTCGCGGCTGTCCGCGGCGGTCATCGCACAGGATCCCTCGGACTCCCTCGACCTCGCCGGCACATGGCGATTCGACACGGATGAGACCGTACGAGTGACCCATGAGGGGAACAGCGTGCGGGCGGAGTTCCTCGACGGCGCGGAGTGTCTCGACGGCGAGGTGCGGCCCTACTTCCTCGATGGAGTTCTGTCGGGCACCTCGCTCAGCGGCCGCATGATGGTATGCTCCAGAAGCCCTCGGCTGGTGGAGGAATGCGGGATCTCGTCCATGTACGAGACGACGTTCGAGGCTACCGTCGAGCCGGGCCGGATCGCAGGGACGCGCGTCGCGCAGGGGCTCGCCACCGAGGAGCAGGACGGGCGGTACGTGAGCTGCACGCCCGACTCGCGCTACGACGGCACCTACGACTTCGATGGCCGCTCGTGCTCCCACGCCGAGCGCGAGCTCGCCGAGCTGAACGATCAGGTGAACGCGATGGTGGCCGAGATCAACGCGGTCGCCGATCAGCTGGCGTCGACCGAGCGCTCGGGGAACTGGCTCGACGAGAGCTACTCGGGACCGCACGCGGACCTCGCGGCACGTTACCGCGAGCTGGAGCGCGAGATAGTCGTCGTGATCGAGCAGCGGAACGCCACCCAGGAGCCCGCCGAAGTCGCTGCGCTCGATGCGCGGGTGGACGCCCTCGTCGCCGAGCTGAACGAGCTCGGGGATGTCCTCAGCACTATGAACGTGCTGAACTGGACGGAGGACGACTACATCGGACCGGACGCGGAGCTCGCCGCCCGCTGGCGGCAGATGAACGTGGACGTCGTGGAGCTCCTACCCCGTCTCGACGAGGCGATGGCGCGCGCCGCCGAGTGTCCCATCGAGGATTGCCCGAGCCCCGCCGAAGGACAGGAACTCCTGTCGCGGCTCGAGGCGACGGTCGAGGAGCTGAACGGAATCGCCGATCAGCTGCACGCGATTCCGCGCCTCCCCTGGTTCGACGAGGACTACACCGGCCCCAACGCCGACCAGGCAGCACGCGCGCGCGAGGTGGGGCGGGAGATGCTCGAGCTCGACATTCGGATCGCGAGCGCCGAGGACCCTGCCGAGATTGCCGAACTCGAGCAGCAGATGAACGACTTGGCCGCGGAGGGGACCGCGCTCGAGGAGATGCTCAACGGGATGAACGTGACGGACTGGACGCGGGACGACTACACAGGCCCGGGCGCGGACCTCGCCGCCCGCTGGCACGCGCTCCAGGACGAGTCCCTGGACCAGGTCCGGCAGCTCAACGAGGTGGAGGAGCGCAGGCGGGAGTGCGCCGCAAGGGTCGGTTGATGCCGGAGCCTGTTCCCCGGCGCGGCGTGGCGCGTTAGCTTCTCGCCATGGTTCGGTGGAAGGGGCGGACGCGGAGCACCAATGTCGAGGACCGGCGCGGGCGCGGCGTGGGCCTCGCGGGCGGCGGGATCGGCCTCCTCCTGATCCTCCTCATCGGCCTCTGCCTCGGCGTCGACCCCCAGACCCTCTTCCAGGTCGCCGAGCAGACCCAGACGCAGACCCAGCCCGCCGGCCCACCGCCCGCTCCGGGCGAAGACCCGGCGGCCGATTTCTCCGCCACGATCCTCGGCACCACCGAGGAGGCGTGGAACGCGATCTTCGCCGAGCGCGGCGCCACGTACCAGCCGCCGACGCTCGTCCTCTTCACCGACGTAGTCCGCTCGGGATGCGGCACGGCGTCGTCCCAGACCGGGCCTTTCTACTGTCCCCTCGACCAGAAGCTCTATCTGGACCTGGGGTTCTTCCGCGAGCTCGAGCGGCTCGGCGGTCCGGGAGACTTCGCCGCCGCCTACGTGATCGGCCACGAAGTGGGGCACCACGTCCAGAACCTCGCCGGCACCGCCGACGAGGTGCGGAGCATGCAGCAGCAGGTGGGGGGCGCCGAAGCGAACGCGCTGTCGGTCGCGCTGGAGCTCCAGGCCGACTGCTACGCGGGCGTCTGGGCGAACCACGCGAACCGGACCGGCTCGTTCCTCGAGCCGGGCGACGTCGAGGAGGGACTGGGGGCGGCGGCGGCGATCGGGGACGACCGTCTGCAGCGGAAAGCGGGCGGCGCCGTTCAGCCGGAGTCGTTCACGCACGGGTCCTCTGCTCAGCGCCAGCAGTGGCTCCGCACAGGGCTCGAATCGGGGAACCCGGAGACCTGCGACACGTTCGCGGGATAATCCCGAGCCCCCCTGGTGGCGCGCGGCAACGACTCGCGGCGCGCTTCAGCTCGGCAGGTCTTCCTTGTGCTCGGCCGGGTCGAACCCTTCGGGGATCGAGGTCAGGTCCTCGAACTCCAGACGCTTCCCCATCAGCCCCTCTTCGCTCCTGCGGTGCGCCTTGATCGCTTCGTCCAGCGCGTTCCATCCGAGGAGCGCGCACTTGATCCGCACCGGCAGCTTCGATACGCCCTCCAGGGCGCGCAGGTCGCCGAGCGCCCTGTCGCGCTTCGGCTCCTCCTCGCCGCGCATCAGCGCCAGGAACTTGCTCTCCAGCTCGAGCGCCTCGTCGAGCGTTCGGCCCATGAGGGACTCGGTCATCATCGAGACCGAGGCCTGGCTGATCGAGCAACCCTGACCGCCGAAACGGGCGTCGACGATCCGATCGCCGTCTACGGCGAGCATGAGCTCGACCTCGTCTCCGCACAGCGGGTTCCGCATCGAGACCACCACGGTAGGCTCGGCCATGGAGAGCTTGTTCCGCGGCTTTCGGTAATGGTCGAGGATGAGCTCCTTGTAGATCGTCTCCAGCACGAGGCCAAGTTCGCGGGCGCCGCGGCCGGTCGCCAGTAGAGGATGCGCGCGACCCGGAAGATCCACCCCGAGCGAATCCACTGGCGGAACGATCTACCCGTGGCGAAGGGCGGGTACGTCCTCTACTGGATGCAGCAGAGCCAGCGCGCCGACGGGAACCACGCGCTCGAGTACGCGGTGCAGCGCGCCAACGCGCGGAGCGAGCCGGTCGTCGTGGGGTTCGGCCTGACGGACTCGTATCCCGGCGCGAACCTGCGACACTACGCGTTCCTGCTCGAGGGGCTCGCCGAGACCGCGCGCGCGGTCGCGCGCCGGGGGGCGCGGTTCGTGGCCCGCCTGGGCGACCCCGCCGACGTCGCGCTCGGGCTCGCGCGGGGGGCCTCCATCGTCGTTTGCGACCGTGGCTATCTGCGGCATCAGCGGGCCTGGCGCGAGCGGGTCGCGCGGGAGGCCGGCCGAGCCGTCATCGAGGTCGAGTCCGACGTGGTCGTGCCGGTCGAGTCGGCCAGCCCGAAACGCGAGTGGGCGGCGCGCACGATCCGGCCGCGGATCCATGCGCGACTGGAGGAGTTCCTGGTCGGCCTCCGCTCCACGCGGATCGAGCGGGATGGCCGGGACGTGGAGACTTCCGGGGGGGACGATCTCGATCTCTCGGACGTCGACCGGATCCTCGCGGGCCTCGCCGTCGACCGCGCGATCGGACCCGTCCGCCATGTCTTTCCCGGCGGCGCGTCCCACGCGAAGGAGCGGCTGCGGCTCTTCCTCGAAGGCCTCGAAGGCTACGCGGACGACCGGGGCGATCCATCGCGACCGGCCGGCTCCCGGCTTTCGCCCTACCTCCACTTCGGTCAGATCTCGCCGGTCGCGGTGGCGCTCGCGGTGCGGGAGGCGTCGGCCGCGGCGCGCGGTGCCCGCGCCGGGAGGATTCGCGCCTCCGCCGACGCGTTCCTCGAGCAGCTCGTGGTCCGCCGCGAGCTGGCCGTCAACTTCGTCTGGCACACGCGCTCCGCCTACGATTCGTATTCCTCGCTGCCGGATTGGTCGCGCGCGACGCTCGACGCCCATGCGGACGATCCGCGCGAGGCCGTCTACTCGCGTGCGCGGCTCGAGGCGGGAGAGACGGACGACCCGATGTGGAACGCGGCCATGGCCGAGATGCGCGACACGGGTTGGCTCGCCAACCGCCGCCGGATGTACTGGGGGAAGCGAATCCTCTCCTGGACCCGGACGCCGAGACACGCCTACCGGATCGCGCGCGACCTCAACGACCGATGGTTCCTGGACGGCCGCGATCCGTCGTCCTACGCGAACATCGGGTGGCTGTTCGGCCTCCACGATCGACCCTGGCCCGAGCGGGCAGTGTATGGGATGGTCCGGACGATGACGCGAGCCGCCCTCGAGCGGCGGCGCAAGTCGTCTGGAACCTGACAGATTCCGGGGCCCGGCCCGCGTACGCTTCGAATATGGCGTTCCTTCCGAACCCGGCGTTCCTGCGGATCGGGCTCCTCCTCGTGGTGATTCTCGCCGCGCCGGCGGCGGCCCGGGGCCAGGTGGGTACGGAATCCGCCGCCGACAGGCCCGGGATCGGCACGCTGGTCCCGGCGCTCGACCGCGTCGAGAGCGAGACCCACGAGCTTCAGTCGCTCGGCCGTCTCGCGCTGGACGATCTGCGGGTCGTACGGGTGGGGACCGTCCTAGGGGTCGACGAGCGCGGAGCCTTCGAGGACGCGCTCGCCAGGAACCGCACGCAGGTCGACGAGCTCCGGAAGTTCCTGGCGACCACCGATCTCCAGGTCGTCGGCGCCGACGAGGTGACGATGAGCCTGGGCGAGTATCTGAACGGCAACGACGTCGGCGTGCGGCAGGTGGTGGCGATAAGCGTCTCGGGCGGCGCGGTGACGCTGTTCGTGGACGAGCCCGAGCTGGAAGTGGGCGTCGAGAGGACCATGCGCTGAGCGGGAGGGCCGGCGTGCGGGGCGCCGGCAGGTGCGGTCTTACATGAAGGCGGCGACCGCGGGCGGCGTGACGGCTCCCTTCCCGGTCAGGTCGAGCGTCACCCAGGCCTCTGCACCGTCGTATTCCACCTCGCCCGAGAACCCGCTCCTCTCGAACACCCGGATCATGCGGCGATTCGAGGCCGGCACGAGCGCGTAGAACACGTCGATCCCCAGCCGGAGCCCGATCCGGGCAAGGTGCGCGAAGAGCAGGCTGCCGATTCCTCGGCCCTGCCACTCATCGAGGACGATGAACGCGACCTCTGCCCGGCGCGGCTCCGACCATGGATCGACGAAGTAGCTTGCGATCCCCACGATTCGTTCCTCACCCTCGATCCAGACGGTGGCCACGAGCCCGACGTGGACGTCCGGGTCGACCGCCACCTGCTCTACGATCTCCCCGGCGGTCAAACCCGTCTTCAGCCCACGCCAGCGCTCACGGATCGTCTCGGTCGAGAGCTGGGTGAAGCTCTCCGAGAGCAGCCCGCCGTCATCGGGCCGGATCGCGCGGATGTGGACGAACGTCCCATCCCGGGTCTTGTCGGCTGCGGCGTAGCTCCGTGGGTCCATGGGGCCATCCTAGCCGGCCGCGGGCCCCTCGTCTGTCGGGGGAAGGGAGGTCGACCGTGTAGGGATTTCCCCCTGACGCGAAAAGGGCCCGCCTCTCGGCGAGCCCTCTCGGTTTCTACCCCTACCTGAATCGTGCTATTGGACCGTAACCGACGGATTCGACTCCACTTCGACGATCTGGATCAGCTCCGCGGAGACGTTGGCCAGGTACGACGCATCGATGGCCTGGAGTTCCTGCCGCGACGGCATCGAGGTTCCGATGAGGGCCGCGATGGCCAGGGTGTACAGGGTCGCCGCGACGAACCCGGCGATGATGGCACGCATTGTATTGCTCCTTTTCCGCTTACAGTATGGTGAATCCTCTTCGTTTCTCATCTCGTGCTTGCCTACGACAGGACGTCGGAGTCGGTTTCAGAGTTCAAGAATTCGGGAAGGTTTCGGCCGCCGGGGGTGCTTCCCCCC
>DASSPT010000183.1:0-14075 GCA_035699465.1 Gemmatimonadota bacterium
GGGCGGGGAGAACCCTGGTCCAGAGGTCCCCGGTCCAGAGAACCCCGGTCCGCCGGATCCCGATCCCGTCGACACCCCATTGAGGGTTGAGAGTGTGACCCTCTCGCCCGATTCCCTCACGGTCGCTCTACAAGAGACCGCCCAGTTGAACGTGATCGTCCGGGACACGGACGGTGCGGTGATCGCCGATCCCCAGGTTGTCTTCACCGTGACCGGTCTAAAGGATGGAACGGTGGGCAGGCACGGCCTCGTGACCGGCCTCGTCGGCGGATGCGGCGTCGGCAGGGTCTGGGCCTGGTCTGGAGGCGTGAATTCGAACGCGGCGGTCATCACCGTCGGCTCGCCATCAGCGCCAGGTTGCCGGGTGGTGGGGAGTGTGACTCTCCTACCTGCGTTCCTCAGGGTTCGGGTAAACGACACCGCGCAGCTCACCGTCATCGTCCGGGACATGAACGGGGCGGTGATTCCCAGTCCCGAGGTGGTGTTTTCAACGTCTCGACTGACGGTTGGTACCGTTGACAGCACGGGTCTCGTGACCGGCCTTCCTGGCGACGAGTGCGTCTTCGGCACGGTCACCGCGTCGTTTGAAGGCGTGATTTCGAACACGGCGACAATAGCGGTCGGGTCATCTGCAGTCTGCGATGTAGGCGGCTGGGATGATTATTGACGCTGGGTCACGTACAGCCTGTGGTCCGACCCGTGGCATAGGACCGGTTGCCGTCGCGCCCGCGAACAGGTGACGTGGTCCGGTTCGATCCACCTGACGATGTGTGAGCACTCGATCCGGCACTGTCAGCTATGGAGGGACTACCTCGTAGGCACCGAAGTCGGCGCGCGCTCCTTTCGGAGCGCGCGCCTTTTTTGTCCAGGTTCTCGAACAAGTTCCGCCCTCCTACTCACCGTATCGGGCGAGATCCTGAGTGCCAGCCCATAGACGCCCTATCCGAACAGCTACGGAGGGGGGGGTCCACTGCCCAACAACGCCGATCATGTGCGGGCATGAGGGGAAGAGAAGCGGATTCATCGTATTAGAAGGTGACGGGCAACTCTGTCCGTCTCAGGTGACCTCACCCGGTGGCCGCCAACCGAGGATAAGAGAGAGCATGAATAACCGAAGCCTTATCAGAATCGTCATCGCCCTCGCACTGGTGTCGGGGTTTGCGGGGTGCAGTCAACATGTGGACCCGGGAAGCCCGGTCGGACCCGAGCCCCCCGTAGAGCCGGGGCCTACAGTCGCGGGCACACTCGAGGTCACGGTCAGGGTGAACGGAGCGAGGCCCGACCCCGACGGCTATGCCGTCGTTATCGCCCTGGCGGGCGAGGACACGCCTGGCCCCCGTGTGCCCGTGGAGCCGGCGGGGGGCACCGTGCGTTTCTCGGAGCTCGAGTCGGGTTCACATTCTGTCCGCCTGGAGAACCTGGCCGCCAATTGCTCGATCGAAGGGGGTAATACGCGCCCGTTCACGATCGCTTCGGACCGAATAACCCGCGTCGATTTCCTGGTTCGCTGCCCGGGACCCGGCGCGCTCCTGATCAAGACCGTGAGCCAAGGGATCGATCTGAACTCCAATAGCTATGCGCTCGCCGTCGAGGCGACGTCGATTAGAGAGGAACGTATCGGGACGAATGACTCGCTTCTGATCGAAGCAGACGTATCCCCGGGCGCGGTCTGGAACGTGCGGCTGAGCGAAGTCCCCGACCATTGCCTGGTCCAGTCGGACGTGGTTCCCGCGCAGGTCATCGTCTCGTCCGACCCTCTCCAGATCCGCATGCGGGGCGACGTCACGGTGCGCGTCACGTTCACCGCAACATGCTTCCAACGTTCCTCCAGGATCGCCTTTCATTCGGGGGGTGACATCCAGCTCTTGACCTTCGCAGGCGGCGGAGCGGTGGTCAATCTGACCAACCATCCGGCGGAGGATATTTGGCCGGCGCTCTCCCCGGACCGCTCGCGGATCGTTTTCTCCAGCGATCGCGACAACCCTGGCGGAGGGTTCGAGCTCTACTCGATGAACGTGGACGGTAGCGGGCTGGTGCGGCTCACGAACAGCCTAGGCAGCGACTGGGTCGGACCGCAGGCATGGTCGCCCGACGGGTCGAGGATCGTCTTCTCGAGCACGCGGGATGACCCGAGCGGCGAGATCTACATCATGAACGCGGACGGAAGCGGGGCGGTTCGCTTGACCGATGATTCCGACTCCGATGGCTGTGCCGCGTGGAGTCCTGACGGCTCATCGATCGCTTTCTGCAGGGGGACTGGCATCTATCGGATGGGCACGACCCGGGGTTCTCCGATCGTCAGAATCGCCAGCGAAGGCTTCGACCCCAACTGGTCGCCGGACGGGTCCAAGATCGCGTTCATGACGGGTATATGCTGGGACACACTCTGTGACCTTGCCGTCATCGGGGTCGATGGGACGGGGTTCGTTCAGCTGAACCCGGACCTCGCGAACAACGCCCGGGCCCTGAACCCGAGCTGGTCACCCGACGGATCGTGGATCGCGTTCACAAGAATGCGGCTTTCGAGCTCGGAGGTGGCGATCGTCCGCTTTGAAGGCACTCGTTTTGGTGAAATCGTCCACCTAACCGGCGGAGACGGGCCGTCCTGGAGGTGAGTCTCAAGCGCCTGCCGGCCGGCTCCTTGGGGGGCGAAGGGCGAAGCCGAGGGCGAGGAGCGAGATGATGAGCCCGGCGGAAACGAGCCACGTCTCGGGATCCCAGCCGACACTGGAGTCGGCTGCGATAACTGTCACGGAGGCGGGGGTTTCGGAATCCTCGGGGCCGGCCCACTCGACAACCTCGCCGCCGGCGTAGGTTTGGGTCACCGGCCACGCGATCCTGAGGTCCTCCCGTGGGTTGACCGCCACGAAAGGGAATTCGACGAAGCGCTGGGGTGGGAGGGTGCCCGTCCAAGCGGCGCCCACGATCCTTCCCGCCGAATCCGTCATGACTTCGAGCGACCATCCCGGGACGTCGGCGAACGATACGACCGTGACCGCGGCCGGAAACTGGATCTCGACGCGCGTGGTCGGCACTTCGCGTTCGGTCGGCACGCGCAACACATAGCGCTGGTACGCGCCGGGCGGCGCCTCGGCCGGCTGGACTACGGCGTGCGCTCCGAGCGATACGGGAAATAGCAGCAGCAGGACGAGCGCCGCCGCGCGGCGGATGGACGTCCGAACCCCACGGGTCCGAGAGATGCGAATGGCGGTGCTCGGGGTCATGCAGCTCACGAGGACGGCGGGGGGACGTAGGCGAGTATCCCGGCCACGAGCGAGACGGCGAGCATGAGCGCGAGCTCGCGGCGAGTCGACGCACGCAGGGCCGCCTGCCCGGCGCCTTCGTCGAGGCGCGGCATCAGCCGCTGGCGGTTCCAGGCGCCGAAGGCGACCAACCCCGCCAACCCCGCCACCTTCGCGAGGACGAGCCGGCCGTAGGCCGAGCCGAGCAGCGCGGACACGTTGGGGAGGAAGAGCGCGGACTGGGCCACGCCGGTCAGGCCGACGACGATGACGGCGCCGAGGGCCATGCCCGAGACGCGCTGCGCGGACGCGCCGAACGCCGCCGGGTCGAGCGCCGCGACGGCGAGCCAGGCCACGCCGCCGACCCAGACCGCGATCGCGATCAGGTGGAGCGACTTGAGGGGGATCGACCATCGCGGCGAGATGCCGGCGGAATGCCCCGTCGCCCCGCTCACGAGGACGGCCGCCAGCGCCAGGGTCAGCGCGATCCAGGGCCGGCGCGCGAGGCCGACCGCCCAGAGGGCGAGGAACGCGAGCCCCACGCGGAGGGCCTCGACCCGTCCGGGGCCGGTGCCGAGCGCCGCCGCGACGTCGGGCGTCCGCCCGCCTGGCGTGACGTGCCACAGCCACGCCGCGAAATGGGCGCCGAGGAACGCGGTCGCCAGCGTGGCGAGGAGGAGCGCGGTCCGCATCGCCCCGCGCGGCGGCACTCCGCCGAGCGCGACGATCTGAACCAGCCAGCCCGCCAGCGCGACCAGCATGAACAGCGCGAGCCCGCGGAGGATGGCGGACACACCGGCCGCGAGGGTCGGGCCCGTTGCGTGGGCATGGCCGGCCATGCCCGGCCCGTGGGCGGCCGGGGGGCCGAGGGTCGGGAAGGTGTCCGGGGTCCCCGCGGGAGCCAGCACGGTGAACCGGTAGCTCCCCTCGACGGGATGCCCGTCGGCCGAGACCACCCGCCAGTCGACCTGGTACTCGGCGGGAGCGAGGCGCGGCACGTCCCCCAACAGGATCCGGGAGTCGGTCGAGTCCGCCCGCACCCGGATCTCGAGCGAGTCGAGCGCCGACCAGACGACGATGTGGCTGAGTCCTGCCTCGACCGGCTCGCTGAACACGAGGCGAATGACGGCCGGGCTCTCCGAGAGCGCTTCGCCGTCCTCGGGAGAGGAGGAGACGAGGTGGGCGTGCACGGCGGCGAGCGCGGCCAGCGCGAGGACCGAGCTCCGACCGCCAATCCGGCCGGCCGCCTTATGCGATCCGGCGATCAAGGCTGCCAGCGCACTCCGGCGTAGAGCGATCGCCCGTCGGCGGGCTGGAAGTAGCGGCCCGCGGCGTCGTCTACGGACACGGTGGGCGAATACACCTCGTCGGTGAGGTTTCGCCCCTCGACGAAGACAGTTCCTCCCAGGCCCTCGATCTGCCACTCAGCGCGCATGCCCAGCGTCAGCCATCCGTCGCTCGTGATCGTGTTCGCGCTGTCGACGAACAGGCCGTCGGGCACCCACTCGATGGAAGGCGAGAGCGTCAGCCCCGCCGGGTGCGCGTACTCGGCCTCGAGCTGGAGGACGTGGGTCGGGATCCCCGGGATCTCGTTCCCGCGGTGATCCGGATCGGACACGTACTCGAACTTCGACAGCGTGTACGCCATCCGGAAGCCCGCCCGCTCGCCGCTCTCGTCGCCGGCGAGGAGCTCTACGGGCGCGGACAGCTCGAGCCCGGCCTCGAGCCCCAGGTGGCGCGTCTCGTCGACGTTGCGGTAGCTCGGGACCGTGAACGGCGCTCCCGGGAACGGCTGGATATTGACGTTCACGATCTCGTCCTCGAGCTCGATGTCGTACGCCGACAGCTCCCAGCGCCAGTCGCCGGCTCGCCCGCGCGTCCCGAGCTCGAACTGCCACGCCTTCTGGGCCACGAGATCGACGAGACCGGGAACGGTCAGGCTGTTCAATTCGAGGAGCAGGGGCGGCTCCTGGATGCCGCTGGCGTTGGCGAAGATCTGCCCGCCGATCTCGGGCAGCTCGACGATCATGCCGACCCGGGGCAGGAGAGCCTCGTAGATCCGCTCGTCCGTCTGGTCGCCGTCGGCGAGGAAGGCGTCCTCGACCGCGCGCCGGGAACGGTCGTACCGGGCGCCCGCGATCGCCGAGAGCCGCGGCGTGATCGAAAAGACGTCCTCCAGGTAGACGGCAGCGCCGCCGGCCTCGTCGCGCTGATCCTTGGCCAGAGCGCCCTTCTCCCCACCGACGTTCTCGTAGTGCCGATTGTCCACGTTCCCGAACGTGGGCTGGAAGCCCATCACGAAGCGGTTCTCGCGCCCGCCTATCGGGGCGCTGTTCTCGTAGCGCACCTCGAGGCCGACGTCGCGGCTGATCTGGTCGATCACGCGGAAGATGGGATGCACGATGTCGCGGAACTGGAAATAGGGCGAGACCTCGAGCCTCTGGTGGGGGGTGAGCTGGGCCCGCATCTGGAGGCCCAGGTGATGGAGGGTGTACTCGCGCCCCCAGTCGTTCGCGACGTTGGCCGGGGCGGCTCCCTCGGGGTCGGACTCCATCTCTTCGCGGGTCAACGAACCGGGAAGGTCCTCCTCGACGTCGGCGAAGAACCAGAAGCCGCGCAGGTCGACGCGGGAGCCGAGCACGACTCCCAGGTGGCCGTTCAACCGGTCGCGCTGCTGTCCGGAATGCCGCCGGAAGCCGTCCAGGTCCGTGCGCGCGTAGCTCGCGTAGTAGTCGAGATCGTCGAATACCCCGCCACTCGAGATCTGACCCTTGAAGAACCCGTTCGATCCGCCCTGCGCGTAGAGCCCGAACGGCTCGGCCGTGTAGCCGGTCCGGGTCTCGAGATTGATGGCGCCGCCCAGTGTGCCGCCCCCGTAGCGGAGCGCGTTGCCGCCCTTGTAGACCTGGACGTTGGCGGCCGTCAGGATCTCCAGCGACTCGAAGTCGGTGAACCCGTCCGCGTTGCGGTACGGCATCCCGTTGACGAGCACGTTGACGCCGCGCAGGTGGAAGTTGTTGCGCAGACCGGAACCCCTGATCGATAGCTGGAGCTCGTCGGCGGCGCCGAAGCGGGACTGGGCGTAGACGCCCGGGGTGAAGCGCAGCACGTCGGCGAAATTCGTCTGCCGGGTCCGCTCGAGCTCGTCATCCTCGACGAGATCGACGGCTCCGGGGACCTCCAGCATCCTGGCGCGCACCTCGTCGAGCTCGCCCGGGCTGCCGATGGCCGTCAGCCCCTCCATGAGGATGGGCGCGGGCGACAGGACGATCCGGACGGGACCGGGAGCGGACGCGCGCAGCGTCACGGACCGGTAGCCCAGGCGATCGACGCGCAGGGCGTGCCGGCCTCCGGGGAGCGTCAGCTCGAACGCGCCGTCGTCTCCGGTTCGTGCGAGGGCCGCGCCGGCGGAAACCTCGGCGCCGGCCACGGGCTGGCCGCCGGGGTCGAGGACGACGCCCCGCAGCGCGGCCTCCTGGCCGGCGAGCGGCGCGGTCCATAGATGAACCCCCACGAGGGCGCAGGCCGCGATCCTGGCCGCGCTTGCGGGGCGGAACACACGATGGAACGAAGACATCAACAGACCTCCGATCGGGACTCTGTGGACCGGGCGGACGAAGTGCGCCGCCTGCCGGAAAGAGGAATCCGCCGATCAGAGGGTCGGTGGTGCGTTCCCCCAGGGGAGGGAGAAGGGGACGATCGCGGTCCGGGGCAGGGGCCGCGCGGGGAGGAAGGCGTGGGGAGCCGCGGGGGGCAGAGGCACGTCGGACCCCACCGCGGGCGCCGGCATGGACGGGGCGGCGCCGGCCTGGCACTGGCCCATGCAGGTGCAGGTTCCGTGCGCCTCGGAGTCCGGGCCGGCGTCCGTCGCGGTGCCGGCACTTGCGTCGTGCTCGTGGCCGAAACCGGGACCGGGATCGTGCTCCGGCACGGAGCCGTCGACCCCGCCGGCCGCGGCGACGCCGTCGTGATGCGGGCACGGATGGGCGCCGAAGGCGGTGCCCAGCGGCGTCAGGACGAGGAGCAACGCGACCAGAAGTGCCGCCACCCGCCGGATGCCTATCGTCACGCCGCCTCGAGATGGTTCAGGGTTCGCCCGGAAGGCAGCCAATCTACCCCGGCGGTTCGAAAAGGAAAATCGCCGGGAACCATCCGGTCCGCCGTGGGGTTACCTGTATCGTCGGAGGATGTACGATGCCTGACGGCAACCGTAGTCGGGCCCTCCTACAATCTCATGGGGCGCACTATACCATAGGGGAGTGAGATATGAGGGAGAGAGAGATCAGGATTGAGGTCGGGCAGCGACTTCAGGAGATCCGCGGCCGGCGGGACCAGCGGACGTTCGCCGAAGCCGTCGATTCGGTCCAGCAGACGATCAGCAAGTACGAGCGCGGCGAGATCCCGCGGTCGTGGCTGTTCCTCGCCCGGCTGGCCGAAGCCGAAGGGATCGACCTGAACCGGCTCCTCACGGGGCGGTCGGCCGGGTCGGGAAACGGCGCCGGCGGATGGTCCGAGCGCGTCAGCGAAGAGCAGGAAGAGACGGCCGGCGCCTCGATCTAGGTCCATGGGCGCCCCTTCGATCGGCCTCTCCCGAGCCGGCCCGCCGGACTCCGCCCACCGTCCCACCCTTCCGTACGTGCCCGATTCCGCGTAGAATGCACCTTTCCTGACAGCGCGCGCGCCGCGCGCCGTGGTTCCTCGTTTCCCTACGTCGCGTCGGGAGGCCCCACTATGAATCAGGCAGCTAGCCAGCGGAGCCCTCTGGAGCGGTTCCTCGGGATCTTCACGGAGGTCCACGCGGGCGAGGGCCCGGTCACGCTCCTGATGGCCTTCAACGTATTCCTGCTCCTCACATCCTACTACCTGATCAAGCCGGTCCGGGAGGCCCTGATCCTCTCGGGCGGAGGGGCGGAGGCCAAGAGCTATCTGGTAGCGGCGATGGCCGTATTCCTGTTCTTCATCATCGGCGCCTACTCGAAGCTCGTCTCGCGCTACGAGCGGACACGGCTGATCACGGTCGTCACTCTCGCGTTCATGGCCTGTCTGGTGGTGTTCTGGGCTCTCAGTCGGACGAACGTCCCCTATCTGGGCTACGCGTTCTTCATCTGGGTGGGGATCTTCAGCGTCATGGTCGTGGCGCAGTTCTGGTCGTACGCCAACGACGTCTACAACAACGACGCAGGGAAGCGCCTGTTCCCGCTGGTGGCGTTCGGGGGCTCGTTCGGCGCCTTCGCGGGCGCGTACATCGCGACCTGGCTGCTGCAGTACATCAGCGTCTACGAGATGCTGCTCGTGGCCGGCGTGCTGCTCGGCATCTGTATCGTGCTGACCCGCGTGATCTCGGCTCGGGTCTGGGGGAAGGCGGCGATGGAGGCGCGCCAGCGCGAGCTCAGCGCCAAGGCCGAGCGGGGCGACACGGGGAAGAAGAAAGAGAGCCTCGGGTTCGACATGCTCTTCCGGTACAAGTACATCGGGCTTATCGCTCTGCTCATCCTCCTCTTGAACCTCGTGAACACGACCGGCGAGTACATCCTGGGAAGCCTGGTGGAAGACCATGGAAAGGCGACCGCCGACGAGGTGATCCAGGCCGCCATCGGTTCCGGATCCACCGCCGCGATCGGGGACCAGGAGTTCGGCGACCCGAACGCCACGGAGACCCGCGAGGAGATCGAGGGGAACGTCATCGGCCGGTTCTACGCGAGCTTCTTCCTGTGGGTGAACCTCATCGGGATGTTCCTCCAGCTGTTCATCGTGGGACGGCTGATCAAATGGTTCGGGATCAAGGCCGGGCTTCTCTGGCTCCCCATCGTGGCCCTGGGAACCTACGCGCTGATCTTCCTGGCCCCGGCGATCCGCTACGCGCGAATCGGTAAGACCGCGGAGAACGCCTCCGACTATTCGGTCAACAAGACGACGGTCCAGATGCTCTTCCTGCCGACGTCGCACGAGATCAAGTACAAGGCGAAGCAGGTCACCGACAGCTTCATGCAGCGTATCGGCGACGTCGGTTCGGCGATCGTGGTGTTTCTCGGCACCCAGATCTGGGCGTTCGGCACCAAGGGGTTCGCCGCGCTCAACCTGGCGATCATCGCGATCTGGTTCGTGGTCGTCTTCATGATCGTCCGGGAGCACGCCGAGATCGAGAAGGGGAACCGTCCGGAGATCTCCGGCGAGCCGGAGAGGGTGCGGGAGCAAGTCGCAGGCTGAGCGCCTGCGCATTGCTGCACGGAACCCCGGCAGGCTGAAGAGCGGTATGGAGCGGATCCTCAAGCTGTTTGTGGACATCCGCAAGCGCGAGGTCGAGCCCGCGCTGCTGTTCTTCTTGTTCTGGTTCCTCGTGATCCTCGTCTTCTGGGTGCTCAAGCCCCTGAAGACCGGCCTGTTCATCGATCCCCTCGGCGATCGCGGCGCGGAGCTCGAGCTGTATGCCAAGCTCGGGAACATCGGAGTCGCGATCGTCGCGGTGGCGGTCTTCAGCTGGCTCTACAACCGGCTGGGCAGCAAGCGCCTTATCCCGGCCCTGTGCGCGATCTTCCTGGTCGCGCTCGTCTGGTTCGCGATCACGCTTCCCTCGCCGGCCGAGCCCGGCGCCCCCAAGTACTGGGCCTTCTACCTCTTCGGCGACGCCTGGTCGACGGTATGGGTCACGACCTTCTGGGCATTCCTGAACGAGCTGACAACCTCCGGCCAGTCGAAGCGGCTGTACGGGCTGATCGGCGGGGGTGGAATCCTGGGCGGCCTGGCGGGGGCGACCGTTGTGGCGACGACCGTCGAGGACTTGGGAATCGGAACGCTGATCGCTGCTGCAGCGGGGGCCACTGTGGCGCTCGGTCTGATCGCCTTTCGCATCGAGTCGCTCGCTGGAGGGGAGACCGCGGCGATCGGGCGCGGGCGCGCGGAGGCCCGCATCGTCGAATCCGGCGAGAAAAAGACCAACGCCGCGATCGAGGGGGCGCGCCTGTCGCTGACGTCGAAGTACCTGTTCGCCATCGTGATGATCATGTTCCTTTACGAGTTCGCCTCCCAGATCCTCGACTACCAGTTCAAGAATGAGCTCGAGAGCGTGGAAGGCACGGAAGCGACCTCGGCCTTCTACGCGAACATCGGGGTGATCATCAATACCGTGAGCGTGATCACCCAGTTCTTCCTCGTCTCGTTCATCATGCGCCGGTTCGGTATCACGACGGCCCTGCTCGTCCTGCCCGCGGCGATGCTGATCTCTAGCGGAGTCTACTTCGCGATTCCGGTTCTGTGGGCGGGGTCGCTCCTGACGGTCTCTGACAACGCGTTCAACTACTCGATCAACCAGACTTCGCGGGAGACCCTGTACGTTCCGACCGACGCCGACGTGAAATACAAGGCGCGGGCGTTCGGCAACATGTTCGTGCAACGCTTCGGCAAGGGGATCGCGATCCTGATGGCGCTCGGTCTGGCTGCGTTGCCCATCCGGTTCCTGTCGTTCCTCGCGATCGCGGTGATCGCCGTCTGGGCGGGATTCGCCTGGTACGCGGGGCGGCGCTTCGACGAGCAGGTCACGGAGGAGCTCGAGCCGGCGGTGCGCTAACGCTGCTTGACGGGCGAGCTGGGAAGCTCCACACTTTCGGTCTGTCTACGGCCCATCAGGAGATCTCCATGCCGCTCGCGACCGACCGCGTCGAGACCCGGCTCCCCGACCTCAAACCGGCGCTAACCGAGGCCCAGGCGCGAGCGGAAGCCGCGCGCTGCCTGTTCTGCCACGACGCCCCGTGCATCGCGGCCTGCCCCACTGCGATCGACATCCCGATGTTCATCCGGCAGATCCATTCCGGGAATCCCGTCGGCGCCGCGCGCACGATTTTCGAGGCGAACCCGCTCGGCCACTCCTGCGCGAGAGTATGCCCGGTCGAGGTGCTGTGCGTCGGGGAGTGCGTCTACAACGCCAAGGGCGAGCCGCCGATCATGATCGGAAGGCTCCAGCGCCACGCCACCGACCGCGTCGTCCACGAGGGAATCCAGCTCTTCGAAGCGGGCGCGACTACGGGACGCGCGATCGCCTGCGTCGGCGGCGGCCCGGCCTCGCTGGCGTGCGCCCACGAGCTCGTGCGGCTCGGCCACCGGGCGGTGATCTACGAGAAGGGAACCTGGCCGGGCGGCCTCAACACCGACGGCGTCGCGCCCTACAAGATGCACGCCGAGGAGAGCCTGGCCGAGGTCGAGTGGCTGTCGGAGATCGGGATCGAGTGGCGGTTGGGCGTGGAGGTCGGACGGGACGTGCACTGGGGGGATCTCGAGCGGGAGTTCGACGCGGTGTTCCTGGGGACCGGCCTGGGGGCCGACTCGCAGCTCGGAATCGAGGGTGAGGAGCTCCCGGGCGTGTGGGGCGCGACCGCGCTCATCGAGGCGATCAAGACAAGCCGGCAGGTGGATCCCGTGTCGGTGTACTCGGCGATCGTGATCGGGGGCGGCAACACGGCCATCGACGCCGCGCGGGAGCTCAAGCTGCTCGGCGTGCCCGAGGTGCGGGTGGTCTACCGCCGCGGCCCGGAGAGCATGTCCGCCTACGCGCACGAGCGCGAGCACGCCACCGCCGAGGGGGTCGCGTTCACGTGGCGGGCGGTGCCGGTCGCGTTCGAAGGAAACGGGCGGCTGACCGCCGTGCGGCTGACTACGGTCGATCGCGGCTGCAATCCGGTCGGCGAGCCCTTCCGCGTGCCGGCCGACCTGGTCGCCCTGGCGGTGGGACAGAGCCGGCTCGAGACGCTGCTCGCCGGGATCCCGGGCGGCATCGCGCACGAGAAGGGGCGGGTCAGGGTGGACGTGGCGACCGGCCGAACGTCGAACCCCAGATATTGGGCCGGCGGCGATCTCGCCAACGGCGGCGCCGAGGTCGTGAACGCGGCCGCCGAGGGCAAGCGGGCGGCGCGCGGGATCCACGAGTGGCTCACAGGGAACGGAGGTTCGCTGTGACGAACGGCAACGGGAATCTCGGCAAAGGACGGCCGCAGCCCGGTCGTCCCGTGGACCTGTCGGTCGAGTGCGGGGGGATCCGCTCGCCGAACCCGTTCTGGCTGGCGAGCGGCCCGCCCACCAACACGGCCGGCCAGGTCATGCGCGCCTTCGACATGGGCTGGGGGGGCGCCGTCTGGAAGACGCTCGGGGACCCGATCACGAACACAGCCTCGCGCTACGGGGCGATCGACTACCAGGGCCGGAACGTGGCCGGGTTCAACAACATCGAGCTGATCACCGATCGCCCGCTCGAGGTGAACCTTCGCGAGATCGCCGAGGTCAAGCGGCTCTATCCCGGTCACGCGCTGGTTGCGTCCCTGATGGTGGAGACGCGGGACGACTGGCGGGACATCATCCGCCGCACCGAAGACACGGGCTGCGACGGCTTCGAGCTCAACTTCGGTTGCCCGCACGGCATGTGCGAGCGGGGGATGGGCTCGGCGGTCGGGCAGGAGCCCCGAGTGCTCGAGGAGATCACCGGCTGGGCGAGCGAGTTCTCGTCGATCCCCGTCCTCGTCAAGCTGACGCCCAACATTACGGACATCCTGAACCCCGCGATGGCCGCCCAGCGAGGGGGTGCCGACGGGGTCTCGCTCATCAACACGATCAAGAGCGTGATCGCGATCGACCACGACACGTTCAGTCCGATCCCGTCCGTGGCGGGCCAGGGGACATCGGGGGGGTACTGCGGACCGGCGGTCAAGCCGATCGCGCTCCACATGGTGACCCGCCTCGGCAAGGCCGAGGAGTTCCGGCTGCCGGTCTCGGCCATCGGCGGGATCCACACGTGGGAGGACGCGCTCGACTTCCTCTTGATGGGCGCCTCCTCCCTCCAGGTCTGCACCGCGGCCATGCATTACGGGTTCCGCATCGTCCAGGAGATGACGCGGGGACTCGAAGAGTGGATGCGGGAGAAGGGGTACGCGCGGATCGAGGAGTTTCGCGGTCGGGCGCTCCCCAACTACGAGGAGTGGGGCGACCTCGATCTGAACTACCGGATCGTCGCCGAGATCGATCCCGTGCTCTGCATCGGGTGCCAGCTCTGCTACGCAGCATGCGAAGACGGCGCCCACCAGTGCATCGCGCTTCCCGCCGGGACGCGTGTCCCGCGCATCAAGCAGGACGAGTGCGTGGGGTGCAACCTGTGCCAGATCGTGTGCCCGGTGGAGGGATGCATCACGATGGTCGAGGTGGAGCGCGGGCTGCCGAAAGAGTCCTGGAACGATCGGGTGGCGGCGGGGACTGCCGGCGCCGGGGGACGTCACTGAATCGAACAGGGCGAAGTAGCGGCGCTTGTTGTTGAAGCATCCGCAAACGACCGGGTCGGAAGGGAAGAGGGGAGATGAGGGTCGCGGAATTTTCGCTCATGGTGGCAGCGGCGGTGTCGGCCGCGTGCGACAGCTATAGCTCGGGACCAGATGACGGAGACGGCGTCCTGTCGGGCAGCTACACGGGAACGGTTCATGGCACGATCGAAGATCCGCTCGATCTCATCGCCACTTTCACGCTCACTGAGTACCTCGGTACGGTGACCGGCACGTTCACGACCGACGACGGCACAGCCGGATCGATCAGCGGCACCGTGAGCGGAACCAACGTGACGTTCGCGATCAACCAGACCGTGCCGTGCGTGGGCACGTTCAGCGGAACCGCCACGATCGCGGACGCCGGCAGTCGACTGATCGGCACGTACTCGGGGAACTCGCCGTGCACCGGGGCCGTCACGGCGATCTTCGAAGTGACCCGCGGCTGACGGAGCGCCGGTGAGGGGAGCCGACCGCGCCGAGTTGCTCGAATCTCCCTACGCCAACGAGGACCTGGTCCCCACCACCCCGGAGGAGCGGC
>DASSPT010000184.1:0-15878 GCA_035699465.1 Gemmatimonadota bacterium
CGGGGCAGGATCGCTTCGGCGTCCTCGCGCGCGATGCCCTGGAGCCATGCCGAGACCGCCATCACCTCGCGACACTCCGCGCACTGCGCCACGTGCCGCTCCAACCCCGAATCCAGCGTCCCGGCCGCGACCGCCGCCATCGCTTCCCGCTCACGCGGGCACTCGCGCATCGGCCCGTCCGTGTCGTCGTTCGGTCTCATCGGAGCACCTCCGGAGTCAATCCCGCCTCGTCGAGGATCCCGGCCAGCTTCCGGCGCGCGCGGAAGAGTAGCACCCGCACGCTGGCATCCTTCACGCCGAGGACGTGCGCGATGTCCTTGTGCGCGTACCCCTCGACGTAGGCGAGCCAGACGAGCGCCCGCTCCCTCGCGCTCAGCTTCGCCAGCGCGTCCTCTACGTCCCGGCGGAGTCCGACGGGCTCGGGCGCAACGGCTAGAGGAGGCACGGCATCCACGCACTCCCGCTCACGGCGCATCGAACGCCATCCGTCGTACACCAGATTGGTCGCGATGCGAAAGAGATACGACACCGTCTGCCGCTCGTCCATCTCGGGCCGCCGGGCGTTCAGGTATCGGACGTAGGTATCCTGCAGCAGGTCTTCGGACCACTCGGGCGAGCCGGTCACCCGGCGTAGATAGGCTGCGATGCGCGGCGAGGTGCGCTCGTAGACATCGCGGAACGCCGCGCGTTCGTCCCACCCCGAGGGCCCGGCACGTTCGTCGTCCTGCTCGCGCGACGCGGGGGGCGGCTCCCGGGTCACGAAGGACCTCCCTTCGGTCGCCGCGAGGGCGACCAATCAAGAGGCCGACGGGGGCAGCAATCCCCATTGTTTCGACAGGCGATAGCTGGCGAACGCCGACACCAGGTAGCCGAGCCCGATGGCAAGCACTATCCCGCTGGGAACCGCCAGCGGCACGAGATCTCCGGGTTTCAAGGCGACGACGCAGAGCCCCACCAGCCCCATCAGCGTGCAGATCGCCCCCTTCTGGATCGAACCGAAGATGCGGTTCGCCTGCGATCCCGCTTCGCTCGAGACCGCTTCCAGGAACTTGCGGCCCGCGCCGGACTCCAGGAACGCCACGAACTCTCCTGCCGATTCGAACTTCTCGAGCATGCGGCGCTGGATGTCGAACTGGGCCTGGGTGCGCTCGTGACGCCGGCGGGACAGGATCCACGTCGAAAACCCGATCAGGAGCGCGAAGATGGAGGCTACGCCGACCGCCCCGAACACGGCAGCCATGTCGTTGTCCATGGAGATCCTCCCCCAGATTCAGAAATCGCCCCGGACGCCCGGGCACGCCTCTCTAACGGGGGACGCGGGTATCCGGTTAACAACGAAGGGGCCGCCCGGCGGGCGACCCCTTCCCGGTGCGTCGCTTTCGGGCCCGCTCGGGCGCGCTACCGCACCTCGAGCAGGAAGTGCCCGAAGGCGCCGCCCTCCTCCGCGTCGCTGTAGAAGCCGAGCCGGGGCGCATTCTTCAACGCCTGCATGACCTTGTAGGTCCCGCTCGACGTGTCGGCGGCGGCCGCCCCGGCCATCCCGCCGAACGTCCCCATCAGTCCCTCGGCTTCTGTCAGGATCTGCTCGATGTTCATGAACCCGAGCGCGTTCGCCTCGCTGGGATAGAACTCGGTCATGGCGCTGAATCCCGGATTGGACGGCAGCGCCTGGGCGGTCCCACCCCGCGTGTCCAGCATCCGGCCGAGCAGCCCACGGTTCGTGCCGATCAGGACGAAGTCGTCCGTCACGACGTAGGACAGCGAGAGTCCCTCACCCATCGGCGTCGGCGCGTAGCGGATCGCCTGTCCCTGATGCTCCTGGGACTGCCATTGCAGCGGAATGGAGGCCTGGTCCGCCGCGGCCTGGGAGACCAGCCCCTCGGCTCGGGTGAGGAACTCGCGCGCCTTCTGGGGATCCTTGGTCGCGATCGTCAGCGCAATCTCGGGAATCGGGAAGAACCCTGTCTTGTCGACGCCGGCGATCGCGAACGAGGCCTCCTGCCCGACCCAAGGAATGATGTCGGCCTGGATGTCGATCCCCGACTCCCTCTGAAAAGCTGCCAGCTGCTGCACCACCAGGCTGTCGGCCTGGAGCGAGTCGGCCGTGCCCTGAACGTTCATCTGTATGCGCGTGGCCTCTATGGCGTACCGACGGAGCTCGTCGTACACGATCTGCGCGTCGAGCGAGTTCACCGCGCCGAAGAGCAGCGTGTTGACGGGCTGGAACGCCAGCGTGCGGACAGGCGTCGGGGAGCTCGTCATCATCGTGGCCAACGCCGAGCGCTCTCCTTCTGGGAACTTGGTGTACGCATCGGCCCGGATCCCGGCCTCGGTCCAGTAGATGCCTACGCCCACGGCGCTCGCCAGCTTGTAGTCCTCCAGCGCGCTCGTCGCCGCCCGCAGCCGCTCCTCCTGGAGCCCCGCACCGGCGGCCGTGTCGGCCGCGGCGGCTCGCTCCGCGGCCTCGCGCAGCGCCCGCTGGTCGACGTAGATCGAGATCGTCGCCTCGGGGAGCTTCTGGATCACTGCCTCGTAGTCGCCGCTGGAAGCCATCGACTGCGCGGTGCCGTCGAGCGACAGCGCGCCCTGCATCCGATTCCGCGTGGTGGCGATGACGAGCTGCTCGTCGCCGATCGAATACAGGAGCACCTCCTCACCCTCGCGGTCCGAGGCCACGCGCACCTGCGTGCCGGCGAGGTCCACGTCCGCGAACGTGGCTCCC
The DNA here is from genome assembly GCA_035699465.1 of Gemmatimonadota bacterium. Taxonomy (GTDB): domain Bacteria; phylum Gemmatimonadota; class Gemmatimonadetes; order JACCXV01; family JAHWKZ01; genus JAICNR01. Next base: position 2,723 of record DASSPT010000184.1, read on the forward strand.
TTCTCCTCGGTGATCTTGGTCTCGAGCGTCTGCAGCAGCGTCCGCGCCTGCTCCTCGTCGTCGAGCGCCGCGACCAGCACGATGTCGGCGCGGTCCTTGGGGAGCTGGCCGTAGAAGCCGAGATCGAACTTGCGGCCGAAGATGGTCATGAGGGTGGCCTCGTCGAGCGCGAGACCGGTCTCCGCCTGGAACTCCGCCTGCGATTCCGCGAGGGGGGCGAAAGCCTCCCGGACGTCCGGGATCGCGGCGAGCTCGGTGTAGAGGCGCGTGCCCTTGAGCCGCGTCCAGAAAGCTTCCAGGTCGTAGCCGGAAACCACCACGCTCGCGCCGGCGGGCAGCGTGGTGGCGACCGCCTCGGTCCGGAATCCTTCCACCGGCGCCCCGGCTTGCTCCTCGCCGCGGCAGGCAGGCATAGCGATCGTCGCGAGCGTGGCGACGCCGACCATCCGGACGAGCAGGGATCTGGCCCCCATGTCCGAGAGCTCCTTTCGAGAGATGATTTGCTGTCGATGACCCGGCAGGAGATCGACGTTAAGAGCCGACCCCCGCCTTTGTCAATTTTCCGGCGCGCCTATGGGAGCGGTGGCTCCTCGCGACGGTAGGAGCGGCGAGAGGAACTCGTTGACTCCGGTCGTCACACCCGCCGCGGCGGCCCCGCCTGCCACGGCGTAGAGCCGGCCCCCGGCCACCGCAACCCCGAGCCCGTGGCGGGGCGTGGGCATGGGATGCAGCGGCAACCATCGGCGCTCGCGCGGATCGTAGGCCTCGTGGGCGTCGAGCGGGCCCGCCGGCGTCACCCCGCCGACGACGTGGATCCGGCCGTCGAAGGCCGCCGCGGCGAGCTCCCCGCGCGGCGTCGGCATGGGCGGCTAATGCTCCCCGCGGAGCGTCCGTGTATCGAAGGCATCGAGCGTGGCTTGCGCGGTGCTCGCGCTGCCGAGCTCCCCACCCACGGCATAGACGACGCCGCCGATCGCCGCCGCCGCGAGCGCCTCGCGCGGAGCCGGAAGCGGGGGCAGGGGGTCCCACCGGTCCTCGTCCGGATCGTAGCGCCAGGCATCACGGATCGCGCTCTCGTCCGTGGCCTGCCCGCCGAGCGCGTAGATCACGTCGTCGACCACCGCGACCGCCAGCGCTCCCCGCGCACGGGGAAGCGGCTCGACGACCTCCCAGCGGCCGAGGTCGGGATCGAGCGCATAGACGCTGGCGACCGGGATCGCGGGCTCTCCCTGGAGGCCGCCGATCACGAACAGGCGATCGTCGGCCGCCGCCAGCGCGACGTGATGGAGCGGCTCCGGGAGCGGAGGGCCTGCGAGCCAACGGTCGAGGTCCGGGTCGTAGACGTCGACGCCGGACGAGACCCGGCGGTCCTCTCCGATCCCCCCCACGACCCACACCTCGCCGTCCAGCTCGGCGACCCCCACGCCGCGCCGCGGCTCCGGCAGCTCGGCGGCGCTCGTCCAGCGACCAGGGAGGGGGGCCTCGGTCTGGACCGCGGTCGAACCGCAGGCGATCGCCAAACCCAACAACACCATGGAACTCTTGCGGAGCATCTCTCCTCCTACCGCGCGAGGCGCATCGCGTTCCAACGCGGGTGGGTGATCGTTCCGGAGTCGCCTAGCGCAGCCCGTCGGGCCGCGGCTATTATGGGCAGAACCCCCTGCGGCACGAGGTCTATGACCACCCTGCAGCATCATCTCACCGCCGTCTGGTTCGCCGACGTCGTCGGCTACACCCGCCTCGCCAGTGAGGATGATTCCGCGGCCCTGCGGCTGATCCAACGATTCCAATCCAGCTCCCGGGCGGCCGCCGAGCGGCACGACGGGCGGATCGTCAAGTTTCTCGGCGACGGGGCGCTGGCCGAGTTCGCGAGCACCGAGGCGGCCGTGCGCGGAGCCCTCGCCCTCCTCGAGGCGTTCGCCAAGGAATCGCGCAGCGCGACTGGGGAGAGCCACACCCTCCGGATCGGAATCCATGTCGGCGACGTCGCCTCCGGGCCGGACGGGGACTTGTACGGTGACGGCGTCAATATCGCCGCGCGACTCCAGGCCGAGGCCGAGCCCGGCCAGATCGTCGCCAGCGAGGACGTGTGGCGCCAGCTCCGCGCCCGCCGCGGGCTGCGCTTCGAGCCGCTCGGCGAGCGCACACTCAAGGGGATCGCCGCCCCCGTCGACGTCTATGCGATCGAGATGGCGGAGGATTCTTCCGCGTGGTTGGACGTTCCGGACGCCCATGGTGAGGGAACCGCGACATCCTCTGCGGCCGAGAGCCGACCCGCTTCTCGTTGGAGCTCGGGTCGGCTCTTCCGGATCCTCGCGCTCTACCTCGTCGCGGCCACACTCGTATTCCTGGGGACCAACGCGCTGCGGGACGCGGTTGGATTCCCGGGATGGATCTCGTGGGTCGCGCTCGTCCTGCTCGCGATCGGCCTCGGGATCGTGCTGTCGACCGCATGGGTGCAGGCGCATCCGCGAACGGCGGACCGGGTCGCGAAGGCGCACGTGCCCGGCAAGTGGGACCTGGCACTGGGACAGCTCGGGCGCTCCGTAGGTCGGGGCGAAATGCCCCACCTCACGTGGGGCCGCGCGCTCTTCGGTGGGCTCGTCGCCTTCTCGCTCCTCTTCGGGGCCGCCGGTCTGTACGTCGTGATCCAGGACCGCGGCCGGAGCTTCAGTCCCGCCGGCGCGATCGCCGAGGACGCCGCGCCGGGCCTCGCGGTTCTCCCGTTCACGGTGAACGGACCCGGTCTCGACGTCTGGCGGGAGGGCGTCATCGACCTCGTGTCGGCGAACATCGATGGCGCCGGCGGCCTGCGGGCGATCGACGGACGGACCGTCCTCGCCCGCTGGAGCGAAGTCGTCGAGGGATCGGCGACCCCGGACCTCGAAGACGCGCTCGAGGTCGGCCGGCGGACCGGCGCGCGGTACGCGCTCCTCGGGAGCGCCACCGCGCTCGGCTCCGAGGTGCGCCTGGTCGCCGACGTGTACGACCTGTCGAGCGGCGCGAGCCTGGGACAGACGCAGGTTCAAGGCGCGCCCGACTCCGTCTACTCCTTGGTAGACCGGCTCTCGATCGGCGTCCTCGAGACCGTGCTCGCGGACAAGCCCGACGCCCTTCCCCAGGTCGACCTGGCGCGCGTGACCACTACGTCGCTCCCCGCGCTCAAGGCGTATCTGGAAGCAGAGGGCCTCTACCGCCGATCGGACTTCGATGCCGCGATCCCCCTCTTCCGGCAGGCGGTGGAGGCGGACTCCACGTTCGCGCTGGCTCAGTACCGCCTGTCGCTCGCGTACGGCTGGACGGATTTCATCGGCAGCGAGCCGTCGACACTCGCGCTCGAGGCAGCCGCGCGATTCGCCGAACGGCTCCCCGAACGCGAGGCGATCCTAGTCCGCGCCACCATGTCGCTCGATCGCGGCTCGCTGGACGGGCTCGAGCCGCTCCGCCAGGGTGTCCGCAAGTATCCCGATGATGTCGAGCTCTGGTTCACGCTCGGTGAGACGTACTACCACAACGGCGAGCTCGCGCTCTCGACCGACGCCCAGCACGACGAGGCGTGGGCGCGCGCGATCGAGCTCGATCCCGGACTGGCTCCTCTCTACATCCACCCCACCGAAGTCGCCTTCATGCGGGCGGACAGCGCGCGGGCGAGCGAGCTCGCGGCCAGATACGTCCAGCTTGCCCCGAACGGGCAGTACGCGGACGATTTCCGGCACGCGCTCGCGCTTCTCTGGGGGGACGAGGCGTCACGCGCACGCGCGCTCGCTGCGGTCGACACGCTCGCTTCCGACGCCCTCGGCAATCTCGTGAGCTATACGACGCATCCCCCCTTCCATACGATCTCCGCGGAGATCGCCACGCGCCTCAGGCAACGGGAAATCGATCAATGGTTCGTCCGAATATGGCGGGCCCATGTCACGACAGGGGACCTCGCCTCCGCCTTCGCGTCCCTAGACGATCCACGGATGAGGAGGGATGTTGCTGAGCTGCAGCTCTTCAGGATGCACGAGCTTGGGATCCCCGTCGGGGCCGAGCGGCTGGTGGAGCTCCGCTCCTTCGGACCGGCCGACACCGTTCCCGGCAACAAGGCCTTCCTCGTCGCCGTCCTGGCCGCGGAGGAGGGACGCTGGCAGGAGTTCGACCAGGCGTCCGACCGGCTCCGGCGCGACGCCCAGCGCATGCGTGCCCAGAACGACACGATCGGCGTCCGCTACGTCGACGGGCTGATCCAGGGCGCCGACGGCTATGCCGCGTGGCGGCGTGGGGAGACGGAGAAAGCAGAAACTCTTCTCCGCATCGCGCAGCGCCAAGCGACCGGCCCCGATGGGTATGATACCAACTTCGTCTTGCGCTACTGGTTGGGGATGCTCGCTCTCGAAGACGACCGGCCGGCGGATGCCCAGCGCTACTTCGCTTCCTATTTCTGGACGGTGCGGTCGCTCGTCGCCGATCGCCTCGGCCAGGCCTACGAGGCCGGCGGCGAGCGCGAGAAGGCGCGCGAGGCGTACGAGCTCTTCGTCCAAGCCTGGGAGAACGCGGACCCCGTGCTCCAGCCACGGGTCGAGGCCGCCCGCCAGGCGCTCCTCCGGCTCGGCTTCGGCCGCCGGGGCTGATCCGGCCCTCCTGCCGGCTTCGAAACCGAGCGGACGCCCGACTCGTAGGAAGTCGGAAACGCCGTCCGCTCCTTCTCGCCTGGAGGTCTCCATGCTTCGTGTGCTCTTGCCCCTCCTGATCGCTCCCCTCGCGTACGGCTGCGGCATGTCCGTCGACTGGGACGGCCCCGCGGTGGCGGGCTCCGGGGTCCGAACGAGCGTCACCAGGACCGTGGCGGCGTTCGATCGCGTGGACGTCGGCGGCGAGTACGACGTCGTCATCCGCGTCGGGGCGGCGCCCTCGGTCGTCCTCGAGGGCGACGACAACCTGCTGCCCCTGATCCGCACGGAAGTCCAGGGCGGCACTCTCCACATCGACAGCGAGGACGACATGCGATCGCGCGACCCGATCCGGATCACGATCGGCGTCGCCAACCTGAACGCGGTCCATTCCGGTGGCAGCTCGGACGTCGCCGTGCGCGACGTCCGCTCGGAGGCCTTCGACGCCAGCGTCTCGGGCTCGAGCGAGCTCACCGCGAACGGCGACTTCGGCGACCTCTCGGCGTCGATCTCCGGATCCGGCGAGATCACCATGAGCGGCACCGCCAGCCAGATCGACGGCCACGTGACGGGCTCCGGCGAGCTGGACCTGCTGGAGGTCCGCGCGCGCTCGGCTCGGGTCGAGGTGTCGGGCAGCGGCGGGGCGACGGTCCAGGTCTCCGAGCAGCTCGACGCCAAGGTCAGCGGCTCCGGGGACGTCCGCTATCGCGGCCAGCCCGTGGTGCAGGCGGACGTGAGCGGGTCGGGGGACGTCGGGAGGATCTGAGGTCCAGCGAATCGAGGGGTCAGGGCTGATTGCCGTTCCCAGCCACAACTTATACATTGTTTCTATGGACTTCCGCCAGGTCCTCGAGGGCGTCTCAGGATCGGATCGTACTGCCGCGATCGTCGGCTGGTTTCAGAATCTGTTCCGGAGCGGTCCGCCGGTGCTCGTGGGTGGGGCCGCGGTCGAGCTCTACACGGGGGGTGCGTACAAGACCGGGGATTTCGATTTCGTCGGCAGGGTAACGGACGAGGCTACCCGCTCGCTCGAAGAGGCCGGCTTCCGAAAGCGAGGTCGTCACTGGGTGCACGAGGGCGCGCAGATCTACATCGAATTGCCGGCGCCCAGCTTCGATCGTCCCGTCCGTGTCGACGCGATCCGAATGGGGGAATGGACCGTGATCCTTCTCTCGCCGGAAGATGTGCTCGTCGACCGCCTCGCGGCATGGAAGTTCTGGGAGGTTCCCGTGGAAGGGATCAATTCCTACCTGTTGTATCGCGCTCGCGGCTCGGTGATGGACCGCGATCGACTCGAAGCGGCCGCCGCCGCCGAAGGCGTGGCGGACGTTCTCGATTCCCTTCGTCAGTTCGCGAATCGGACACGAGATCCCGAGGAAATCGAGCGCTGGGCAGCCGAGGTGCAATGAGGATTTTCAAGCCATACTCTAGGCCTCTGAAGCTATGGAGGCTGTCGTCCGACCTCTGGCGCTCCCGGCCCCGCAGCTTCGAGGAGTGGTCGGCGCTCCGCCGATGGGGAGAGTTGCCGTACTGGGAGCCGGAGCCCATGGGGTACCTCCTCCGAACCGCTCGCGAAGCGGCCGGCCTCACACAGACCGAGCTGGCAGCCAGGCTCGGGATCACCCAGCAGGCGGTAGCGCGCGCCGAGCGCTGGGATGCCAACCCCACGATCGAGCGGATGCGGCGCTGGGCGGAGGCTTGCGGTCGAACGGTCGCTGTGCGAATCGATCCCCCACCTCGATAGATCAGCGGGCCCGGAGGACCAAGCACTTCAGGTATTCCGTCTCCGGCACGTTGAGGAGGATCGGGTGGTCCGGCGACTGCGCCCGCATCTCGAGCAGCTCGACCGTGCGGCCGGCGTCGCCCGCGGCCTCGACCACGAGGTCGAAGAGCATCTCGCGCGACACGTGATAGGAGCAGGAGCAGGTGACGAGAACGCCGTCCGGCTCCAGGCATTTGATCGCCCGCAGATTGATCTCCTTGTACCCCCGCCGGGCGCCAGGCAAGGACTTCTTGTTCTTGGCGAACGCGGGAGGATCGAGGACGATCGCGCCGAACCGCTCGCCGGCAGCGTCCAGCTCGTGCAGCCGGTCGAAGACGTTCGCCACCGTCCACGTGATGTTCTCCGCGCCTCCGGCCGCGGCGTTCGCCCGCCCCCGGGCCGCGGCCTCTTCCGAGCTCTCGACGGCATCGATCCGCCCCACCTGGGGCGCCATGTGGAGCGCGAACCCTCCCTCGCCGGCGAACGCGTCGAGAGCGCGCTCGGCTCCCGCTGCCCAGCGGGCGGCGGCCCGGTAGTTCTCCTGCTGGTCGAGGAAGGCGCCCGTCTTCTGGCCGTGCATCAGATCGACGCGAAATGTCCGGTCGCCGATCTTCACCGCGAACGGCTCCGGCGCCTCGCCGTGCCACACGTGGTTCCCCATCTCCAGCCCCTCCAGGCGACGCACGGAGACGTCGTTCCTGGCCACGACCGAGCGCGGCGCGAGCCGCTCGACGAGGAGCCGCGTCCAGGCCGCGGCCCAGCGCTCCGCCGCCGGCGTCAGCGTCTGGAGGCTCAGGCAGTCCCCGTACTGGTCGACGATCAGCCCCGGCCACTCGTCCGCCTCGCCGAACACGATCCGCCGGGCCGGTCCGGACATCCCGGCGCGCTCGCGACGCGCCAGCGCGGCCTCCAGGCGCGCCGCCCAGAACTCCTCGTCGACCGGCACGTCCTCCCAGCGCACGAAGCGCAGCGAGATCAGGGACTCCTGCGACCACTGTGCGCGTCCCAGCGCACGTCCGGCGGGATCCACCACGCGGACGATCGCTCCGTTCTCGAGGACGTCCGGAAGGACGAGGATGTCGGAGCGGTAGATCCAGGGATGGCGGCGCCGCGCGCGGCGCGCCCCCGCCGGCGTCACCGAGACGGTGGCGGGATCGGATCCTCGTGGAGGTGTGGTGGCGGGAATATCGGAAGGTCTGCGGCGATCCGGGTCACGCCATCGAGGTCATAGAGCGTAGCCTCGCCACGGTCTCGGTCACGCGACCGATCGCGTAATCGATCTCCTCCTCGGTCGTCCACCGGCCGAGGCCGAAGCGGATCGTGCTGCGGGCGAGATCGTCGTCGCGCCCGATCGCCTTCATGACGTGCGAGCCGCCCGGCGCCGACGACCGGCAGGCCGAGCCGCTGGACACGGCCACGTCCTCCAGCGAGAGGAGCAGCGCCTCCCCGTCGACGTACGGGATCGAGACGTTGAGATTGTGGGGCAAGCGATTTTCGACGTCGCCGTTGACGACCAGGTCTTCGATCTCGCGCTCGAGGCCTTCCTGGAGCCGGTCGCGCAGGACAGCGAGCCGCGCCGACTCGGCCGCGCGCTCCCGACCCGCCACCTCGCACGCTACGCCGAGCCCCACGATACCGGGAACGTTGTGGGTGCCCGAGCGGAGCCCCCGCTCCTGGCCCCCGCCGCAGAGCGAGGGCGCGAGCTTCATCCGGCGCGAGCGGCGCCGCACGAAGAGCGCGCCGATCCCCTTCGGCCCGTAGAACTTGTGCCCGCTGATGGCGGCCAGGTCGATGTCCAGCTCGTTGACGTCGAAGGCCACCTTGCCGACCGCCTGCACGGCATCGCTGTGCATCCAGGCGCCGGCCTCGTGCGCGATCGCGGCCACCTCGGCGACCGGCTCTATCGTGCCGATCTCGTTGTTCGCGGCCATGATGCTCACGAGGATCGTTCCTTCGCCGACCGCCTTCGCGACGTCGTCCGGATCGACTCTTCCTCTCTCGTCCACCTCGAGCCACGTGACGCGGAACCCTTCTTCCTCCAGCGTCGCAAGCGGCTCCAGTACCGACTTGTGCTCGATGCGCGCGCTGACGATGTGATCGCCGTCGCCGGCCGCGCGGCGCGCGCACGCCGCGCCCTTGAGGGCCAGGTTGTTGGCTTCGGTGGCGCAGGAGGTGAACACGATCTCTTCCGCGGTGGCGCCGAGGAGATCGGCCACCTGTCGGCGGGAGCGCTCCACCATTTCCTCCGCCTCGCGCCCGAAGGAGTGGCTGCGGCTGGACGGGTTTCCGAACTTCTCCCGAAAGCAGGGCAGCATCGCGTCCACGACCCGGGGGTCGCACGGCGTGGTTGCGTGGTAATCGAGGTAGATCGGGAGCTTCATTGCGGTCTCGGCGGAACCTACAGGCCCGCGCCGACCTCCGCCAGCGCCTCCCGGCGCGATCCCAGCAGCCGATCGAGCAGCTTCTCCTCGCTCGGGTGCAGGGACGCCCTGGCCGAGTCGAACGCGAATTCCGCCGATTCCAGCGTGGCCGGCGAGTCCGCGGCCGTCAGGCGATCGCACAGCTCGCGGTACAAGGGACCCATGGCGTCTGCCACCTCCCAGACGCGCGGGAACGACAGCCGGTGAATCGGCGAGAGACCATGCCGGCGCAGGGCGCCGATGTGCTGCGGGGTCATGTACCCCTTATGCGAGTCGAAGCCGTAGGCGGGCCAGCGACGGTGGCAGTCCAGGAGTAGCCGGTCCCGGGCGACTTTGGCGACGATCGACGCCGCCGCGATCGAGCGGACCCGCGCGTCGCCGCCGATGATGGCACGGTGGGGCACCGGGAAGGTGCGCGGAGAGCGGCCGTCGAGGAGCGCGAGATCGAAGGGCTGCGCGAGGCGCGACAGCGCGATCCGGAAGGCGAGGAGCCCGGCCTGGTAGATGTTGATCCGGTCGATGACCCGCTCGGAGACGACGCCCACGCCCACGGCCAGCGCCACGCCGCGGATCTCGCGGTCGAGCGATTCGCGGGTCGCGGCATCGACCTGCTTCGAATCGTCGAGCTCGTCGACGATCCAGCCGTCGGGAAGGATGACCGCCGCCGCGACCACGGGTCCTGCGATCGGCGCCATACCCGCCTCGTCGACTCCCGCCACGACGGCCACGCGCTCGCCCCTGAGCCGAGCCTCCGCTTCGAGCAGCTCGCACTCGTTGCTCAGGAGCCGCCGCACCCGCGCGCGCTCCCGCTCCGATGCGCGGATCTGCTCCAGATAGCGTGCGCCCAGCGCGCGCACGCCGGCCCGCGGGTCGCCGAGGAGGTACAGCGCGGTCTGCCGCCCGACAGTCTGGCGGCGACTCAGAGTCGCTTGGATTTCGGAAACGGAGAGACGAGCGAGGCGCGCGTCGAGACCGGTCACCCGATCAGGTGTGCTGACGTTCCCGGATGCGGGCGGCCTTGCCGGAGAGGTTCCGGAGGTAATAGAGCTTGGCCCGGCGGACCTGACCCTCGCGCACGACCTCGATGTCGGCGATGACCGGCGAGTGGAGCGGGAAGATCCGCTCGACGCCCACGCCGTTCGAGACCTTGCGCACGGTGAACGTCTCGTTGACGCCGCCACCCTTGCGGCGGATCACCACGCCCTCGAAGGCCTGGAGCCGCTCCTTCTCGCCCTCGCGAACGCGCACGTTCACGCGCACGGTGTCGCCCGGGCGGAACGCGGGGAGGCCCTCGCGGAGCTGGTCCTGATCGATGCGATTGTCCATGGAAATCATAAGCTATCCCCTGAAGTTGGAGGGTTCAAGGTCTTTCTTCTTCCCGCTTCCTGCGCTCGATCAGGTCCGGCCGGCGCTCGCGGGTCAGCCGCTCGGCCGCTTGCTCCCGCCATCTGGCGACCGCGGCATGATCCCCCGACAGAAGCACTTGCGGGACTTTCATGCCCTCGTATTCCGCCGGCCGCGTGTACGACGGTGGTCCCAGCACCCAGTCGTCGTGGTACGAATCCCCTTGCGCGGAGTCGAAGTCGCCGAGCACGCCAGGCAGGAGCCGGACCACGGCGTCGATCACGGCCAGGGTGGCGATCTCGCCCCCCGACAGAACGAAATCCCCGAGCGAGATCTCGTCCGTGACGAGCCGCTCGCGAACCCGCTCGTCGACGTCCTTGTAATGGCCGCAGAGTAGCGTCAGCTCGGGCTCCACCGACAGCTCCACCGCTACCCGGTGCGTGAACGGCCGGCCGCGCGCCGAGAGGAGCACGAACGGACGCGGTGCCTCCAGCATCTCGTACGCCCGGAACACGGGCTCGGGCTTCAGCACCATCCCGCCCCCGCCGCCGAACGGGTAGTCGTCGACCTGCTCTCCCTCGCGGACGAACGACCGCAGGTCGATCAGATCCCAGGAGAACAGGCCCCTGCGCTTCGCGCGACCGGTGATCGATTGCTCGAGCGGCTCCACGAAATAGCCTGGAAACAAGGTCAGGACGTTCACGTGCACGCGCTTCGCCTTTCGATCGTTAGAGCTCCAGCCACCCCTGCGGAGGGGTGACGACGATCTCCTCTTCTCCCACCCGCGCGACGAACTCCCTGACGAACGGCAGGAGCCGCCGGGACCGACCCGCCGCTCCTATCTCGAGCATTACCGCACCGGGCGTCTCGAGCACGTCCAGCACCGCCCCCAGCGAGCTGCCCGCGTCATCGACCACGCGGCGGCCGATGAGCGAGTGCAGGAACCACTCGCCCTCCGCGCGCGCCGCCTCCGCCTCTTCCCGCGGAACGAGGAGGTACGAGCCCACGTGCTGCTCGGCGTGCGTTCGGTCCTCGATCCGGTCGAGCGTCAGGAGCCAGCGACCCTGGTGCGGACGCGAGCTCTCGACCGTCACCGCGAGCAGCGTCCCGTCGCCCGCGGCGGTGCGACTCAGGAGCAGCCGGCTGCCGGGCTCGAACCGCTCCTCGTTCTCGGTGAGCGGGAACACCGCCACCTCGCCACGGATACCGTGCGGCTTGACGATGCGGCCGACCGCGAGGTGCTCCGGCCCGGCCACATTACTCTCCCGCGGTCTCCCCTGTCGGCTCCGCCGACGTCTCGTCGCCACCGGCTCCCATCGGGATCGCGCCGTGACCGCGGAACTCCTGCCAGATTCCCGCCTGAGAGAGCAGCGAGCGGGCGCTGTCGGTCGGCATCGCCCCTTCGGCCAGCCACTTCAGGGTCTTGTCGCGATCGATGTCGATCGCCACCGGCTCCTTGCGTGGGTCGTAGGTTCCGATCGTGTCGAGGAAGCGGCCGTCGCGCGGGCTCCGCGAATCGGCCACCACCACCCGGTAGAAGGGCTGCTTCTTGGCGCCCATGCGCCGCAGTCGGATGCGTACGCTCACGTCTTCCTACCTCCTGAGGAGTTTGGGTCCGAACGCTCCCTTGAACTGCTTCATCATCTTGTTCATCTCCCCGAACTGCTTGAGGAGCTGATTCACTTCCTGGACGGTGGTGCCGCTGCCGCGCGCGATCCGCTTGCGCCGGCTGCCGTTGAGGATCTTCGGATTGCGCCGCTCCGCGGCGGTCATGGACAGAACGATCGCCTCGGTCCGCTTCATCCGCTCCGGATCGACCTTCGCGCCCTTGAGCTGCTTGCCTACGCCCGGGATCATCCCCAGGAGCCCCTCCAGCGGTCCCATCTTCTTGAGCTGCCGCATCGCCGTCAGGAAGTCGTCGAGGTCGAACTGGCCGCGCCGGCCGACCTTGTCCTCGAGCCGCGCCGCCTCTTCCTCGTCGATCGACTCCTGCGCCCGCTCGACCAGCGTCACGACGTCCCCGCGGTCGAGGATGCGGCCCGCCATGCGATCCGGATGGAACGCCTCGAGCGCGTCCAGCCGCTCGCCCGTGCCTACGAATTTGATCGGGAGGTGGGTCACGGCGTGGATCGAGAGCGCGGCGCCACCGCGCGCGTCGCCGTCGAGCTTGGTCAGGATAACGCCGGTCAGCGGAAGCCGGGCGTGGAAGGTCTCGGCGATCCGAACCGCATCCTGGCCGGTCATGCCGTCGGCGACGAGGAGCGCCTCATGGGGCTTGGTGGCGGCGAAGACGCGCTCGAGCTCGGCCATCATGTCGTCGTCCACGTGAAGCCGCCCCGCGGTGTCGACGATCACGACGTTCCGCCGTTCCTCGCGGGCGCGCGCGATGCCGCGCTCGGCCAGTCGCTCGACCTTCTTCTCGTCGCGGTCGGCCAGGACCGGGACGTCGAGCTGCTTCCCTAGGGTCTCCAGCTGGTCGATCGCCGCCGGGCGGTAGATGTCGGCGGCGACCAGGAGCGGCCGCCGGTTCCGCTTCTGGAGGGCGCGCGCGAGCTTGCCCGCCGTCGTCGTCTTCCCCGATCCCTGGAGTCCCGCCAGGACGATCACCGTCGGCGGCTGCTTCGCCTCGGTCAGCGGCGCGTGGGCGCCGCCCAGGAGCTCGACCAGCTCGTCGTGGACGATCTTGATCACCTGCTGCGCGGGCGTGACCGATGGGGCGACTTCCTGGCCGCGCGCCTTTTCCTCGACCCGCGCGCAGAACTCCTTCGCGACCTTGAAGTGGACGTCGGCTTCGAGCAGCGCGCGGCGCACCTCGCGCATGCCCTCGGCGATCATCGCGTCGTCGAGGATCCCCCGGCCGCGGAAGCGCGCGAAGGCGCCGTCCAGCTTGGCGCTGAGCTCGTCGAACATCGTCTTCCCTGGTGAAACGTCACCTGCGGATCGGCCGGCGCGTACGCCGGCGCCCCCTGGTCCGGGTC
>DASSPT010000185.1:0-3614 GCA_035699465.1 Gemmatimonadota bacterium
CTTCACCACAGGCCGACACGCTCGGCACGGGCCTCCGCTGATGGAGCTCCGGGGAATGCCGATGCGTAAGCGAGGCGCGATGATGACGGCGGGGCTGGTCGTCGGTTTTCTTGCCGCCTGTGCGCCGACGATTGCACGCCATGGGGATCTGGTCCGGATCACGCCCGAACGGGGAGAGCGAATCCAGGGGTCCCTCGTCGAATGGGGGCCGGACTCGATCGCCATCGCGGCGGCCGGCGTCGGCGTCTCGCTCGCGCGGGATTCGATCGAGCGCCTGGACGTGGATACGCGCAGGCGGAGCCCCTGGCGGCGAGTCTGGGAATGCGCGATGACCGCGCTGTACGGGGGCGTGACGGTCTCAGAGATCCGATCCGACGAAGCCGCCCGCGCCGCGGTCTATGGGGGCCTAACCGGAATGGGGCTTTCGTTGTGTCTGGAGCCCCATGCCTGGGCGCGCGCGCGTCTGCCCGATACGTCGGCTCCATCTACGTCCGCGGCCGATTCCATGCCGGCGGACCGCTGATGGAGCTATGGCGCGCCTTGAAACGCCGGCGGCTCGCGATGGCGGGGGGCGCGGTGATCGCGCTCCTCGTCGTCGTGGGGATCGCGGGCCCCTGGATCGCACCGTACGACCCGCTGGCGCAGGACCTTTCCAAGAGCCTCCTCGGTCCTTCGATGGAGCACTGGTTCGGCACCGACTCGTTCGGCCGCGACATCCTCTCGCGCGTCCTCTACGGCGCGCGGATCTCGCTCCTCGTGGGGATCGTGTCCCAGGGGATCGCGTTCTCGCTCGGCGTCGCGATGGGGCTCGTGTCGGGCTACTACGGCGGCAAGATCGACGCGCTGATCATGCGGCTCGCCGACGTGACGCTGGCCTTTCCCACGCTCCTCCTCCTCATCGCGATCACGGCCGCGTTCCAGCCGAGCCTCGCGGTCGTGTTCGTGGCGATCGGCGTGGTCGGCTGGGCCGGGCTTGCGCGCCTCGTCCGCTCCCAGACGCTAGTCGTCCGGGAGCTCGACTTCGTGCAGGCCGCACGCGCCCTCGGCATGAACGACGCGCGGCTCCTCGTCCACCACGTGCTGCCCAATACGCTCGCGCCGGCCATCATCGCGGTGACGTTGGGGATGGCGGGCGCGATCCTGCTCGAGGCCGCGCTCTCCTTCATCGGCCTCGGCGCCCAGCCGCCGACACCCTCCTGGGGTTCGATGATCTCCGACGGGCGGGACTTCCTGAGAACCGCTCCCTGGATCTCGGTCTTTCCCGGCCTCGCGATCGGTCTCGTCGTGCTGGGGTTCAACCTGTTCGGCGACGGGCTCCGCGACGCGATGGATCCGCGGTTACGCGGCGTCGGCGTCCGCCGGGCCGCTCCACCGCCTCCCTGAAGGGCGGGCGGCTCCATAGAGATTACGGCATATATGAACACGTTTAGATTCATGTTTCCGCGGAGACGGGAACGCCGCGACCTGCCCGACACGGCTTAACATGCGGGAAGCCCCGCCGTCCAATCGGCGGAGGGCGGGACGCGATTCATGGAGCGGGGTTGGACGACACGAAGCTCGTCGAGCTGGCGCGGGTCGGGGACGCCCGGGCCTACGGGACGCTCGTGGAGCGCCACCAGACCCGGACGTACGCCACGCTCCGGAAGATCACGGGCGACCACGACCTCGCCATGGACCTCACCCAGGATGCGTTCGTCCGCGCCTGGCGGCAGCTCGGGACGTTCGAGGGCCGGGCGGCGTTCTCGACATGGCTCTACCGGATCGCGGTGCGTCTTGCGTACGATGCGATCGCGCGTGAGCGGCGCCTCGCACCGACGGGCTCCGAGCGGGCCGCTCAGCTGGACGTCGCGGATCCCGCTCCCGGGCCGGACCGCGGCATGGAGCGACTGGCGGACGTCGAGCTGCTGGAACGGAGGATTGCTCAGCTGCCGGAACTCCAGCGCGCGGTTGTCGTGCTGAGGACCTACGACGAGCTCTCGTACCGGGAGATCGCCGAGATCCTGGACACGACCGAGGCGAGCGCACGGGTCTCGTATCACCACGCGATCACGAAGCTGCGCGGCCGCTACATGGAGGAGGCGAAGTCCGAATGACGAGCGAACGAACGAGAGGGGATCACCCGACCGACCTCGAGCTCGCGGCGTGGGTCGACGAGCCGGCCATCGGCGCGGTGGACATCCCAGCGCACCTCGAGTTCTGCGCGCCATGCCGGGACAAGGCCGCGAAGCTGCGGGCGACCCGCGCCGCAATCGCACTCGATCCGCTCATGCCTTCGGAGGGGGAGTTCACCGCCCAGCGCGAGCGAATCCTGGCCGCCATCGAACAAGCGCCGCGGGAAGGCGGCGGGCGGCTGGTCCGACAGATCGGCTGGCTCGTTCCGCTGGCGGCGGCCGCAGCCGTCGCAGCGATCGTCCTGATAAACCGCCCGCATCGGTCGACGTTCGAATCGGCGCCGGAGACGGTAGCCGCGGAAGCGGAGGCAACGGCCGAGGAAATCGCTGCGATCGCCAATGATCAGGCCCTCGACGCCGCACTCGCGGCGACCGAGCTCGGTCCGCCGGTCTCGATCGAGCGCTCCGCCGCGATCGAGGACGAGTTCGCGCTACTCTCCGAGGCCGAGCAGTCCGCCGTCCTCCGCGAGCTCGAGCGCACCGATTTCGATCTGTGAGGCCCTCGATGAGACACCGAATCGTGATCGCACTGGGCCCGATCCTGCTGTCCGCTGCCTCCATCGCCGCCCAGGAGCGGCTCGCGCCGTCCGACGAGGCTCAGCGCCAGGCCCCTGCGGCCGCGGCCCAGCGCCGCGAGCCCGCCGTGGAGCGGCTCGAAGCGCTCCGGTACCAGCGGCTGCAGAAAGCCCTGGGGCTGACGGACGAGCAGACGCGCGCGCTCCGTCGCCTCGCGACCGCCAACCGGGACGCGCTGCGTCGGTCGATGGAGCGGGAGCAGGCGGCCGTCCAGGCGCTCGAGCGGACGCTCGCGAGCGAGCCGGTCGACGAGCAGGCGCTGGCCCGATCGCTCGACTCCGTCGAGGCCGCGCGCGCCGAGATGGAGCGCCTACGGCGGGAGCAGATCGAGGGGCTCTCGCGCGTGCTCACCCCCGAGCAGCGCGCCAGGTATCTGCTCTTCAATCGGCGCTTCGACGCGCGCCTGCGGGAGCTGATCGAGGAGCGTCGCGGGAGCCCGGGCGCGCCGGGCATTCGAGGGCGTGTCCCGAGCGACACCCGTCCATAGCAGCGGAGCGTTCGCGCTACCGCCTACGGCAGTCGGATCGTCCCTCCGACGATCAGCCCCCACTCGAACGCCGTGACTCCGAAGATCGGGAACCGGAACCCTGCTCCCCACTGCTGGCCGTCCGAGAGCGCGTAGCGGAATCCCAGCGTGCCCGCGAAAAGGCGGCGGTCGGACTCCGTCAGCGTCTCGGTGTCGCGGAGAACCGAGCTCGCGGATCGGAGCACGGAAGCGCCGCGGAACGTCGTGCGATCGGTCGGTATCGCTCCCTCCGACTCCTCATGGCCAAGCCGCCGGAGGGAGGTGATCTCGAGGATCGGGATCCAGCTCGAACGAGTCCAATGGGAATACCCCACGTTGAAGACCATGACCGGATCCTCTTC
>DASSPT010000186.1:0-2690 GCA_035699465.1 Gemmatimonadota bacterium
CTTCCGGCAGCCGCTCGATTTCGCCGGGCGCTGGTTCGTGGAGCCGTCGGCTCACGCAGGACGGATGGAACGTCGAGTGTACCTGGGCGGAGAGCCGGACGGGGAGTACGAAACGCGGCGTGCGATCGTCGGCCTGGACGTAGGCCGGACGCTAGGTCTGTCGGGCGAGGCACGGATCGGCGTTCACGCCGGTCGCGAGAGCTCCGAGCCGCAGCCCTCGAGGCAGGCTCTGAGTGCTCGCTTCCCGGAGGAGGCGGAGACGATGGCCGAGCTCCGCGCATCTTTCGTCATCGACCGCGTGGATGCGGTCGGCATCCCCCGGCGCGGGATATACGCGCGCCTGACGGGGCGGGCCTCCCGGGAAGAGCTCGGCGCGGAGCGAACCTGGGCCAAGGCGCTGCTCGACTTGCGCGCCTACGGGAGCCGGGGCCGCCACACGGTGTTCGCGCGCGCGACGGCCGGCGGCTCGTCGCCCGCGCAGCGCCTTCCCGTCCGCGAGGAGTTTCTCGTCGGCGGCTTCGGATCCCTGGCGGGATGGAGCGACGGAGAGCTCCGGGGCGAGGCGTTGGGCGTGGCACGGGTGGGCTGGCTCGCGCGCGTGGCCGAGCTGCCTCCGGCGTTCCGCGCCGTCGTGGCCGGAGGCTGGGCCGACGCTGGGGATGCCTGGGAGCCGTCGCTGGACGAGGACCCGGCCGCGCGCGTGGCAGTCACCGCCGCGGTCGGCGTCGAATCCCCTATCGGACCTGCCTTTCTCGCCTGGACCCGCGCCGAGGACGGCGGGCGAGTCACATTCTCGATCGGCCGCTCGCCGTGAGGCTGGTTGCTTGATCGCGGCACAGCCGGTCGCCAACTTGGCTCGATGGAGCGCATCGAGGGGATCGCCAAGCTGACGGGAACCGAGCGCTACGTCGACGACCTGCCGGCCGAAGGCGCGCTCTGGGGCATGACCGTGAGGAGTCCCGCGCCGCGCGGGTGGATCCGCGAGGTTCGCTTCGATCCCTCCGTCGACTGGTCGCAGTTCGTCGTCGTCGACCATCGCGACGTGCCCGGCGCCAACGAGGTCCTCCTCATCGAACCCGACCAGCCGGTGCTGGCCTCCGATCGCGTGCGCCACGTCCACGAGCCGGTGGTGCTCCTGGCCCACCCTTCCCGCGATGCGGTTCGGCGAGCGGCTCGCGCCGTCCAGATCGTCGTCGAATCCGAAGAACCGTACCTGGACTTCGCGTTGCCGCCGCGTCCGGAGCAGGTCCAGCGCGGGGACGACAACGTCATGAAGCGTATCGAGGTGCGGAAGGGGGATGTGGACGCGGCGCTCGCGCGCTCCGCGAGAATAGTGGAGGGAGAGTATCGGACCGGCGCGCAAGAGCACGTCTACATCGAGACGCAGGGCATGCTGGCGTGGGAAGACGCGGGGGTCCTGTTCATCAAGGGGAGCCTCCAGTGCCCGTACTACGTGCACAAGGCGGCGCTCCGCGCGCTCGGCCGCGAAGCCGACGCCGTTCGGGTCGTCCAGGCGCCGACGGGCGGCGGCTTCGGAGGCAAGGAGGAATACCCCTCGATGATCGCCCTCCACGCCGCGCTCCTCGCCCTCGAGGCGGGCCGGCCGGTCAAGATCGTCTACGACCGCGGCGAGGACATGGAGGCGACGACGAAGCGCCATCCCGCGATCGTGCGTCACCGGACCGGCGTGGACGCCGACGGGCGGCTCATCGCCCAGGACATCGACGTGCGGATGGATGGCGGCGCCTACGTGACCCTCTCCCCCGTCGTCCTCTCGCGCGGCGTCATTCACGCGGCCGGACCGTACGCCTGCGAGAACGTCCGGATCGTCGGGAATGCGGTGCTGACGAACAGCCCGCCGCACGGCGCCTTCCGCGGATTCGGCGCGCCGCAGACCCATTTCGCGAACGAGCGCCACATGGACGTCGTCGCGGCCGCGGTCGGAATGGACGCGATCGAGTTCCGTCGGCGGAACCTGATCGGGGACGGCGACTCCACCGCCACGGGCCAGGTCATCGCGGACGGCGTCGACCGGGCCGCGCTCCTCGATCGCGCGGTCGAGATGTCGGGGTGGCGGGAGAAGGAATCGGCGCATGCTCGTCTCGCGCGTTCGGACCCCTGGCTCCGGCGGGGACTGGGGGTCGCGTGCTTCCATCACGGAGCGGGGTTCACCGGCAGCGGCGAGGTCATGCTCGGCTCCCGGCTCGAGGTGGCCGGCCTTCCGGACGGCAGGGTCGAGGTGCGGAGCGCGAACATCGAAATGGGCCAGGGGACGCTCACGGTCTTCACCCAGATCGCGGCCGCTCGGCTGGGCCTCGATCCCTCGATGGTCACGATCGCGGAGGCGGACACGGGGCGCGTTCCGAACTCGGGGCCCACGGTCGCTTCGCGGACGGCGATGGTCGTCGGCCGGCTCGTCGAGGAGGCGTGCGACGACCTGCGCGCGCGGCTGGGACTCGGTCCGGACGCGCGAGGTGACGCGTTCACGAAGACGCTCATCCGGCGGGCCGCCGAGCGACCGGGCTCGGAGATCGTCGGCGGGGCCATGTACGAGCCGCCTCCGGGAGTCCACTGGGACGACGAGAGCTATAAGGGCGACGCGTACGCCGCATATGGCTGGGCGGCCTACGTGGCGGAGGTGGAGGTGGACCTCAGGACCTACGCGGCACGCGTGATCGACTTCGTCGCCG
>DASSPT010000187.1:0-9372 GCA_035699465.1 Gemmatimonadota bacterium
CCGCGCTCGCCCACCAGTCCTTCGCGTCCCGTCGTCGGCTTGCTCTTCCACACGCGCCACGCGAGCCCCATCGCGAAGGCGAAGAAGCCGGCCGTCAGGAGGGCGGCGGGGATGATCACGCTCCAGCTCACGCGCAGGAGCGATCCCGGGCTGTCGAACAGCATCGTGGCGCCCAGCACGAACGCGATGACCCCGCCCACCGTCAGGAGCCCGTGGCTCACGACCTTCACCTCCGCGATGAAGAGGATGAGCGAGAACAGGATGAGCAGCACACCCGCGTAGTTCACCGGTAGCGCCTGGAGCGCGAAGAAGGCCAGGAGCAGCGAGATTCCGCCCACCACTCCCGGCAGGATGGCGCCCGGGTTCATGAGCTCGAAGAAGATCCCGTAGATCCCGATCATCATGAGGATGAACGCGATGTTGGGATTGGCGATCGTGTCGAGGATCCGGAAGCGCAGCCCCGGCTCGAGCGTCCGCACGTCGGCGCCGGCGGTGCGCAAGGTCGCCCGGCGGTCGAACACTTCGACCTCGCGTCCGTCGATCCGCTCCAGGAGCTCCGGCAGGCTCGCCGCCACGAGGTCGACGACGTTCTGCTCGAGCGCCTGCGACTCGGTCACCGAGACTCCCTCCGTCACGGCGGTCTCGGCCCAGTCGGCGTTGCGTCCGCGCCGCTCCGCGATCGTGCGGATGAACGCCACCGTGTCGTTGAGGATCTTCCGGTCGAGCGGGTCGCCCCCCGTTCGCTCGATCGCGCTGTCCGCCGGGGCCGGGCCCCCAGGCAGCCCGCCACCGCCCATCGAGACCGGCGTCGCGGCGCCGATGTTCGTCCCCGGAGCCATGGCGGCGACGTGCGCGGCGAGCGTGAGGAACACGCCGGCCGACCCGGCCCGGGCCCCCGAGGGCGCGACGTACACGACGATCGGGATCCGGCTGGCCATCATCGCCTGGACGATCTCGCGGGTGGATTCCACCAGGCCGCCCGGCGTGTCGAGCACGATCACGAGCGCTTCGGCGCCGCTCTCGTCGGCCTCCTCGATGGCATCCTGGATGAACTCGGCGGAGGCGGGAGAGATGGCGCCGTCGATGACGATCCGCACGATCCGCCCGCCGCCGTGTTGCGCGCTCGACTCCTCTGCGGGCGGGGAGTGTTCGCCCGTGTCCTGGGCAGTCGCGGAGAGCGCCGCTAGAAGCCCCGCTACGGCCAACGCGGGCCCGAGGGCTCGGGGAATGCGCACGAGGGGAGTATAGCGCGCGGAGAGAGCGGTTGCCGTGGCCCGGACCGCGTCCGATATTCCGCTCCCTCCCATGAGACAACTCTTCCTCCTCGCCGCGCTATGCCTGATCCTGGCCGCGCCTGCGATTGCCCAGCAGGACCGGTGGTGGGGCCCGGCGGTCGCCGACAGCGCGATGGTCGTGAGCGCGAAGGCGGAGGCGACGAGAGTCGGCCTCGACATCCTGCGCCGCGGCGGGAACGCCGTCGACGCTGCGATCGCCGTCCACTTCGCGCTCGCGGTCACGCTGCCGTCGGCGGGCAACATCGGCGGGGGCGGATTCATGGTCGTCCGGGAGACCGACGGCGCCGTTCACACCTACGACTACCGCGAGCGCGCGCCGCTCGCCGCCACCGAGGACATGTACCTCGACGCGGAGGGCAATCCCGTCGAGGGGCTGTCGTGGTATGGCTGGAAGGCGGTGGGGACTCCGGGGTCGGTGGCCGGCATGGCACTCGTGCACGAACGCCATGGGACCCTTCCGTGGAGGGACCTGCTCGAGCCCGCCGTTCGACTCGCGGAGGAGGGCTTCGTCGTCGATCCCTACACCTGGGCCTCGCTCGAGGGCGACGCGGAGGACATCCGGCGCTTCCCTGGGGCCGCCGCCATCCTGTTCCCCGATGGGCATCCGCCGGCGATCGGCTCGGCCCTGCGCCAGCCCGCGCTGGCGCGGACCTTGCGCCTCATCGCCGACGGCGGTGCCGACGTGTTCTATCGCGGCGAGATCGCCGATTCGATCGCCAACGCGATGGCGGCCAACGGCGGCCTCGTCACGAAGGAGGACCTCGCGGCCTACGAGGCCAAGGAACGTCCCCCGGTCACGTTCGACTACCGCGGCTATACGATCCACTCGATGGGGCCGCCGTCCTCGGGCGGGCTGACGATGATGTGGCTCCTCGAGCAGCTCGAGACATTCGACATGTCGGAGTACCCGTTCCACTCCGCCGCAGCGGTTCACCGGATCGTCGAGGCCATGCGGCGGGCCTACGGGGAGCGCAACATCCTGCTCGGGGATCCGGACCACACGGATATCCCCGCCGAGGCATGGGAGGAGGGCTACGGCACGGCGCTCGCCACCACGATCGACACGCTGCGGGCGACCCCGTCGGCGGAGATCCGGCCCGAGCTGTTCGCGGCCGTCATTCCCGACGAATCGACCGAGACCACCCACTTTTCCATCGTCGCGCCCGACGGCTCCGCGGTCGCCTCCACGACCACGATCAACGGAGGCTTCGGCTCCTACATGACGGTGGCTGGGTTCTTCCTCAACAACGAGATGGACGACGCGACGATCAAGCCCGGCGTCGCCAACGCCTATGGCCTCGTCCAGGGGCGCGCCAACGCGATCGAGCCGGGCAAGCGGCCGCTTTCGGCCATGACTCCGACCATCGTCGAGAAGGACGGACGCGTGAAGTACGTCGTCGGCACTCCGGGGGGCTCGACGATCATCACGAGCGTGGCCCAGGTCCTGATCGACGCGATCGACTACGGGATGACGCTGGCGGAAGCCAACGACGCCAAGCGGATCCACCACCAGCATCTTCCCGACCGCATCTATGTCGAGCCCTTCGGCCTCTCGCAGGACACCGTCGACCGCCTGACCGCCCAGGGCCACCAGGTGCAGTTCCGCGGCGGCTACTCGGGACGCGTGGAGACGATCGAGGTCGACTTCGAGAACGGCTTCCTGTACGGCCGCAGCGATCTCCGCGGAGGCGGGCTCGCCGACGGCTTCTGACCGCGAGAACGGGTGAAGTCCCACCCTCTCTCGCCCCTGATCCCATTTCTGGGACCGTATCGCCGCCCCATCGCACTGGGCGCCGGGGCTATCGCCGTCAGCGCGGTGCTCGGCGGGCTCGAGCCTTACATCGTCAAGTTGGCCGTGGACGCGCTGAGTCAGGACGTGACCTGGGGCCTGATCGCCTCGTTCTCGGCGCTCATAGTGGCGATCGCGCTGGTCCAGGGCGTCTTCCGCTTCGCGCAGAGGCGCCTGATCTTGACGGCCTCACGCCGCGTCGAAGCGGACCTGCGCGAAGCGCTCTACGAGCGTTTGGTCGTCCAGCCTCCTTCCTGGTTCGACGGCTTCCCCACGGGAGACGTCATGAGCCGGTTCACCAACGACATCGGCGCCATCCGCCTGATGCTCGGATCGGGCATCGTGTTCGGGATCAACACGGTGATCACGATCTCGGTCTCGATCGCCTTCATG
This sequence comes from Gemmatimonadota bacterium, assembly GCA_035699465.1. GTDB lineage: Bacteria > Gemmatimonadota > Gemmatimonadetes > JACCXV01 > JAHWKZ01 > JAICNR01. Next base: position 3,478 of record DASSPT010000187.1, read on the forward strand.
CTCTGGATAGATCCCTGGCTCACGCTGTGGGCCCTGCTGCCCCTGCCCGGCGTATCGCTGAGCGTGAAGCTCATCGGCAGCCGCATCCATCGTCGCAGCGAGATCGCCCAGGAGGCCCTGGCCGACGTCTCCACCGCCACACAGGAGAATCTCGCCGGTCTCAGGGTCGTGCGCGCGTATGGCCGCGAGGAGTCGGAGCGGCAGCGATTCCGCGGCCGCAGCGAATCCTACGTGCACGCGAACATGCGGCTCGCTCGCCTTCAGGCGACGCTGGGCCCGCTCCTCGGGTTCCTTCTGGGGGTCAGCCTGCTGATCCTGATGTGGGTCGGCGGTACGAGGGTGGCCGAGGGATCGCTGACGCTGGGGGACTTCGTGGCGTTCGTCATGTACGTGGGAATGATCGCATGGCCGCTGATCGCGATCGGATGGGTCGTCAACCAGTTTCAGCGCGGGTCGGCGGCGATGGTGCGGCTGAACCGCATACTGCTGTCGAAGCCGGCCATCGACGACAGCCGGGCGGTGGACGGGGCCCGACCCGCGTCGGGGAGCATTCGATTCCGGGACGTGTCGTTCCGGTATTCCGCGGGCCGGCCGCTGGTGCTGGAGTCCTTCGATCTCGAGGTGCCGGCGGGGATGACGCTCGGCATCACCGGCCCGACCGGATCCGGCAAGACCACCATCGTGCAGCTCGTACCGCGCCTATACGAGCCCGCGGCCGGCACCATCGAGGTCGACGGCCGCGAGCTCGGTGGCTATCCGCTGGCCGGCCTGCGAGGGGCCATCGGGTTCGCGCCGCAGGAGCCGTTCCTGTTCAGCGACACGATCCGGGCGAACCTCGAGTTCGGCCGCAGAGCGGACAGCCGCCTGTCGATCGAGGAAGCGGCGGAGATCGCCGGTCTTTCGGCGGACCTGGAGCTGTTCCCCAACGGGTACGACACCATCGTGGGCGAACGAGGGATCACGCTCTCCGGCGGGCAGAAGCAGCGCGCCGCGCTCGCGCGGGCGCTGCTGGCCGATCCCCGCATCCTGATCCTCGACGACGCGTTCTCGTCGGTCGACACCGAAACCGAAGAGCGGATTCTGCGGCGGCTGCGCGCATTCATGGCGGAGCGCACCACGCTCCTCGTCAGCCACCGCGTCTCGACACTGCGCGCCGCGGACCGGATCATCGTCCTCGATGGCGGGCGGATCGTCGAGAGCGGAACTCACGACGAGCTGGTCGCGGCCGACGGTGCCTATGCGGCGCTCGACCGGCGCCAGCGGCTGGAGGAAGAAGTCGAGCGCGCCTGAGGCTTCAGGCTCGGCGCGCTTCCAGGACCCGCCGCAGCGCCGCGTTTCGGGGATGAGCGGCGAACGCCTCGGCCAGGTCCTTCGGTAGCCCGTTCTCGATCACCGCCATGGCGCGAGCCGCCCGCTCGAGGGCCGCCCCGTACCCTGTCTCGTCCCCGCGAGCGAACCGCAGCTCAGCCACCCGCTCCGCAGCCGCTCGTTCGAGCGCGAAGTCGCCCAGACGAGCGGCCTCGTCCGACACCCGCTCGAGCCTCGCGGCCGCTGCGGGGGTGGGGTCCAGCTCGGCGGCCGCGTCCGCGTGCAGATACTCGATCACGGCGCGGAGCGGCGCCTGCCGCTGCTCACCGGGGCTCGACGGCGAGTCGCGTTCCCCGGCGCGCACGCGGGCGCGCGCCCGATGAGCCTCGGCCAGGGCGGCGAACGAGCCATGATTCTGGCTCCGGGCCTGCGCGGCCGCATCGCCGAAGGCCACCACCGCCTCAGCCCACCGCCCGCGAGCAGCGAGCCATCGGCCTTCCCGCAGCTGCACGGTCTCCAGCGCCTCCTCGACCCCGAGCTCGTCGACCAGCCGCCGGCCGTCGGCGATGGCCGTGCCCGCGAATTCGTCCGCGCAGGCACGGAGGTAGGCGTCGAACAGGAACGTGCGGGTGTTGACCCGGTTCGCGGGCTCCAGGATCGTGTCTCCGCGCGAAAGGCACTCCTGCAGATGGCGTAGCGCGCGGTCGATCCTCCCGAGGGCGATCTCACTCTCGGCCTGGCGCTGCAGGTTCTGGTAGCGGGCATGGCCCCAGCCGATCTCCTCCAGCAGCCGCTCGCCCTGCCGGTAGATCGCGATCGCGTCGTTCCATTCCCCCCGATCCTGCATGATCGTCGCCAGGTTGAACAGCGTGCTGTACTGCATCTGGCGGTCTCCGATCGCCTCGGCCATCTCCAGCCCCAGCCGGTACTGGCGTTCCGCCCCCTCGAGATCGTCGCGAAAGTCGGCGAGAAGGTTCCCGATGTTGGAGTGACTCTTCGCCATCCCGAGCCTGTCTCCGATCCGCTCTCGCAGCTCGAGCGCGGCGCTGTGCTGCGCGAACGCATCCTCCGGGCGGCCGCGGTAGTAGTACACGATGCCCAGGTCGTTGTGGAGATCGGCCTCGATCCGATGCTGCCCTTCCGGCAACCGCGACAGCCCGCGCTCGAACAGTTGCTGCGCCGCGTCCAGCTCGCCCCGGTACCATGCCGTCCTGCCCAGGTACTCGACCCCGCGCGCCGACCAGTCGGCGCGTCCGGCCTGCTCCCCCTCGCGCTCGAGCTGGCGGAACCGGACATCCGCCGCCTCGAGCCGGCCGCGGTGCAGCAGCACGTTGCCATACATCTCGAGGAAGCGGGCGAGCTCCTCGCCGCTCAGGAGCCCCTGGCCGTCCTCCGCGCCCGCCTGGGCGAGCCGGCCCAGGAATTCCTCCGCGGCGGCGAGCTCGTACGCCTCGGCGGCGGCTCGGCCCGCGATCCACAGATGCGGCGACGCCTCCTGGGGGAGGCCCGCCTGCCAGTAGTGGTGCGCGAAGAACGGAGCTTCCGCCTCGAGCCGATCGGCGAATACCTCCTCGCCGAGACGGGCTGCGGACTCGTGCAGGATCTTCCGCACGCCCAGCAGGAGTCCGCCGTACGCCACCTCCTGTGTCATGGCATGGCGGAACCCCCAGACCTGGCGTTCCCGGTCTTGCGCGACGAGGAATCCGCCTTCGAGGCTGCGGAGAGCGACGTCGAAATCGGTGCGGCCGGCTTCGAGGCCGTACATGCGACGCAGGAGCGGAGCGGAAAAACGCGTGCCAAGAACTGCCGCCATCTGGAGGAGGGCCTGGATCGGAGCTTCGAGACGGTCGATCCGGGCCATGATCAGCCCCTGCAGGGTTCCCGGTATTCCGGTCCTGCCGCCGCCTTCCCGCAGGGAACGGGCAAGCTGCTCCAGGTACAGGGGGTTGCCCTGGCTCCGCCGCACGAGGTCCCGCCGGCTCTCCGCGTCGAGGTCCTCGGTGAAGTCGCCCAGGAGCGCGCGGGCGGCTTCGTCGTCGAGCGGCGGCAACGTGAATCGCCGGACCGACACAGGTATCCAGGCTCCGGTCAGCTCCGGACGTCCGGTCATGAGCACTCCGACCGGGCTGTTCGCCAGCACCGGCAGGAGGAACGTGAGGAACTCCTGCGCAGCCTCGTCGAGCCAGTGGGCGTCCTCGACCCAGAGGACGAGCGGCCTCTCCCGAGACGCCGTCTGGATCAGTGCGGCGAGCGCCACCCACCGGTTCTGGCGAGCTGTGGCCGGGTCGCCATCGGCGGGGCCCCCCGCGCCTCTACCGTCGCTCAGTTCGACCAGGCCCCGCACGCCAGCGCGATGGCGCTCGGCCTCCGGACCCAGCAACGCGAGCGCACGTGCCATCGGTTCGCCGTCCTTCGGCGGGAAGAGCTGCGCGAAGATCTCGGACGGCGGGGGCCGCTGGCCCGGCAGGCGGATGGAGGTGGACGGGAGAACGACGCGCGCCACTGCCCCTGCCGCGTGTGCCAGGGCCTCCTCGACGAGGCGTGTCTTGCCGCCCCCGGCCTCCGCCTCGATCAGGAGCATGTCCGGCCGGCCGGCGGCCACGCGCTCCAGGAAACCGGTCAGCTCCGCGAGCTCGCGCTCCCGGCCGACGAACGGGGTCTCCCATCCCCGCCCGGTTCGGGAGACGGGCCGGACGGCTCCGATCCGAAAACCGCGGATCGGCTCGCTCTTTCCCTTGAGCGCGAGGGGTGGGACCTCCGCCGCGTCGAAGTAGTGCTCGACCCGCCGGTAGACCGCTTCGCTGACGAGGATGCTCCCGGGTTCCGCCTGCCCCTCGAGTCGTGACGCGACGTTGACCGCGTCGCCGAGGACCGTGTACTGCATGCGGCCGCCCGAGGCGAGGTGAGCCGCGACGACCTCGCCGACGTGAATCCCGACCCGGAGAGCGAGCGGGATCTCCCCCGTCTCGTTGTAGCGGGAGACGGCCTCCTGCATGGCGAGTCCCGTCAGAACCGCCCGTTGGGGGTCGTCCTCGTGGGCCAGGGGCGCTCCGAACAGCGCCATCACCGCGTCACCGATGAACTTGTCGACGTATCCCTCGTGCGCGTAGACGGCGTCGGCGAGGCTCTGCAGCAGGCGGTTCATCAGGATCGTCACATCCTCGGGGTCCATCTTCTCGGACATCGCGGTGAACCCCGACAGATCGGCGAACAGGACGACGACCTCGCGCCGGTCGCCCTGGAGCTCGGACTTCACGCTCTCGAACTTCTCGCGGAGGGCGGGAGGGATCTCCGGTTCCTGCGGGGAGGGCGGCGCACCGAGGGCGGGAGCGTCGAGGCCCGGCAGGTCTGGGCTCTCCCCGAGGCCTTGCTCGACCTTCGTCCCGCACTGCCTGCAGAATCGCGCCCCCGCGGTCAGAACCTCGCCGCAAGCCGCACAGTATGCGGGACGGCGCGCACCGCAGGCCGAGCAGAACAGATCGGTCGCTCCCAACTCGGTCAGACAGTTCGTGCAGATGGTCGCCGGGGTCATGAATCGAAACTTAGGGTGGGCCCCGACCAGCGCCACGCCGAAACGAAAGGGGCGGCCCGCACGTGGCGAACCGCCCCTGACCTCGTTTCTCTTTCGTGTCTACTCCTCTCGGGACCTCAATCGATGCTCGGGCTGAGAAAGATGTCGACGTTCTCGGCGTCCGGGCTTTCTTCGGTGAGAGTCAGCGGTGCGGAGCTGTCCGGTTCGAACCCTGCCGCCGAGGCCTTGACCTGGTACGCCCCGAGGTCGAGGTCGGTGAACGAGTACGATCCCGTCTCGGTCGTCGTCGTCGTGCCGGCGGGGACGTCTCCAGGCGTGAACAGATCGACAGTCGCGCCGTCGATGGGCACTTCGCTGCCGAATATCGTCCCCGATATCGAGCCGACCGTTTCCCCGGATTCGGGGTCCGCCGGCGCTACCGGGCTGAAGTTCGAGATACGCCCGCCGATGGGACTCTGGCCGGCGAACGCCGGCGTCACCCGGAAGAACGGAGAGACCGGCTCGAACACGCTCCACGCATAGCTACGCCACCCCGTCAACGTCACTTCGGGTTCCACGTCGGTGCAATCGATCCCGACGGGCGCGGTGTCCAGGGGCAGGAATCCCTCCGGAGACAGGAGCTGGACCTCGACGCCTTCGGGCGAGACGTTGCACTGCCCGAGCTTGAGCCCTACCGCGGCGTTCACGTTCGACTCCGGCGACACCGAGTAGTCGAAGAACAGCGGGTAGCAGTCGAAGGTGTTGTCGACGCCTGCGGGGCAGGGGTGGCTGAGGCTCGAAAGCTCGATCTCGCCCTCGGCCGGCGGGATCATGACGATGACCACCGTCACCGGCCCGAACAGCCCGCCACCGTCGTCGATCCCCGCGTGCTTGCTGATCGTGAGCACCGGCGGTCCGTCCGGGACCAGCTCGCCGACAGCGTATTCGCCGTTCTCCAGGGCTTCGGCCAGATCCTCGGGATTCATATCCGGGAGATCGACTCCGATTCCCTCGAGGATCTCGAGGAACAGCTCGACGATGTCGGCTTCGCCATCCTCACCCGACACCAGCAGCTG
>DASSPT010000188.1:0-3696 GCA_035699465.1 Gemmatimonadota bacterium
GCGACAGGGCCAGCGCGCGAACGGCGAGGTCGGAATCCAGGAGCGGGACTCTGTCGATTGCGGTGGTCGTGCTCAAGGCCGGGCTTCCTCGCGCTCGCCGGCCATGCGCGCGCCGTGGGGCTCGCGCCGCCCGGCCCGGCCCAGCGCCTCGATCAGCATCTCGTGGCGCTCGATTCCGTGCGCCGGGTTGGCGATCCGCGCGCGCCGCAGCTCTCCCGCCTCGAGCACCGCCGTGAGCTCTTCGGGCTCGAGCGGGTCGGCCACGAGCAGCTCGCGGCCATCGGGCGCGATGACCGCGCTGCCGCCGCCGAACACGAATCCCTCTTCGTAGCCCACCCGGTTGGCGTAGGCGACCCAAACCGCATAGAAGCGCGCGTAGGCGCAGAGGTTGGCGCGCCAGCCGCGCTGGCTCGTCCAGTCGCCCTCGCGCGGATTCCTCCCGGGGGAGTTCGAAATCACGAGCAGTACCTCCGCCCCCTGCATCGCGGCCCCGTGGGCGACCGCCGGATGCCAGGACTCCTCACACACGACCAGGGCCGCGCGGCCCCAGGGGGCGTCGAACGTCTCGATCGAGCGCCCGGGGGAAAAGAAGCGGCCCTCGTCGAACGCGCCGTAGGTCGGCAGGTACGTCTTCCGGTGGCAGTGGAGGAGCTCGCCGCGATGAAGATATGCGCAGGAATTGTAGAGGTAGCCTTCGGGTCCGCGCTCGACCAGGCCGAGCGCTACGTCGACGTCCTCGGAGAGCGCCAGCATCTCCGGCCAGAGCGGGTGCGCCGGATCGAGCGCCACGGCGTCCACCAGGTCGCCGAGACCGTAGCCGGTCAGGGACAGCTCGGGGAAGAGGACCAGATCCACTCCCTCCTCGGCCGCCGCCCGCGCCCGGGCCCGGTGGTCGGCGAGGTTGGCTCCCAGATCCCCCAGGACGGGCCGGTGCTGGATGACGCGGATCGTAATGGAGCGTCGCATGGCGGGGATTCTATCCCCCCACCCCGTGCCCGGCCAATTCTGGCGTAGCACGAATTCTGGCAGAAATCCGCCGGAAATTCATACCTGAAACGGGGCGCGCCCCGTTGAAAAGAATGTTCTGGTGCGGGATACTCGGCTCTCACCCCTACCGCGGAGGTAGTATGGACAAAAAGACCTACGAAACCCCGCAGCTGGAATGTCTCGGAAGCGTGCGGGAGCTGACCCAGCTGGTGAGGCCTCCGACGAATTGTAGCGCGCTTCCAACGGACTTCTCGTCCGAAGACGCGTTCTGCGAGCCCGAACTTCCCTGAGCCCCCAAGGCCACGGGCCCCCGACCGCCGCGTTACGACGGTCGCCCGCTTCCGGTGCTGGTCCGCCGGAAGCGAACCTTTCCCTTCCCGCGCTGGAGCCCCTCGAAGTGTGCTCCGGGGTCGTTCTGGGGATGCGGCGCGCCCCGGGGCCTGTCCGCGCCTTTCCGCCCCCCCCTTCGAGCGTCCGGGGCGTGCTGGCGGATCTGTTGATCCCACGCCTCGAGACCGATCCCTGCTTCGTGAGCTTCTCGGGAGGGCGGGATTCCGCTGCCCTCCTTGCGCTGGCCACGCGCCTTGCGCGCGAGCGCGGCCTGCCGGATCCCGTCCCGGTGACGCTTCGGTTCGACAATCGGCCGCGCGCGGACGAGAGCGTGTGGCAGGACATTACGATCGACCACCTCCGCCTGCGGAGATGGGAGATCGTGACGATCGGCGACGAGCTGGATCCTCTAGGCCCCAACGCCACCGCGGTCCTTCGGCGACACGGACTGTTCTGGCCCCCCGTCGCACACCGGATTTTCCCGCTCCTCGAACTCGCCCGCGGTCATGTCCTCATCTTCGGAACAGGCGGAGACGAGGTGTTCTCGCCCTGGCGGGGACACGCGGCGCGACAGAAGCTCGACGTTCGAGTACGCCCCTTCCGAAAGGCCGTCCGGCGTGCGGCGTTCAACTTGTTACCCGAATCGGTCCGGATTTACGCGCGGTTCCGTGGGCGGAGGGATCTGCCGTGGTTGCGCCCCGGAGCGAGGCGGGAGCTCGAGCGGAAATATCGCGCCCTGTTGGTGCGACGTCGGCGCGGGACGAACTGGGCACATGTGGTTCAGCGAATCCCCGATTCGCGGAACTTCGAGTTGAACCAGTCGATCTTCGCGCTCCTGGCGCGAGACGCTGGGGTGTGTCTTGTCCAGCCGTTCTTCGATGCGGGATTCCTCCAGGCCCTGGGCGCATCCGCCCCGCGTCGCGGATTCTCGAGTCGCGCCGACGCCATGCGACTGCATTTCGGGGACGTGCTCCCGCCGGAGGTGGCCGAGCGCCCTACGAAGGCCGTCTTCGACGAGCTCCACGGGGGGCGGCACATACGCGCGTTCGCCGCGTCCTGGAACGGTGACGGACTCGACCCCGCGATGGTGGACTCGGACGCGCTGCGCGCGGAATGGTCGAAACCGCGTCCGGAATATCGCTCGCTCACGGCGCTGAACGCGGCCTGGCTCGCCGCCAACCAGAGATCGCCCACGTCCAACTGACGCGTTTGCCCGCCGGGGTGAAGGCTGTATCGTAGTGGCATGCAGCTCGACCGGCTGACCAACCGGCTACAGGAAGCCCTCGTCGTTGCTCAGCAGACCGCGCGACGCAACGGCAATCCCGAAATACAGCCCGAGCACCTGGCGCAGGCCCTCCTGGCCCAGGAGGGCGGGCTCTTCTCGACGCTCCTCACGCGCCTGGGCGTCGACGTCGAATCGACCCGCCGGCGTGTCGACGACGCGGTCTCGCGGCTCGCGAAGACGACCGGCGGCGCGGAGCCCGGCGCCGGACGCGAGCTCAAGGCGCTCTTCGACCGCGCCGAGGCGGCGCGGGATACGCTCCAGGACGAGTACACCTCGATCGAGCACCTGGCGCTGGCGTGGGCGGAAACGGGTTCGGGCGCCGTGGGAGCGATCCTCAGGGCCGCGGGCGTCTCGCGCGACGACGTGCTGTCGGTCTTGCGCGCGATCCGCGGTACCCAGCGGGTCACCGACCAGGACCCGGAGGCGAAGTACGAGGCCCTCGAGCGCTATGGCCGCGACCTCGTGGAGCTGGCCCGGCGCGGGAAGCTCGATCCCGTCATCGGTCGCGACGAGGAGATCCGGCGGGTCGTCCAGGTCCTCTCGCGCCGGACCAAGAACAATCCGGTCCTGATCGGCGAACCCGGCGTCGGCAAGACTGCGATCGTCGAGGGACTCGCCCAACGGATCGTGGACGGCGACGTCCCGGAGAGCCTCAAGAACAAGAAGCTGATCGCGCTCGACGTGGGCGCGATGGTCGCCGGCGCCAAGTATCGCGGCGAGTTCGAAGAGCGGTTCAAGGCGGTCCTCAAGGAGATCACGGAGAGCCAGGGCGGAATCATCACGTTCATCGACGAGCTTCACACGCTGGTCGGCGCGGGGGGCGCGGAGGGGGCGGTCGACGCCTCGAACATGATCAAGCCCCCGCTGGCGCGCGGCGAGCTCCGCATGATCGGCGCCACGACGCTCGACGAGTACCGCAAGCATATCGAGAAGGACGCCGCCCTCGAACGCCGCTTCCAGCCCGTGTTCGTCGGCGAGCCGTCGGTCGAGGACACGATCGCGATCTTGCGCGGCTTGAAGGAGCGCTACGAGGTTCATCACCAAGTCGAGATCACGGACCCGGCGATCGTCGCGGCGGCCACGCTGTCGCATCG
>DASSPT010000189.1:0-6438 GCA_035699465.1 Gemmatimonadota bacterium
TAGGCGGGATCCGTCGCCCGGCGGAGGCTCATCGGGTAATAGGAGCGCAAGATGAGAACCTCGCCTTCGAAGAGAAGGATCGCTTCCACAGGCGCTACCGGTCCCCAACCAGGTATAGTCGGGAGTCCTCCACCCTGTAGATCAGCGGCGTCACGGAGACCGCGGGATAGCGGGCGCGAAGCCGCGCGCTCTCGGCGATCACGAAGTCGATCTCGTCCCCGATCTCGAACAGGGGGACGGATTCGCGGAAGTGGCGCTCGGCTTCGTCCCGATCCCACCCCACACCGACCAGTCCGGTGATGAACTCCTCCCGGCGGGAGTCGAGGCCTGACATCCCGCACTCGGTGTGCCCGATCAGCGCGATCGACCGGACGCCGCCCACGGCGATCGCGTAGGAGACCTTGAACTCGCTCGGGCGGAGGTTCGCCCCACCGGCCCGGAGGATGTAGGCGAACTGGTCGGGCAGGCGCAGCTGTTTCCTGTGATCCATGCACATTCCGATCAGGAGCGCGGCCCGGTCGTAATGGTCGAACGGCCTCTCGAGGTTGTGGTACTCGAGGAGCCGCCCTACGGGCGTGTCCCGTAACGCCGGAGGGATGTCGCTCGCGGCGCGGACCGGCAGCAGTCGATTGGGCGCGGGGGTGCGGCTCACGAGCCTCTCCCGAGGCGGCGCGAGACGCGGCGGGCCCGATCGACGACCTGCCGGGCGAGGCCCGGGATCCGTCGGGCGGTCAGCCGCGCGGCCGGTCCGCCCACGCTGATGGCGGCCAGGGCGCGCCCGTCGTGGTCGAGTACGGGCGCGCCGACGGCCACGTAGCCCGTCTCGAGCTCCTCGAACGCCGTGGCCCAGCCCCGCTCGCGCACGCGCTCGAGCTCGCGCTCCAGGCGGGCCGGGTCGGTGATGGTCCGCGGAGTGAGCCGGCGAAGCCGGCGGGCGCCGCGCCCCGCGGGGCGGCTGCGCCTCTCTTCTGCCAGCAGCACTTTCCCCGTGGATGTCGCGTGGGCGGGCCAGCGGGTGCCGACCTCGGAGCTGGCGCCTACCAGCGCGGGTCCCTCGACGCCGTCCAGGATCACGATCTCGTCCCCGATCAGCACTTCGAGCGACGCCGTTTCGCCGGTTTCGCGCACCAGCGCCTCCAGTTCGGGCCGGGCGGCCGTCACCAGGTCGTTGGACCGCAGGGCGTGCGCGCCCAGCGCGATCGCTTCGCTCCCCAGCCGCCAGGCGTCGGACTGCGGGCTGCGGGCCACCATCCCCTCGGCCTGGAGAGCGGTCAGAAGGCGGTAGGCGGTCGTCTTGTTGAGCCGGGCCTCCCGCGCGAGTTCGGAGAGTCCCCATTCCGGCCGCTCGTCGCTGAACACCTTTAGGAGGGCGATGGCCCTGCGCACCGACTGCGTGCCGGCGTAGGCTCTCGAAGGGGAGGTTCTGCTCGGCATGCGGACCTTTCCGTCTCGGGGAACGGAGGAACGGCCCCGTACCTTGACGCGTCCGCGACGCGCCCTCTACATTCGGTTCATATTATGAACTAACGGTTCAAATTTCCAGAGGATCCTCCAGCTCACGTCCATCCCGCTTCGAGGCCCGCGATGGCGACCGCAGCCGTCCGAACGACCCCCTTCCACTCGCGCACGGCCGCGCTCGTCCGCGGCCACACCTGGCGCCACTGGGCAGGGTACGTCGTACCGGCTTCCTACGACCTGATCCATGACCTCGAGTACGCTGCCATCCGCGGAACCGCCGGCCTGATCGACGTCACGCCGCTCTACAAATACCGGATCCACGGCCGGGGAGCAGGGGCGCTCCTCGACAGGGTCGTCACCCGCGACGTCGCGCGCAGCAAGGTCGGCCAGGTGCTCTATACGCCGTGGTGCGATCCGGAAGGCAAGGTGCTGGACGACGGGACCGTCACGCGGCTGGAGGAAGACCTCTTCCGGCTCACGTCGGCCCATCCGAACCTGCGGTGGCTTCATCAGAACGCGGTGGGCATGGACGTCGTCATCGAAGACGAGACGTACGACACGGCGGCCCTGTCCCTCCAGGGACCCGCCGCCCGGCAGATCCTGAACGCCGTCGCGGACAGGGACCTGACGAAGCTCAAGTTCTTTCGGGCCGCGGAGGCGTCGCTGGGGGCGATACCGGCCACGGTGACGCGGACCGGATACACCGGCGACCTGGGCTACGAGATCTGGGTGGCGAACGACCGCGCCGAGGCCCTATGGGACCTCCTGATCGCGGCCGGCGAGCCCCACGGCCTCCTGCCGACCGGCCTCATGGCGATGGACGTGGCGCGGATCGAGGCGGGGCTCATCCTGATAGACGTCGACTACGTTTCGGCGCGCCGCGCCCTCATCGAGCGGCAGAAGTCCTCGCCCTTCGAGCTCGGCCTCGGCTGGACAGTGGCCAGGGACAAGGCGCCGTTCGTGGGTCAGCGGGCGCTCGAGCGGGAACGGGCCGCGGGCTCGGGGTGGGCGCTTCACGGCCTGGTCGTCGACTGGGACGCGCTCGAGGAGCTGTACGCCGACGTCGGGCTCCCGCCGCAGCTCCCGGCGGCGCCCTGGCGGGCGAGCGCCCCCGTGTACGTCGGCGGCAGGCAGGTCGGCTACGCGACCAGCGGCTGCTGGTCGCCGCTCCTCAAGAAGTCGCTCGCCCTCGCGCATCTCGAGGCCCTGCACGCGGCGCCCGGCACCCAGGTCGAGATCGAGGTCACCGTCGAGCACCGCCGGAGGCGGGCGCTCGCCACCGTCGCGAAGACGCCGTTCTTCGACCCCGAGCGGAAGCGAGGGTGACGATGCAGATCGCACGCGTGTGGGACGCGATCGTGATCGGGGGAGGGCACAACGGCCTCGTCTGCGCCGCTTACCTCGCGCGCGCGGGCCAGAAGGTCCTCGTGCTCGAGCGCCGACCGGTTCTCGGCGGAGCGGCGGTCACCGAGGAGATCTTCCCGGGCTTCAAGTTCTCCGTGTTCTCGTACGTCGTGAGCCTCCTGAGGCCCGAGATCATCCGCGACCTCGACCTGCCCGGGCACGGCCTCCACATCGTTCCGCTCGAGAGCACGTTCAACCCCCTGCCGGACGGCGACTACCTGGCGACGTGGGCCGACCCCGAGGAGACGCGGCGCGAGCTCTACCGCCACTCGCCGCGGGACGCCGACGCCATGCAGGAGTTCGGCCGGCTCATGCAGCGGATGGCGATGGCGGTCAAGCCGCTACTGGCCACCGAGCCGCCCGATCCCGCCTCGCTCCACCCGCGAGCGCTCCTCGCCATGGGCCGGATCGGCAAGCACTTCAGGGATCTGGGGGAGAAAGACCTGCACGCCCTCTTCAAGCTGATGACGATGAGCTCCGCGGACTATCTCCGGGAGTGGTTCGAGAGCGAGGCCCTGGTAGCCGCGAAGTCGGCGAGCGGCATCATCGGGACGTTCCTGGGGCCGCGCTCCCCGGGCACCGCGTACGTGCTCCTCCATCACTACATGGGCGAGATCGACGGGGTCTTCCGGGCGTGGGGGTTCGCCCGCGGCGGTACGGGCGCGGTCAGCGAGTCGATCGCCTCGGCGGCGCGCGGCTTCGGTGCGGAGATTCGGACGGACGCCGCCGCCGCGTCGGTGATCGTGAAGGATGGTCGTGCCGTCGGCGTAGCGCTCGAGAACGGAGACGAGCTTCGGGCCCGCACCGTAATCTCGGGGCTCGACCCGCGCCGGACGTTCCTCGAGCTGGTCGAGCCCGTGGATCTGCCGTCCGACCTCGTGGCGGCCGTGGAGCGCTTTCGCTTTCGCGGTTCGTCGGGGAAGGTCAACCTCGCTCTGTCGGAGCTTCCCGACTTCACCGCCCTTCCGGGCGTCGGGCCGCACCTCAAGGGGGCGATGGCGATCGCGCCCAGCGTCGATTACCTGGAACGGGCGTACGACGACGCCAAATACGGCGACTTCTCGCGTCGCCCCTTCATGGACATCGTGATCCCCTCGATGATCGACCCGACGATGGCGCCGCCCGGCAAACACGTGATGTCGATCTTCGTCCAGTACGCGCCGTACCACAGGAACGGCGGTTGGGACGACCAGAGCCGCGAGGCGTTCGGCGACGCGGTCGTAGACACGCTGGCCGAGTACGCGCCCAACATCCGCTCGGCGATCCTCCACCGGCAGGTGATCACGCCCGCCGACATCGAGGCGGTGACGGGTCTCTCCGAGGGGAACATCTTCCAGGGGGAGCTGGCGCTCTCCCAGCTCTTCTTCCTGCGGCCGTCTCCAGCCTGGGCGGATCACCGGACACCCGTCCGCGGTTACTACCAGTGCGGATCGGGGACGCATCCCGGTGGCGGGATCATGGGCGCGAGCGGGCGCCTGGCCGCGAAGGCGGTGGTCGCGGACGGGGGACGATGAGCTACGATGTGATCGTCCTCGGATCGGGTCCGGAGGAGCTGGTGGCCGCCGCGTGCCTGGCGGGCGAGGGGTGGAGCGTGCTGGTCGTCGAGGCCGGACCGGCGATCGGAGGGACGGCCGCCTCGGAGGAGCTGCTGCCGGGTTTCCGCGTCGACCCGGTTCACGGGGATGCGGGCTTCCTCGACCCCCGCGTCCTTCGCCAGCTCGAGCTCGACCGGCACGGGCTCGCGCTCCTCGCCCCGGACCCCGTGCTCGCAGTCCCCGCGGAACGCGGCGGTCCGCTCGTCTTCTGGCGCGATGCGGCGCGTACGAGAGCCTCGATCGAGGATCGCTCGGCGCGGGACGCGGGCCGCTGGGAGTCGTTCGCCGAGCGGATGGAGGCCTTCGCGCGGATCCTCGAGGAGGTGGCCGCCCGGCCGGCACCGCGTCCCGCCGGACCGCTCCGGGATCTGGCGCCGTTTCTCGGCCTCGGCCGCAAGGTGCGCGGGCTCGGGCGGGACGACATGACGGAGCTCTTCCGGGTATTGCCGCTGCCCGCGTACGACCTCCTCGACGACACCTTCGAGGACGAGCTGCTGAAGGGTGCGCTGGGCGCGCTCTCCGTGCGAGGTCTCTTCCAGGGGCCTCGCGCGCAGGGGACGGCACTCGTCCTCCTTCACCACCTCGTGGGGAGCCCGACCGGGTGCTTCGGGACCCGGACAGTGGTGAGAGGGGGAGTCGGTGCGCTGGTCGAGGCGCTCGCGGCGGCGGCTCGCGGGCGAGGAGTCGAGCTCCGGGTGGACGCCGATGTCGAGCGGATCGGGGTCGAGCGTGGGCGGGCGACGGTGGTCGAGCTCGCGGACGGCTCCCAGCTGTCAGCGCGCTCGGTTCTGTCGGGAATGGGCCCCGCGCGGACCCTGCTCGACCTGGCGGGACCCACCTGGCTCGACCCCGACTTCGTCCACGCGCTCCGCCAGATCCGGTTCCGCGGCGGCTACGCGCGGATCCACCTCGCGCTATCCGAAGCGCCGCGGTTCGATGGCCTTGCGGAGCCGGCCGCCGGCACGATCGTCCTCGCTCCGAGCCTCGACCACGTCGAGCGGGCGTTCGACGACGCCAAGCACGGTGAGGCCTCGGAGCGACCGGTGCTCGAGGCGCGAATCCCGTCGCTCGCCGATCCCTCGCTCGCGCCCGGCGGACGCCACGTCATGTCGGTCGACGCGCGGTTCGTCCCGGTCGACGGGCGCGAGGGATCCACGGGACTCCGCGGATCGGCGGCCGGGGACGAGCTGGCGGATCGCGCAGTGGCTCTTCTCGCCGAGAGCGCACCGAATCTCCGCGGCGCGATCCTCGCGCGGAAGGTCCTCCTGCCCGCCGACATGGAGACGCGCTACGGCCTCTACGGGGGAGACCCGTACCAGGGAGAGCTGGCGCTCGACCAGCTCCTGTTCATGCGTCCGGTGCCGGGGTGGTCCGGCTACCGCACACCGATCGGCGGCCTATACCTTTGCGGCAACGGAACCCATCCGGCAGGCGCGATCACGGGCGCTTCGGGTCGCCTCGCGGCTAGCGCTGTCCTGGCGGACCTGGAGGGACAGGCATGACGGCCCAGAACGGCGACACAGGCCAACACGCTTCGCGGGGATCGGCGACGGGCTTCCTCGAGACGAAGGAGAGCTATCGTCCCGGCTCGTGGACGCTCCCCGGCTTCTACTACACGGCGCCGGAGGTCTTCGCGGAGGAGGGAGAACGGATCTTCCTGCGCTCCTGGCTCTGCGCCGGACGCGAGGAGGAGATCGCGGAGCCGGGCGAGTACTTCCTGGTATCGGCCGCGGGCGAGAGCGTGATCGTCGTCCGAGGCGAGAACGGGATCGCGCGCGCCCACCACAACGTGTGCCGTCACCGCGGGACGCGGCTCTGCGAGGAGGAGCGTGGGCGACTGGGCCGCTCGATCCAGTGCCCGTACCACGCCTGGACCTACGCGCTCGACGGCCGCCTGATGGGCGCGCCCGACATGGACACGGTCGAGGGCTTCGACCGAGCCGACTATCCCTTGCATCCGGCGGCGACCGCCTCGTGGGGT
>DASSPT010000190.1:0-18591 GCA_035699465.1 Gemmatimonadota bacterium
TCGTGGTGCCCGATCCGAATGCGGCGCGGGCGGCGCGAGCGCGCGTCGTCGACGGGACCGGGCACGGCGGGATGGCGATTCGGACGCGGATCTCGGAGGCACCGTGGGGTCTCCCGGACGACGTGATCCTGCGGGCGGCCAGGCGGATCGAGAACCCCGCACTGGGAGGTCTTCGGGTCCTGGCGCCGACCGACGCTCTCGTCTGCACGCTGGTCGCCGCCTCCGCGGAGGGTCTCCGGATCGGTTTGGAGACGGCATGGGACGCAGGGGCGGCTCTGCGGGCAGAGGAGGTCGACATCGAGCGGATCGCGGACGTGGTCGATTCGCTCGCGGCGCCGCTGGCCTTCTGGGTTCCGGCCCAGGCCCTCGCGGAGCGGGCCGGCGTGCCGATCCCCGAGGAGCTTCTCCATCGCGCGCCAGGGGATCTCCGCCAGCGCCGTCTCGAGCACCTCGCCGCACGGCGACTCTTCCAGACTCGGTCCGCGAACGGCATTGCCGAATGGTCGTTCCGGTGGGCCTGGCCGGTATTGGCTACGGGCTCGGCGTCCCAGTTCGGGCGGCGCCTGCCGTCGGCGATCGCCCGCGTGGCGCGAGACCTGCCGTCGGCCTGGAACGATGTTGGGGCCGAGGGGGTCGCCGGAGTCGTCCGCGAGGCGCGGCGGATCCGTCGAGTCTGGGCATCCACCTCCAAGCCCGGCTAGGTGACCGGCAGCCGCTCCCTGCGCCTCCGCTCGCGCGCGTTGCGCTCCACCCACTGCCTTCCAATATTCCGCTCACCTGATGCAGCTCATCGTACTCACCCGCGAGCAGGCCGAGACGGCCGCACAACGATTCGAGAGCCACGGCAACTCGGCGCTTCGGATCGCGCGCCATTTCCGGCGTGTGGACGACGCGCGGAAGCTCGGCATGTGTCGCGCGCTGCGGCGCATCGAGCGTCAGTTCGCGATCAACCTGGGAACCGTCTGCTTCAAGTTCCTCGAGAAGGAGACGCGGCCGACGCCGACGGTGCAGCAGCGCGTGATGGACTACGTCGCATGCTGGAGAGAGCTCGACGACGGAACCCAGGACCTCGTCGTATCGGTCGATCGAGTGCGTGAGATCGATCGGCTGGCCGAAGGAGACCCGGCATGGGCGAGCTCGGGCGGGTACTGATCATCCTCGGGATCGCGCTGGTGGTCATCGGGGGGTTCTTCCTGCTGGGGCCGCGGATCCCCTTCCTCGGCCGCCTGCCGGGGGACTTCCTGATCGAGCGCGGTCGCGGCACTCTCTACATCCCGCTCGCCACCTGCCTGGTGCTCTCGCTCGTCATCAGTATCCTGCTGAACATCTTCTGGCGCTGACCTGGGCCCCGGCCGGCGGTCGGGCCAGCGCCTCCCTGGGAAGCTCGCCGCCGCAGGCGCATCTTCCGTGCGTGCGGATGGAGGACTTCGACTACGAGCTCCCGCGGGAGCGAATCGCGATGCGGCCGGCGGCGCGGCGGGATGAAAGCCGGCTCCTGGTCGTGGACCGCGCGTCCGGGTCGTGGCGGGACGCCCGCTTCGCGGAGATCGGCGACCACCTCCGTCCGGGTGACCTCCTCGTCGTCAACGAGACCGCGGTCTTCCCGGCGCGACTGAGGGCGCGCCGCGCGGACGGAGCGGAGGTGGAGATCCTCCTCGTCCGGCCGGCCGATCGGTCGGACCCCGAAGACGCGCCGGGAGGGGAGTGGGAAGCGCTGGCGGGCCCGGCCCGGAAGGCGCGGCCCGGAGAGCGACTCGAGCTCCTCGACAGGGACGGATCGCCCGCCGCGCGCTCCCTCGTCGAGGTCCTCGACCGGCTGCCGTCCGGCGGCCGTCGCGTGCGGCTCCTCGTGCCGGGCGACCCCCGGGAATGGATCGCGGCGCACGGCCACGTGCCGCTGCCCCCCTACATCGACCGGCCGGACGAAGCGTTCGATCGCGAGCGGTACCAGACCGTCTACGCGCGCCACCCGGGTGCCGTGGCGGCCCCGACGGCGGGCCTCCACTTCACCCCCGAGCTCCTCGACGGTCTGGCCGAGCGAGGGATCCGCCGTGCCGCCCTCACGCTCCACGTGGGACCCGGCACGTTCCGTCCCGTGACCGCGGAGCGCGCCGAGGACCACGTGATGGAGGAGGAGTGGTACAGGATCGGCGGCGAGACCGCGCGTGCGATCGGCGAGACGAGGGGGGCCGGGGGGCGCATCGTGGCTGTCGGGACCACGGCCGTCCGCGCGCTGGAGTCCGCCGCGCGCGGCTGGGTGGCGGGGCCGGCCGTCGCCGAAGGCTGGACCGATCTGTTCCTCCTGCCCGGTTCCGAGTTTCGCGTGGTCGACGCGCTCATCACCAACTTCCACCTGCCCCGCTCGACGCTCCTCCTTCTCGTCTCGGCCTTCGCGGGGCGCGAGCTCGTCCTCGAGGCGTACCGCCACGCCGTGCGCGCGGGCTACCGGTTCTATTCGTATGGAGACGCGATGCTGATCGTGTGACCGCGAGCGACCTACGCTCGTGCGTCCACGAGCGTAGGTCTTATCACGGGGTTGACCGGGGATCCCCGCGTGCCGAATCGCGGCCCCCGGGGTATGCTGGCGGCATGGAGATACCTCTCGACCGCGACGAGATGCGGATCCTGCGCACGGTCCTCGAGAACGAGCTTTCGGATCTGCGGATGGAGATAGCCGACACCGACCGCAAGGAGTTCCGCGACCTCCTCACTCGCAGAAAGGCGGTTCTCCAGAAGGTCGTGGAGGCGCTGAGCTCCGCGGCGACGGACTGAAGGGTGGCTGCGCAGGGAAATCGCAGGACGACCACCAAGCGGATTCGCGATCTTCCCGACGATCGCCGCATCACCACGCTCGCCGACGGCGTGTTCGCGATCGTCATGACGCTCCTCGTGCTCGGGATCGACGTCCCGGAGGTTCCCGAAGAGGAGATCGCGGACCGGCTGGTGCACGAGGTGCTATGGCTGTGGCCGGTGATCGCCGCCTACGTGGTAAGCTTCCTCTACCTCGGCATCTACTGGATCGGCCACCACACCCTGTTCCACTACATGCGCGTGGTGGACACCAACGCGCTGTGGCTCAACATCGGGTTCTTCATGTTCGTCTGCCTGATCCCCTTCACCACGAGGCTGGTGGGAGCCTACGACCGGCAGGAGGTAGCGCTCACCCTCTACGGCGCGAATCTGATGGCGATCAGCCTGGCCGCGCTCGCCCACTGGCGATACGCGGCGCGAGCGGGACTGCTGGAGGAGGATGCCGGGAAAAGGGAGATGCGGAAGGCGACGAAGAGGCTACTGATCGGAGCCGGACTTTTCGCCGTCGCGATCGCGCTGGCGTTCATCGAACCGCGCTGGAGCCTGGCCGTGCTGATGATCGTGCCCGTGCTGCACATCCTGCCGGGTCCCATCCACGTCGACTGGACGCGGTAGGCGGGTTCAGGGGTCCGCGTCCGCCATCTCGATCCGGCCGGGATCGGTGACGCGGCGCGCGATCCAGCGCGCGAGCGCGGGGTGGGGCAGAATCGGCTCACCGGTGTAGACGACGTCCAGCCCGTCCAGGTCCGTGGGGATCTTCTCACGGCTCACGCGCCCCTCGCTGACGAGGACCGGCACCACGACCACGGGGCGCCCCGTTAATTCTCGCTGCAACGCGATCGTCTCGCGGATCCCGCGCACCGCCTCCGCGCGGACCTCCGCCGGGGCGTCGTCTCGGACGAGGCCGAGCTTCACGTCGCGGAACCCGGAAATGCGACCCACGCGATCGGCCACGGGTCTCAGGTTCGCCATCCAGCGCGCGTGGTCCTCGGCAGAGTTCGGTCCGTGCCCGATCAGGAACAGCGCTTGATCCCGCGGCGACTCGGCCAGAGCGAGCGCGCGATCGGCGAGAACGTCCGCCAGCTCGGGGGCGTCGTCGAGCGCGGCCGCGAGCCGGACCCGCGACGGATCGGCGGGTCGCGTGATGCCCGCCATCTCCAGATGGTGCGCCATGGTTCCGCTCAGCGAGTCGATCTCACCCGCGAGCCAGCGGAGCTGCTCGTAGTGCCCGCTGTAGCTCGACACGAGGAGCGGCACGACCACGATCTGGGACGCCCCCCGCGCGACGAGCGCGGCGACCACTTCCTGGAACGGCCGCGCCTCGGCCTCGGGCCCCATCAGGAACGCGACCTCGACCGGGCCGCCCGTCTCGGCGAGACCGGCGATCTGGCGGACGCGCTCGTTCCACTGGGCCTCCGCTCCGTGCGCGACGACGATCGCCGCGGGCCGGTCGCGCGCGGTCTGCGCGTCGAGCCTCGACACGGCCGCGACGCCGAGAATACCGACCGCGGCAACCGCGATCCGGCGCCGGACCCCCTGCGCGCTCACCGGGCCTCGCGATCCCCGAAGCCGGCTTCGAGCGACAGGACCAGGTTCCGGCCCGGCGCGAGCGCAGCGCCGTAGGGCTCCTCGTAGGCGCGATCGAGGAGGTTCTCGACGCCGGCCCGCAGGACGAGCGGGCGGCCGGTGAGGGCCGACAGGTCGGCCGCGGCGTGCAGGTCGAACACCGCGAACCCGGAGGTCGGGTCGAAGCCCGCGGGCACCTCGCTCTGGCCGTCGACGAATCGCCCCGTGACGAGTCCCGAGACCATGCCCGAGGCCTCCGTCCACCCGAGCCCCAGCGCCAGCTTGAGCGGCGGCACGAACAGCGGCTCGTCCGCGAGCAGGTCGTCGCCGTCGTTCCAGCTGAAGGCGGCGAACGCCGTCCGCGTGCCGCCCAGCCATGCGCCACGATGCTCGACTTCGGCCTCGAGTCCCCGGATCCGCGCCTCGCCGACGTTGCCGACGGTCGTCACGGGCTGCCCGCCGATCTCGGACTCGCCCATGAACGTCCCGGGCACGAACGTGATGAAGTCGTCGATCCGGTTGTGGAAGTAGGTGGCCTCTAGCTGCATGCCCGATGCGCGCGCCTTGAACCCCAGATCGACGTTGACGCTCGTCTCGTTCGCGAGGTCGGGGTTGGGGACCGACAGGCCGCCCTGCGATCCGGGTCCGAAGAAGAAGCGCTCGATCACGTTCGGGGTGCGGAAGGCGCGGCTGACCGAGCCGGTCAGGTGGAGCCACTCCGCGGCGCGAAAGAGCGCCGCGAAGCTGCCGCTGAGCGCGCTCTCGGTCCGATCTTCCGCCGGAACCGCGCCTTCCTCGCGCTCGAGGCCCTCGGCCTCGATGTCGAAGCGGTCGAGCCGCGCGCCCGGGATCAGCGTCCAGCGGCCGGCGGAGATTTCGTCCTGCAGATAGAGGCCCAGGCCCTGGTAGCTCGACTCGGGCGTGGTGGGGGTGTCGTCGGTATCGATCTGCGTGCTGCCGGGCGGCCCCGGGGAGCGCGGCACGAGCACGTGTGCGCTCTCCTCGAGCCTTCGCTCGTCGACTTGGTCGCGGAAGAGATCGATCCCGTACGTCAGATAATGGCCGCCCGCGAGCGGGGATCCGGCCTGCACGTCGAGCCCGGCCGTGCGCACGTCGCCGGTCCGCTCGGTCGTCGTATCGATCAGGAGATCGAACGGCCCGGCGGGAATGGGTGGCAGGTCGAGGACGGTGGCGAAGACCTCGGTCTGGTCCTGGGCGTATACGCGCGCGTCGAGCCGCGCCAGCCACGGCGCGAGGTCGCGCCCGTCGTACCCCAGCGAGAGCTTGGTGCGATCGGTGCGGGGGTAGAATCCCGTGAACACTCCGCCGGATCCCGGCACTCCGATGTCCTCTCCGCGAAGCGTGGACCACCGCAACGTCAGCGCGTGGTCGCCGACCGGGCGCCACTCGAAGTCGGCGGCCCCGGACCGGGTCTCGGCGCTCGACTGGGAAACCACGCCGATCGCGCTGGAGTAGTCGCCGGCGTTTCGCGCGCTGCCGCGCAGGGCGATACCCCACGCGGGCGTCCCGACGTGCAGGGCGATGGCACCGGTCCGCTGCCGGTCGATGGTGCTGTACCGCGTGGTGGCGGAGCCGGAAAGCGACAGCCCTTCCGCGGGGAGCTCCGGTTTCCGCGTCACGATGTTGACGATGCCCCCGATCGCGTCGCTGCCGTAGAGGACGGAGGCCGGGCCGCGAACGATCTCGATCGAGGCGATGCTCGAGACGTCGACGAGGCCCGGCTGCACGCCGCCGAAGTTGATCGCCTCACGGCTGTTGTTTAGCCGCTGTCCGTCGACGAGGATCAGCACCCGGTTGCCGCTTAGCCCGCGCAGCACGGGGAGGCCCAGGAACGGCCCCTCACCCTCGACCTCGAGGCCGGCCTCCAGGGGAAAGAGATCGGCGACGACGTTGTCGGACTGGAGTCGGTCGATCCGGTCGCCGTCCAGCACGTCGACGGGGACGGGGACGTCGAATGTCGCCCGGTCGGTGCGGGTGGCGACGGCCTGGATCCTCTCCATGAGGACGGTGTCCGGCCGGATGTCGGCCTCCTGCGCGGTCAGCGGGGTCGCGAGGGCGGCGAGAAGCGGGATCGAGAGAATAGCGTGCTGGGACATGGCGGTCTCTCTGCGTCTGGAGGAGGCCGAACGGACGCGGCTCGCGTCCGGGAATCATTGTCGAAAAAGAAGGATTCCGATCCGTTGAGAACGGGTCTCAACGAATAGCGGACGCATCCTATCCGGATTTAGCGTTCCCGTCAACCTCTTCTGACAGGAACCGCGCCGGGGCCTATCTTCCCGCGATGCACTGGACAGCGAGCGCGAGCGACGGAACCGCGAGGGCGGGGATTCTGGCGACCGATCATGGCGCCCTGCCCACTCCGGCCTTCATGCCCGTCGGCACGCAGGCCACCGTAAAGGGCCTGACTCCCGCGGAGCTGGCGGGGCTCGGCGCGGGCATCGTGCTCGCCAACGCCTACCACCTCCATCTCCGGCCGGGCTCCGACGTCGTGCGCCGGCTGGGCGGGCTCCACGCGTTCATGGGGTGGGAGGGCCCCATCCTGACCGACAGCGGGGGATTCCAGGTGTTCAGCCTCGCCAGGCTCGCCGCGATCGACGAGGACGGCGTGACCTTCCGCTCGCACCTCGACGGCTCGACGCATCGCTTCACGCCCGAGCGCGTCATGGAGATCGAGGCGGCGCTCGGCGCAGACATCGTCATGGCGTTCGACGACTGTGCGCCGTACCCATGCGAGGAAATGTCCGCGCGTGCGGCGATGGAGCGCACGGCGCGCTGGGCCGAGCGCTCGGCGGCGGCTCATTCCCGGATCCAGAGCGAGCGACCGTGGCCCTGGCGGCAGCGCCTCTACGGGATCGTGCAGGGCTCGATCTACCCGGAGCTCCGGCGCGAGAGCGCGCGGCGGCTCGCCGAGCTGGACCTGCCCGGCTACGCGATCGGCGGCCTGTCGGTCGGGGAGGAGAAGCCGCTCATGCTGGACATGCTGGAGGTCACGGTGCCGGAGATGCCGGACGATCGGCCGCGCTATCTGATGGGAGTGGGCTTTCCCGAAGACGTGGTGGCCGCCATCGCGCGCGGAATCGACATGTTCGATTGCGTGGCTCCGACGCGGCAAGGCAGGACGGGCGCCGCGTTCACCCGCGAGGGCCGCGTGAACGTCGAGAACGCGCGCTTCGCCGAGGACGACCTGCCACTCGACCCGGAGTGCGGGTGCATGGTCTGCGCCACCTGGAGCCGCGCATATCTCAGGCACCTGTTCAAGAGCGGCGAGATGCTGGGCCCGCGGCTTCTCTCGCATCACAACATCGCGTTCCTCGTCGACCTCACGGCCGAAGCCCGCACGGCGATCGCGGCCGGCGAGTTCGACTCCTGGTCCGCGCGCTGGACGCGTCGTTACGCGAACACCCCACAAGCGGAGGTGTCATGCACGAGCTGATTCCGATTCTGGTGATGGGCGCTCCGAGCCAGGGCGGCGGCGCCGGCGGGATCGTCGCGTCGATCCTTCCCATCGCGGCCATGATCGCGATCCTCTGGTTCCTGTTGATCCGGCCTCAGAGGAAGGAGCAGCAGAAGCATCTGGAGATGGTGAAGAACCTCAAGAAGGGGGACGAAGTCGTCACGATGGGGGGGATCTACGGCCGCATCATGTCGCTGGACGCCGAGAAGATCTCTCTCCGGGTATCGGACAACGTGAAGATCGACGTCGAGCGGTCGAAGGTCGTGCGTGTGGTGACGCCGAAGATCGAGGAGGTCGAGTCGAAGTGATCCGCCAGATCCGCCTGCTGGGCGATCCGATCCTGCGCCGGAGGACGGATCCGGTCGAGCGCTTCGACGAGGAGCTGGCGTCGTTCCTGGACGATCTGGTCGACACGATGTACCACGCGGAGGGCGTGGGGCTCGCCGCGCCGCAGGTCGGCGATCCGCGGCGCGCGACCGTCATCGACGTCAGCGAGGAGCGAGACGGGAGCCTCGTCCTCGAGCTCGTGAACCCGCGGATCCTGCGCACGCTCGGGACGATCCCGAGCGAGGAAGGGTGCCTGTCCATCCCGGGGGTGACCGAGACGATCGAGCGCGCGGCCGAGGTGGAGGTCGAATACCAGGACCGGCACGGGGAACGTAACGTCGTGGCCGGCACGGAGCTCCTGTCGCGGGCTCTCCAGCACGAGATCGATCACCTGAACGGCATCCTCTTCATCGACTACCTGGGCCCGCTGAAGCGCCGGCTGGTGGTGCGCGAGTGGCGCCGCTCGATGGCGGAGCAGGGGATCCAGGTCGCCGACTAGCTTCGGGGGCCGGTCATGCGGGTCGTCTTCTGGGGGAGCCCGGAGTTCGCGGTCGCCGTGCTCGAGGCTGTCCTGGCGAGCGCCCACGAAGTGGCGGGCGTCGTGACCCGGCCTGCCGAGCCCGGCGGGCGCGGGAGGCGGCCGCGACCGACGCCGGTGGCGCGGCTCGCGAAGTCGGCCGGCCTCGAGACGCTGACGCCCAAGCGCCTCCGCGGGCAGGCCTTTCGCGAGGAGCTCGCCGCGCTCGGCGCCGACATCTTCCTCGTCGCCGCCTATGGCGCGATCCTCCCGCCCGACATCTTCTCTTTGCCGCCTCACGGCTCCATCAACGTCCACGCCTCGCTCCTGCCCGAGTACCGGGGAGCGGCGCCCGTCACGCGCGCGATCCTCGACGGCAAGGCGGACACCGGCGTCACGATCATGCGGATGGAAGCGGGGCTCGACACGGGGGCCATCTGCCTGCAGGCCGCCGAGCCGGTGCTCGAGGGCGACACGGCCCAAACGCTGACGCGGCGGCTCGCGGTGCTCGGGGGGCGCGCGGCCGTCGAGGCCCTGGATCGGCTTCAGGCGGGAACCCTGACCGAAACCCCGCAGGACGACGCGCGCGCGAGCTACGCAGCCAAGGTCACCACCGGCGAGGCGCGGATCGACTGGTCGCTCCCCGCGGCGACGATCGAGCGCGCGGTGCGGGCGTTCGATCCCTGGCCCGGCGCGTGGACCACCTTTCGCGATGAGCGGCTCAAGGTGTTCCGCGCCGGCCTGGCGCAAGACCCCGGCGAGCATCCCGGAGCGCGGCCGGGAGCACCGGAGACGGGACCGGAACGCGGACCGGGCGAGATCCAGTCGACCGACCCGGCGCCGATCGTACGGACCGGGGACGGTCTCGTCCGGCTGGACGTCGTCCAGCCGCCGGGCGGCCGGCGGATGAAGGGGGCGGACTGGGCACGGGGGCGCGGGGTCGTGACCGGCGAGACGCTTGGCTGACGTCGGGCCGCTCCTCGTGGCGGCCACCGACGACCGGCAACTCGCCCGGCCGGACTTCCACGCCCGCCTCGAGGAGATCCTCGCTGCAGGATGCCCGGCCGTGTGGCTTCGCTCGCGGGCGCTAGGGGGACGCGACCTGCTGGCTCTGGCACGCGCGGTGCGCACCGCATGCGACCGGCACGGGGCGGAGCTCTGGATCGGGGACCGGGCGGACATCGCCGCTCTCGCCCGCGCCGACGCGGTCCAGCTTCCCGAGCGGGGCCTCTCGATCGCCGGTGCGCGCCTCGTGGCCGGCCCTACGATGGCGGTCGGTCGCTCCGTGCACTCGGCACTGGCCGCGGCGGCGGCCGCGCAGGAGGGCGCCGACAGGATCGTCGCCGGGACGATATTCCCGAGCGCGAGCCATCCCGGCAGGGAGCCGGCGGGTCTGGCGCTCCTGCGCGAGATCCGCGCCGCGCCGGGCGAGTCCCGCCCCGCGCTCTACGCGATCGGCGGCATCGACAGTGGCCGCGTCGAAGCCGCGGTCCGCGCGGGCGCCGACGGGATCGCCGTCATCGGCGCGATCTGGGACTCCCGCGATCCCGCGGCCGAGACCCGCGCGCTCCTCGACGCGCTTCGGCGCGCGGTCCCCTGAGTGGTACATTCCACGCATGAAAACGACATCCGGCGAGATCCGCGCGCAGTCCGCGGAAGCCGACGGCGGGCTCGAGATCCGCGCGAATGGCGAGACCCGATCTGTCCCGCCCGGGACATCGGTGGCGGGATTCCTCGCGCGCCACGACCTGGATCCCGATCTCGTCGTCGTCGAGAGGAACGGGCGCATTCTCCGCCGGGAGGAGTTCGATCGCACGGCTCTCGAGCCCGGCGACGAGCTCGAGATCGTGCACTTCGTGGGCGGCGGATGAACGATCGGCTGACCCTCGGCGGCCGGACCTTCGGCTCGCGGCTCATCATCGGCACGGGCAAGTACGACTCCCCCCGGACGATGGCCGCCGCGCTGGAGGCTTCGGGATCGGAGATCATCACGGTGGCGGTCCGCCGCGTGGATCTGGATGCCAGCAAGGAGGAGAGCCTCCTGCACTGGCTCGATCCCGATCGCGTTCTCATCCTTCCCAACACCGCGGGATGCTACACGGCCGAGGAGGCGATCCGCGTGGCGCGGCTCGGGCGCGCGGCGGGGCTCAGCGATTTCGTCAAGCTCGAGGTGATCGGGGACGAGAAGACCCTCTATCCCGACGTCCTCGAGCTCCTGACCGCCACGGAGACACTGGCCGGCGAGGGCTTCACCGTGCTCCCCTACACGAGCGACGATCCCGTGATCGCGAAACGGCTCGAAGACGCGGGCGCGGCGGCGGTGATGCCGCTCGCCTCGCCGATCGGGTCGGGCCTGGGGCTCGTCGATCCGCTCGGCATCCGGTTCATCATGGAGGCGGTGTCCGTTCCGGTCATCGTCGATGCCGGCGTCGGCACCGCGTCCGACGCAGCCGCCACGATGGAGCTGGGCGTCGACGGGATCCTCATGAACACGGCGATCGCGAAGGCCGGGGACCCGGTGCGGATGGCCGAAGCGATGCGGCTCGCGGTCCAGGCCGGCAGGATGGCGTTCGAGGCCGGCCGCATGGAAAAGCGCGCCTACGCCTCCCCGTCGAGCCCGGTAGCGGGGCGGGTCGGCGGCTAGGGCGACCGCCGGCGTCGAAGGAGGGCGCGCGAGCCCCGAGCGCCGCGCCGCCCTGGCGGTGCTCCGGGACGTCCGCCGCGGAGCGCGGGCCGACGAGAGCTTCGCGCGGCGATCGGTTGCGCTCGACGCGCGGGGCCGGCCGTTCCTGATGGAGCTGGCGTACGGCGCGATCCGCTGGCGGAAGCGCCTCCGCTGGGAGCTCGCGCGCCACCTGCGGAAAGAGTTGGAAGCGCTTCCGGCGGACGTGCTCGCGATACTGGAGCTCGGTGCGTATCAGCTGCGGTTCATGACGGGCGTGCCCGCGTGGGCGGCGGTCGACGAGAGCGTGAAGCTCGTCCGCGGCGAGACCCCGGCGAAGATCTCGCGCTGGGCGGCCGGCCTGGTGAACGCCGTGCTCCGGAATCTCGAGCGCGAAGGACCGGCGGAGCCTCCCGCGGACGTGGCACTCGCGGACCGGCTCGCGATCCTCCACTCCCATCCGGCGTGGATGGTCGAGCGGTGGATCGCGCGCCACGGGATCGACGCGACCGAGGCGCTGCTCGCGGGCAACAACGTTCCGCCGCCGCTCCACCTCAAGGTGAACCGGCGCCGGACCGACCCGGATGCGGCTCTCGCGCGGCTGCGGGAAGCGGGGATCGAGGCCGCCGTGCATCCGGCGAAGCCGGACGCGATCGCGATCGCGTCGGGCGCCGCGCCGGAGGCGCTGCCGGGGTGGGACGACGGATGGTTCTGGGTGCAGGACGCAGGTGCCCAGTGGGTGGTCGAGGTGGCGGCGGAGGCCGGCACGGG
The DNA here is from genome assembly GCA_035699465.1 of Gemmatimonadota bacterium. GTDB lineage: Bacteria > Gemmatimonadota > Gemmatimonadetes > JACCXV01 > JAHWKZ01 > JAICNR01. The sequence goes on from DASSPT010000190.1 coordinate 12,130, forward strand.
CTGGCTCCTCGACGCGTGCGCGGCGCCGGGCGGCAAGCTCATGGGTCTGCTCGAGCGCTCGCCCGGCGCGCGCGCTCTCGCGCTCGATGTCGACCCGGGGCGACTCGTGCGCATCCGGGGCGCCGCCGAGCGACTGGGAATCGGCGGCGGGCACCTGGCGGCCGCCGACGCGCGGCGTCCGCCGACGGCGGCGCGCTTCCCGCTCGTGGTGGCCGACGTTCCCTGCTCGGGAACGGGCGTGCTGCGGCGCCGCGTCGACGCGCGCTGGCGGCGGACGCCGGAAGACCTGGCGCGGTTCGCCGGGGTCCAGCGCGAGATCCTGGAAGGGCTCGCCGACCGGGTGACGGTGGGCGGAGCGCTGGTGTACGCGACGTGTTCGTTGGAGCCCGAGGAGAACGAGGAGGTCGTGAACGCGTTTCTCATGGACCATCCGGAGTATCGAATCGACCCCGTGGCCGGACGCGTCCCCGCGGGGCTCGCCCACGGGCCGTGGCTCGTCACCCTACCGTGGCGGGACGCCGCGGACGGCATGTTCGCCGCGCGTCTCGTGAGGGAAGGGTGAAGGACTTCCGCGAACGCCGGGAGATCGTCGAGCGGAGCCGCAGCGCCGTCTGGCAGGTTCCGATCGCGCTCATCGTCGCGACCCTGGGCGCCGGTGCCCTCGGGTATCTCGGCGTGCAGCTCTTCCTCCTTCCCGAGACGCTCGCCGAGAGCCGCGTCCACCGCGTACCCGACCTGACCGGCGAGTCGATCGAGGACGCCATGGAGGATGGCCGATCGGCGGGCTACGAGGTGGTCGCGAGCGGTCGGCAATACTCGGACCGGGTCGATCAGGGCGACGTCATCTACCAGATCCCCCCGCCGGGGAGCTACCTGGCCGCGGGCGACACGCTGTTCGTGCTCGTCAGCCTCGGGGATCAGCAGACCCGCATCCCCGATCTCATGGGGCTCGATCTCGAAGCGGCACGCGCGATCCTGCGTCAGCTCGACGTCGACGTCCAGGGCGTCCAGCGGGCGCCCAGCGAGCTCGTCCCGCAGAACCTCGTGGTCTCGTCCGAACCGCCGCCCGGTACGCTGGTCGAAGGGGACATGGCGGTCGTGCTGACGCTCAGCCGGGGCGGCGCGATGGTCGACATGCCCGACGTGCGAGGCCTGTCTCAGGCGGCCGCGCGCGACACGCTGGAGATCTTCGGTCTCACGGTGGGAGAGGTGACGAGCGTGGGGGCGGACACGCTGGACATGGCGGCGAGCGCGCAGGTCGTGGTGACCGGCCAGGAGCCGGCGCCCGGCCGGAGTATCGCGACGGGGTCCGCGGTGGGCCTGCAGCTCGGTCTGGAGGAGGAGGTGGCGGTGGGCAGGCAGGGAGCTCCGCCGGCAGGGCAGGCGGCGGCGGCGCCGGTGGATGTTTCCGCGGAAGAGACCCCCGAAAACGAGCGCAACCGCGCCCGGGATCCGGCCCCGGAGCCGGCTCTCGACGAGATACCGGTCGACGACGTCCGCGTTCCCGATCCGCAATCTCCGGAAGACGAGACCTTCTGACCCCGCGTCCGCACCGCGTGCTCGTGGCTCCCTCGATCCTGGCGGCCGACCTCGGGCACCTGGCCGAAGCCGTCTCCGCGGCCGAGGAGGGGGGCGCCGACTGGATCCACGTCGACGTCATGGACGGCCAGTTCGTCCCCAACCTCACCTTCGGCGCCGATGTCATCCGCGCCGTCCGGCGCGTCACGGCGCTTCCCATCGACGCGCACCTCATGGTGGTGCGACCCGAGCAGTACTTCGAGGAGTACGTCGACGCCGGGGCGACCGGCATCACGATCCACGCCGAGGCCGCACCGCACCTCCACCGTCAGCTGCAGCGACTGGACGAGCTGGGCGTCGTGGCGGGGGTGGCCCTGAATCCGGGCACATCGCTGGCGGCGATCGACGCGGTATGGGAGGCGGCCGGGCTGGTGCTCGTCATGAGCGTCAACCCGGGCTGGGCGGGACAGGCCTTCCTGCCCGGGTCGCTGGAGCGCCTCCGGTCGGCGCGGGCCCGGATCGACGAGCTGCCGATGGACTCCAGGCCGTACCTCCAGGTGGATGGCGGGATCACCGCCGAGAACGCCGCCGCCGTGGCCCGAGCCGGGGCGGACGTCCTGGTCAGCGGGTCCGGCGTCTACGGCGGCGACCCCCGGTCCCGGATCGAGGCGATCCGCGCCGCCGCGGAGGAAGCGGAACCCTCCCGTCCCTAGCTCGCTGAAACATCCTGCGACGACCGCTCGTTCTACGGGAGGAGCGGTCCGCTGGAGCGGGCCGGACTTGACATACCTAGTACTTCAATGTATAGTTCTTCTATGTATGACGCGCCACGGCAAGAGCGATCGCGGCGGAGATGCTTCAACGCTCCGGCCCTTTCGAGCGTCATACGGGAGACGTAGCGGGCCGCGGCCGGTCGGCGGCGGGTCCCGACCATCGCATACCTTCTCCGCGGGTGAGCCATTCATGAAACGCATACCGTTCGTCGCACTCGGCTTCTTCCTGTTCGCGGTCGCAACCGTCCATGCGCAGGTGCCGACCGGACAGGGCGCCCCTCCGGGCGCGCAGGCCGGAGGCGAGATCCACGGCAGCGTGCTCGATCCGGACGGCGGCCCGATCTACGGAGCCTCGGTCGCGGTGCACAACAAGGCCTCTTCGGCCCTGATCTCTGGTGACATCGCGGGCCGCGACGGCGCGTTCCGGGTCCAGGGCCTGCCGCCCGGCACCTACTACCTGCAGATCACCTCGATCGGATACGAGGCCCGGCGCTCGCCCGACCTCACGATCGGTCCCGGCGCTCCGAGTGCGGACGCGGGATCGATCCGCATGGTGCCGTCGCCTGTCGCCGTCGAGGGGATCGACGTTACGGTCGAGCGGCCGACGGTAGCCATCGAGCCCGACCGCAACAGCTACAGCGCGAAGGACGTGGCTCCCGCCGCCGCCACTGCGAGCGAGGTCCTGGTCGCGGTTCCCTCGGTCAACGTCGATCCGGAAGGCAAGGTCAGCCTGCGAGGAAACGAGAACGTCGCGGTCCAGATCAACGGGCGGCCCGCTCCGGTCAGCGGCGAACAGCTGGGCGCCTATCTCGAACAGCTCCCGGCGAACGTCATCGACCGGGTCGAGGTCGTGCCGACGCCGTCCGCGCGGTACGACCCGGAGGGCATGGCCGGCATCATCAACATCGTGCTCAAGCAGAACACCGAACTCGGCACCAGCGGCGGGCTCACGCTAGGCGCATCCCCGTCGAATCGTTACAACGTGTCGGGCAACCTCGGGTATCAGAACGGGCCCTGGACCACGTTCACCACGTACGGTTTCAACTTCGGACAGCGCGACATCGACGGGATCAACGATCGACTCCGGTTCGATCCGCTGGATGTCCTCCTCTCCACCACCGAGCAGGACGTCCTGGGGGAGAACACCTTCGCAGGACACAACCTCAGCACCACGATCGATTACAAGCTGAACGACCGGGACGTGCTCACGAACATCCTGTCGTTCAACATGCGCGATCGCGGCGAGGATTCGCGGAACGCGTACACCGAGCTCGACGCCGATGGGGTGGCTTTCGATCACTACGCCCGCGTGCAGGACGGCGAGCAGGACGGTCGGGTGCTGGACTACACGCTGGCGCTCAAGCGCACCATCGAGCCCCGCGCGCATGAGCTGGGAGCGGAGCTGCGGCTCAATCTCGACGACGACGACAACACCACGTTGCTCTGGCGCGAGCCGACGGACGTCGCCGAACCGGCGACCCAGACCGAGCGCGAGCTGCGGGAGATCGATGCTCTGACGCGTGAGGTAACCGCCCAGGTCGACTATACGCGCCCGTTGGGGGAGAACACGAAGCTGGAAGCGGGATACAAGGGGGAGGGGCGCTGGACCGAGCGCGACTACCACGTGCTCGAGGATGAGCTGGGAACGGGCGAATGGGTCGAGAGCGACCTCAGCAACGTATTCGACTTCGACGAGCAGGTTCAGGCCCTGTACGGAGTGCTCAGCCGGTCGATCGGAAAGCTGCAGCTGCAGGCTGGTTTGCGAGGGGAATACGCCTGGCGGGACTTCGTCCTCGGCGACGGCGGAGAGAACTTCCCCTACAGCTACGGGAGCATCTTTCCTAGCGGCGTGCTGAGCTACAACCTGACGGAGACCGACGAGGCCAAGATCAGCTATTCACGGCGCATCCGCCGGCCGAACACACACGAGCTGAATCCGTTCCCGGTGTTCTTCGACATCCAGAACGTGTTCATCGGCAACCCTGAGCTCGACCCCGAGTACACGGACGCGATCGAGCTGGGGTTCACGCATCAGGCCGACTGGGGCAGCCTGCAGCTCTCGCCGTTCTACCGCCGCACGTCCGACGTGATCCGGTTCATCGTCGACACCGACGACGTGGTCGACGGGCGTGAGGTGACCTCGGTCAGCTTCGAGAATCTGGACAGCGGCGACTCGTGGGGGACCGACGTCAACGCGTCCTACGAGTACGGCGGCTGGCTGAACGGGATGGCGAACTTCAACGTGTTCAAGATGGTCACCGAAGGCGGCTCCGAGTCGAGCCTGGCGTCCAACGCCGTGACCTGGTCCACGCGCTTGAACGCGACGGCGAAGCTCACGCCCACGCTGGATCTCCAGGGGATGGTCATGTACCGCGCGCCGATGGAATTCGAGCGCGGGAAGTTCTCGAGCTTCAAGATGACCAGCCTGACGCTGCGCCAGAAGCTCGCCGGCGACCGCGCGTCGCTCAGCCTGCGGGTGGTCGACCCCTTCGATCAGATGGGTTTCCGAGTCGAGGCCAGCGACGACAATATCTTCCAGGTCACGGAGCGGAACTTCGACGCGCGGTCCGTGCACTTGACGTTCCAGTACAACTTCGGCAAGCCGCCGCGGGTTCGGCAGCCGCGTCCCGACGCCGGCGCCGATCAGGGCGCTCCGGGCTTCCCGCAGTAACGCCGCAGCACACCTGCCCCGGATCCGGCCCCCATCCCGGGGGCCGGAGCCCGGTGCCGTCCGCGTACGACCCCGCAATTCATCCGCTCCCATCAATCCCTCGGTACGCTCTTAGTTCTCGACCGTGGTAGATTGCGCCGACTCGAGCGGTCCCCCATCCCCCCCACAGACGAGAAGACGATGAAGGCAGCCGTCATGGAAGTGTTCGGCGCGCCCTTGAAGATCGACCCCGCCTGGCCGGATCCCGAATGCGGCCCGCGCGACGCCGTGATCGAGCTCGAGGCATGCGGAATCTGCAGGTCCGACTACACGATCTGGAATGGCGGGATGGAGTGGGTGGGGGTCGTTCCCACGCTGCCATGCGTAATGGGCCACGAATACTGTGGAACTGTGGTCGAGGTGGGCCGCGAGGTCCATGGGTTCCAGCGGGGAGACCGCGTCGTGGCCCCGTTCTGCCAGGGCTGCGGGACGTGCGAGTTCTGCCGATCGGGGCATCAGAACGTGTGCGTATCGCTTCAGCTCCCGAGCATGCACTTCAGCGGGGGGTACGCGGGCCTGACGAAGGTCGCGAACGCGGACGTCAACCTGGTTCCCCTGCCCGAATCGATTCCCTCCGAGGCGGCCGCGGGGCTGGGGTGCCGGTTCATGACCGCCTACCACGGGATCGTCGACCAGGCCGCGGTGAGGCCCGGCGAGTGGGTCGCCGTGTTCGCCTGCGGGGGCGTGGGGCTGGCGGCGGTCAACATCGCGTCGGCGCTGGGGGCCCAGGTGGTCGCGGTGTCGCGGACCGACGAGAAGCTGGCGCTCGCGCGGAAGCTCGGCGCGACCCACACGGTCACCGCCGGACCGGACGCGCCCGCGGAAGTCGTGGAGCTGACCGGTGGCGGAGCGCATGTGTCGGTGGACGCGCTCGGCGCCGCGGAAACCGCGCTGCCGGCGCTGTTCAGCCTCCGGACGAGAGGGCGCCACCTGCGGCTCGGCGTGTCGAACAAGAAGGACCAGGGGCAAATCAACATCCCCGTCGACCTGATCGCGTTCCGCGAGCTCAGCGTGATCGGCTCGTTCGGGATGCAGGCCGCCCGCTACCCCGAGATGCTGCGCATGGTCGAATCCGGCAAGCTCAGTCCCCAGGCGATGGTGGGAGACACGGTGGCCCTCGAGCAGGCCGGCGACGTGCTGGCTAGCATGGCGGGGTATGACACGGTCGCCATGTCGGTGATCACGAGCTTCTAGCCAGGCGTCCGCGCCGGATCCGGGCGCGCGGCCGACAGCGAACCACCGAGCCCCTGATTCCCTCGACGCGCTTCCCGCGTCGCGGTATCTTCTCCCGCCTATTCGCTTCCCCCGCTCTCCGGGCCCGACCCGGACCAGGGGGCGCCGGCGTACGCGCCGGCCGATCCGCAGGTGACGTTTCACCAGGGAAGACGATGTTCGACGAGCTCAGCGCCAAGCTGGACGGCGCCTTCGCGCGCTTCCGCGGCCGGGGGATCCTCGACGACG
>DASSPT010000191.1:0-7551 GCA_035699465.1 Gemmatimonadota bacterium
AGGAGCGCGGCCCCCCCCAGGACCGCGACCGATGCGAGCGCCCAGCCCGCGGGACCCGGCACCCAGGCGCCCGAGACGCGCGAGACCCACGACACCAGGAGGATCAGCGCGCCCATGGCGCCCCCCGCCGCGCTCGATACCGGCCCGGCCAGCGCCTCCGGCAACGCGGCGTCGAGCGCGAGCCCCACCCAGACGAGTGGGAGCGCCACGCCGCAGAGGGGCACGGCGACGGCGTTGACGACGAATCCCACGGGCGAGAGCCAGCCGAACGCGGCCGACTGCACGACGAGGGTCCCCGCGCTAGAAGCCGTCGTCGCGACCACGCCGGCGGCGATCCACCGGAAGCCGGCCCCGCGCTCTGCCGCGCGGAGGATCGCGAGGAGCGGACGGCGCAGCGCGATCAGCCCGCCGACGGACCCGAAGGAGAGCGCGAACCCGAGATCGAAGGCGTCCGCCGGCCGCCACGCGAGCATGCCGCTCGCGGCGGCGCCCCACCACTGCCACGGCGACACCTCGCGCTCCCCCGCGCGACTGCCGAGGGCGAGCCCGGCCATGACCGAGGCGCGGACGACGGACGGTGCCGCTCCGACGAGGCTGGTGTACGCCACGAGCGCGACCGTCGTCCAGCCCGCCTGCGCCGCCGGGGAGATGCGGCAGAAGGAGAGTCCCGCCGCGAGCAGCGCCGCCAGGAATCCCACGTGTAGGCCGGAGACCGCCAGGAGATGGAGTGTACCGGTCAGCGCGAAAGCATCCGTCAGAGAGGGGTCGATGTCGCGCCGGTCGCCGATGACGAGCGCCACGGCGAGGGGCGCGAGGGCCGTCCCGTACCGCGCGGCGAGCCGGCCCCGGATCCACGCCTCGATCGCCGCGGATGGCCCCCTGGGCGGCGCCCCGCGCGCGAGAACGCGGACGTCCTCCAGCGCGCCCACCCGAGCGCCGGGACCGAGGCCCGGAGGCGGGTAGCGGCTCCCCGGCGGGGCGCGGAGCGGCTGCGGGACGATCGCCGCGGCTACCGTCCAGCGCTCGCCCTGTACCGGTGCGGGCCCTCCGCTCCACGCGAAGCGGACGTCCGCGCCCGCGCAGGGTCGATCGCAACCCGAAAGGCTGCCCCGAAGACTCCAGCGCCCGGGCCGGACTTCGCGGGCCGCCTCGATCGTCACCCCGGCGCTCGACTCGATGGAAGCGCCCCGGGCGGCGAGACTCGCCCAAGCCGCCGCATCTTCCCGCGCGCCATCCACCGCTGAGATCACGCGCAGACCCGCGATCGCGGCGAAGGCGCTCCATGCGGCGAGCGCCCCGACGGGTGTCGTGCCGCGGCCACGCCAGACGATCGCCACGAGAGCCGAGACGCCGGCGGCCAGCCCGGCCGCCCCGCTGGCCGGGCCCGCATACCCACAGACGATCGCCGCAGAGAGGAGCACCGCAGCCGCCGGCGCCGCCGGAGCGGAGGCGCATCTGGTTGCCCCCCACGAATCGGGTAGACGCTCGATAGCGGTTGCGGGGAGCGGCGCGGACCGTCGGCGGATCGACGCCCGTCGAAGGGCGCATGCCAATTCGATGGCCGGAAGGTCTCGTCACAGCGGCGGAGCGAAACGAACGCGGCAAGGCCCGCGCCGCGGATCAGTCGACGATCGTGAAGCTCGCCGTCTTCCGCGTGGTGCGGTCGTAGAAGGCGTGGTCGGTGATCTCGACCTCGAGGGTGTACAGTCCGGGCGCCAGCGCCGAGGTGTCGAACGACAGGTACTCGGGCCACACGCCACGACCCGGATGCGGGATCGACCGCTCGAACGACAGCGTGACCAAACCGGGCTCTTCCTCGATGCCGACCAGGCCCCTGAGGCCGCCGAAGAACGTCTCGATCGCGCTGCGGTCGAGCCGCTCGGACCGGATCGTGTAGTCGACCCGGAACGCCATCTGCCCGGCTTCGTCACGCTGGAGGTTGTACGTCTCGAAATAGAGATAGAGCGCCTGGCTCCGCAGGAAGCGCCGGGGCGGAAGCGGCAGGATCGTGTGGCCGTAGCGCTCGAAGCGGTTGACGCGGCCCGAGGCCGCGATCCCCGCCGACAGGACGAGGTCCGACATGTCGAGTCCGGTCGAGGAGTAGCGCGGGACCCGCAACACGCCCTTCCGTACACCCACCCCATCGCCCTGCAGATCCTCGACCTGCAACGCGTAGTGGTAGGTTCCGGGCACGATCCGGACGTGGAAGAGATCGACCAGGTACCACGTCGCCTCCCCGTCCTCCTCGGGCACGCGCGTAAGCACGGCGTCCATCTCCTCCGACCAGCGGGTGATCTCGTTCCACCCCGCGTCGTAGAGGATGAGGCCCTTGCGGTACCGGCTGCGGTCGTCGCGCACTTCCATCTCGGGAAGCGGGACCGCGAAATAGAGCGCCAGGTCGGTCTCGCGGCGGAAGTACGAGAACGTGGCGGGATCGGCGGCGAGGTCGATCGGGCGCTCGAGGTCGTACGCATAGGAGTCCGTCGAAAGCCCGAGCGCGGCCTCGGCACGGGTCTGGTCCTGGACCCGCGGCGCGTCCCACGGCGCGAGGCCCCCGGAGCCCGGAGCGAAGTGCTGGAGGCCGCGCGCGGTCGTGGGCACCGTCGAGAACGTGCAGTCGTTGCCCAGAAACCCGCGTTCGCCACCGCCATCGCTGAAGTTGATCGCGAACCCCCCGCCGGGGAGCTCGTCGCGGTCGTAATGCCAGAATCCGCACTCGTCCGGCCGCGGGTGGCTCGAGTCCTCGGGATCGCCGTGCCGCAGGTAGAACGCGCCTCGGTCGTCCAGCGGCCGGCCGTCGAGCCGGATCGCGATCGACGGCAGCCCGACGTCCGTCCCGCCGAGCTCGACGAGCTTCTCCTTGGTGATCGGCTTCTTCCAGCGGAACGTCTCGCGAGCGATCCGTATCCGGCGCTGCTGCTCGACCCAGCGCTCGTTCACGTCCGATAGCGGCAGAGGGTCGCGCGCGTTCCACCAACCCAGGAGCATCTCCCTGCGATCCGCCACGTCCCCCGCCTCCCAGGCGGCACGCTCCGACTCCGAGAGCAGCGGCTCGAGGTCGGCGTAGTACGGCGCCAGGTCCTCCGCAGTGTCCGCGAACGCGATTCCGTTGAAATAGTAGCCGGCTCCGTCCCGCTCGTCGCCGAGCGCCGCCCGCACGACGCCCGCATAGTACGATAGGCGCGACAGGTACCGCTCCTCCTTTATCCGCGAGCGGAAGTTCTCGATCTCGCGCCGTGACTCCTCGAAGTACCCGCCGTCGAACAGCACGTCGATCCGGAGGAGCGCCGCCTCCGGTTCGTACTCGCGATCGAGCTTCTCCGCCAGGATGTCCGCGACCGCTTTCTGGTCGGCGGGATCCAGGTAGAGCCTGCCCCAGCGCTCGATGGCATCCCGGTAGAAGGGATCGATGCGGAAGATCCGGTGGAAGGCCTCGCGCGCCCGGCCGTCGGCGTCGCCCCCGTCCAGGCGAAGGTTCACGTCGGCCAGGAGATACCACGACGCGACGTCGTCGGGCTCGGCATCGAGGGCGTGCTCTATCGCTTCGCGCGCGTAGAAGAGGCGGTTGTCGAGACGCAGGTAGGCTTCCGCGAGCGCGCGGTACCCCGGTCCGGGCGGGTAGCCCTCGCGCACGGCGCGCTCGAACTGGGCGCGCGCCGACCAGGCATCGCCCGCCGTCATCTCCGCCTGCCCGGCGGCGAACGCCTGCGCGCCCCGCTCCTGCGCCACAGCTCCGCGCACGGCCCCGAGAAAGAGCGCGGCAACCACGACGTTCGAACGAAGAAGGGACGAGCGGGTCAGCGGAAGTCGGTCTCCTCCAGCAAGGGCCCGGGAGCTAAACGGGCGGCTGCCGGGCGAGGTTCAAGCCCGGCCGCGATGGCCTCGGCCAGGTCCATGATCGCGCCCGCCGCGTCGATGCGGCAGACGCGCTCCAGCCCTTCGAAGCCCGGTGAGGCGTTGACCTCGGTCACGCGCGGCCCATCGCGGGCTTCGAGCAGATCCACGCCGGCCACGTCGAGACCGATCGCGTCGGCGGCGGCGACCGCCGCGTCCGCGTACGGCGCGTCCAGCTCGACCCGCGTTCCAGAGCCACCGCGATGGATGTTCGAGCGCCACTCCCCGGGAGGAGCCTGCCGGCGCATCGCCGCGACGATCCTCCCGCCGACGACCAGCACGCGGATGTCCCGGCCGGCCGAGTCCGCCACGTACTCCTGGAGGATCACGTCCTGGCGCAGCCCCCACAGCGTGTCGAGCGTGGCGACGACCGCGGCCCGCGTCTCCGCCAGGATCACGCCCACTCCCTGCGTGCCCTGGAGGAGCTTGAGGACGACCGGCGGCCCCCCGACGACCTCCAGCGCCTGCTCGACCTGGTCGGGACCGCGGGCGAGCACGGTTCGGGGCACCTCGATCCCGCGCGCGGCCAGGATCTGGAGGGCGACCAGCTTGTCGCGCGCCCGCCGGATCGCGGTCGCGTCGTTGACGAGGGGGATCCGCATCGCCTCGAGGTGGCCGACGACCGCGACCCCCTGACCCGGCAACGAAGCGCCGATCCGGGGTATCGCGACGTCGATCGGAGGCACGTCCCGGTCGCGGAAGAACAGCCGCATGCCGTCGGCTCCGATCGCCAGCCCGCATTCGAGCGGATCTACGATCGACAGCTCGTGGCCGCGCGCGCGTGCGGACTCGCGGAATCGGCGGGTGGAATACAGCCATCGCTGCCGCGAGAGCAGCAGGAGGTTCATCTGCTGTCGGTGCCTCCGGGGTCGGAAGACCGTTCGGCGGCGGCCTGCTCTCGCCGCATGAGTCGGCGATGCTCGCGGCGAATCGCGAGATCGCTGGGGAGCGATACGGCGAACATCGCGATCAGGCCCACGCAGGCGCCGGCGTAGATCGCATAGATCGCATCGCCCTGCCACGACCATATCCCGAAGTCGAGCGCGATCGGCTGGCCGCGGTTGACGAGCGCGAACAGGACCAGGAGGACCACGACCGCGACCGCCCCGGCGATTGCCGCGATCCTGCCCGGTCTCAAGCGCCTGCGTCCAGCGTGGCCAGCTCGAGCAGGCTCTCGCTCTCGCGCGAGTCCGCGCGGTCGACTTCGCCGTGGAGGGTGATGCCCGAGAGGCCCGAGATCCGGACCGGGACGAGCTCTCCGACGAGCGTCTGGTCGCCCGGAACGACGACCGTTTCGCGCTGCTCCGTCCAGCCCGACACCAGCCCAAGTCCACGCTTGGCCTCGCCTTGGACCAGGACTTCCTGGATCGTGCCGACCTTCTCCAGCAGATACCCGGTGCCGATCCCGCGCTGGAGCGCGTTCAGGGCTTCGAGCCGCTCGACCGCCACCGCGTGCGGCACGACGTCGTCGCGGATCGCCGCGGCGGGTGTGTGCGGGCGCGGGGAGTACACGAATACGTAGGCGAAGTTGTAGCGCACCTCGGCCATGAGATCGAAAGTCGCCTGGAAATCGGCCTCGGTCTCGCCGGGGAACCCGACGATGACGTCGGTCGAGAGCGCGCATCCGGGAACCGCGTCCCGCAGCATCGCCACGCGCTCCCGGTACCATGCCGCGCTGTGCTCGCGACCCATGGCCGCCAGGATGCGGTCCGAGCCCGACTGGACGGGCAGATGGACGTGCTCGCAGATCGTCGGGTGGGTCGCGATCGCGTCCACCAGGCGCTCGGTGAAGTCCCAAGGGTGGCTGGTGGTGAAACGGACCCTGCGAAGGCCGGCGATCTGCGCGACGGCGGACAGAAGATCCGGGAAGTCCCAGTCACCCCACCGGTAGGAGTTGACGTTCTGCCCCAGCAGCGTCACTTCCCGGGCGCCGTCTTCCACGGCGCGGCGAACCTCCTCCAGAATCCCCTCCGGCGAGCGACACTTCTCGCGGCCACGGGTGAAGGGGACGATGCAGTACGAGCAGAACTTGTCGCAGCCGCGCATGATCGTGACCCAGGCGGCGCAGCGTTCGATCCGGTACGGCTCCAGGTCCTCGTAGTTCTCGCTCCGGCTGAACCGATCCAGGACGACGCGCTGTCCCTCGTCGACGCGATCGAGCACCTCGGGCAGGTGTCGATAGCTGTCCGGGCCCACGACGAAGTCGACGTGCGCCAGCTCGAGCAGCTCCTTGCCGAGCTCCTTCGCCACGCAGCCGGCCACCCCGAGGCGGACTCCCGGCCGCTCCAGCTTGTGCATGTTGAGCTGCCCGACGCGCCCAATGACCCGCTGCTCGGCGTGATCGCGGATGGCGCAGGTGTTGACGATGACGACCTCCGCCTCGGCAGGGTCGTCGACACGCACGTGGCCCTCGCGCTTTAGGACGCCGCCCATGAGCTCGGCGTCGGCCACGTTCATCTGACAGCCGTAGGTTTCTATGTAGTATCGCTTTGGCCCGGACATGGAGGACCCGAATATAGGGCCCTCGAACAACCGCGCACAGCGACCGAAGGGCAGTCGCCGACGCTTCTCAGCTTTCGCGGTCGTCGGCCCGGGTGCCCGGGAGTCGGGAGTAGAGGAGCGCCCCTGCTGCGCGGTCGAACGCCGTGAGCTCGGGGGTCCGGACGATGCCGGCCATCATGCTGGCGGTCCCACCGTCCATGTGGGCCAAGCCCAGCGCATGTCCCAACTCGTGCCCCAGCACCGCCTGCCGCGAAATCTCCGCCGATGCATCCGTGAGGCGGGAGAAACGAAGCCGGACTGTCGCGCTCACGATCACGCCGTCGCCGTCACGCGACGGGGTCGCGGTTCCGGCCGAGGACGCGCTCGGGTATCTCGCGGCGTCCTCGTCGAACAGTATGACGATGGTTCCCGGGGTGCCGGGCCGGGGCGGGTCCGAGCCGACCGTGACGGACCGGGCGGATAGAGCGCCACCCGTCCAGTCGGAGACGAACCGCGGCGCGAGCGCGACGACCTGCTCCACCCAATCCGCGGGAACGGCGCCCCCCGCCGCGAACGCATGCGGCCGCACGTCGACGTAGACCGCCGGTGACGCGAGCCACCGCAGCGTCCCCGCCGAGTGGTCGCGCGCGACGTCGTTGAAGGCGGCCATGTCGAAGGTCCGGGGGACGAGCGCGAACCTCCCCGCGGAACCCGCGAGCGAGGCGACCCGCTCGTAGTATCCGGAACCGGATAGGGTGACGTGCGAGCCGCCGGGGACCTGCAGGAGGAAGCGGCCGTCGGCGCTCGTCCACGTGGAGACGCCGCTCCCCGACACGCGAATGCCGTCGAGCGGGGCGCCGGTGACCTGGTCGACGACCTGCCCCCGGATCTCCACGCTCGACTCGGCCATCATAGCCGCGGGATCGGGACCCACGGGTCCGCCTCCGCCTCCCGAGCAGCCGACGAGCGCTGCCACCGTCAAGGCGGCGAGTCTGCGATGGAACCCGGGAGAGCGAGGCCTGTTTCGCATGGCTCCCGACTGAGTAGCAGAGGACGTGCCCCGGCACGAACGCAATGACGGCGCCCATTGTCAAGAGGTGCCGATCTGGCGTTCGATTCCCCACGCGATGGAAGGCCCTTTCCCCTCGGAGGGTAGGACAATGCCGATTCTGACGA
>DASSPT010000192.1:0-3784 GCA_035699465.1 Gemmatimonadota bacterium
CCGGCGCGTCGGAGCCCGGCTCCTCGTCGACGCCTATCACGCGCTCGACGTCCTCCCGTTCGATCTCGCCGCGTGGGGGATCGAGGGCGCGACGGTGACCGGCGGCGGCTACAAGTACGTGCAGCTCGGCGAGGGGAACGCGTTCCTGCGCATGCCGGCGGACGAGGAGCTGGAGCCCGTCGTCACCGGCTGGTTCGCGGAGTTCGACGCGTTGACGGCGTCCCACCGGCCGGAAGAAGTGGCGTGGGGCTCGGCCGGCTCGCGGCTGGCGGGTGCGACGTACGATCCCACCAGCCACTATCGCGCGAGCGAGGTGATCGACTTCTTCGGCGAGCGCGGCCTGACGGTCGAGGTGCTGGCGGCATCGTACCGGCATCAGGTGGCGCTCCTCGCCGAGCGGTTCGACGCGCTCGACCTGGATCCTGCCGTCGTCGACCGCGACCGCTCGGTGCCGGTCGAGAAGCTGGGCGGCTTCCTCGCGCTCGAAAGCCCCCGCGCCGGCGAGCTCCGCCGTGCGCTCCTCACGCGCGGGGTCTTCACCGACCATCGTGACACGACGCTCCGCTTGGGCCCTGCGCCGTACCTGTCCGATCGGCAGATCGAGGATGCGATCTCGACGCTGGGGAAGGTCGTGCGATCGTAATGAGAATTCCGAGGAGGTTCCCCGACCCATGAGCGAAGTCTCGCGACGCCACTTCCTCGGCGTCGCCGGCGCGGGGATGGTCCTGCCCTTCGTCGGCCGGTTTCTCGATCCTCCCGCGGTATCTCCCGCCAGAAGCTTCCGGATCCGCGCGGTGACGGCGGGGGTCTCCCCGACCGGCGATGCCGCGCCTCGGGAGCTGGAGCCGGCCCTCGGGTTTCTGCGACAAGCTCGGTCGGCGCTGGAGGCGAAGGGGTACGAGGTCCAGACGGTCCGACTCGCGACCCGGCCGCTCGCGGAGTACCTGCCGAATTGGTCGAGCGAGGAGGCCCTGGAAGTCATCCGCGAGATGGACGACGTCGCGATCGCCGCGAGCGCGTCTCTCAGCCTGGGACCCGTGATCACCGCGGACGAGCACGTTACCGGGTTCGCTTCGTGGGCGGCAGCGCTCGTTCAGCGCACCCGAAACGCAAGTTTCTCCGTCCGCGTCGCCTCGCGGGAGCACGGTATCCACCGATCCACGCTGAGGTCCGCCGCGGAAGCGATCGAGACGATCGGGCGGGAGACCCCTGGAGGCGAGGGAAACTTCCGGTTCGCCGCTGCGGCGTTCGTCCCCTCCGGAACCCCGTTTTTCCCCTGTGGGTGGTTCTCGGAGCCCGACACCTTCAGCATCGGCCTGGAGTCGCCGGTCCTTCTGGACGAGATCCTGTCGGAGGCCTCCGGTCCGGCCGCGGCGAGAGGCGCACTGGCCGCGGGTCTGGAGGCGGCTATGGGAGAGCTCGAGCGCGAAGCCATCGAGATCGGTCGGGAGGCCGGATGGAAGTTCCTCGGCGTCGATACCTCGCCCGCCCCGGGTCTGGACGCCAGCATCGGGCGCGTGATCGAGCGTTTGACGGACGCCCCCTTCGGAGATCCGTCGACCCTCGCCGCCTGCGCCCTCCTCACCGACGTCCTCAAGAGTCTGACCGTGACGACGTGCGGCTATTCCGGGCTCATGCTCCCTGTCCTGGAAGACCCGGTGCTGGCGGAACGCGCCCGAGAGGGCCGATACGGAATCTCGGATCTCCTCCTCTACTCCAGCGTCTGCGGGACGGGCCTCGACGTGGTGCCGATTCCCGGGGACACGACCGTCGACAGGATCAGCGGTATCGTGGAGGACGTCGCGGCCCTCTCGGCCCGCTACGAGAAACCGCTGTCCGCACGGCTTCTGCCGATCCCGGGCCGGAAGGCCGGCGAGGTCGTGAGCTTCGACAATCCGTATCTCACGGACGGTCCGGTCATGGAGGCGGGATAGCGAACAACGCCTAGCCGCCGCAGCCTTCTCCCTGCTCCAGCCAACCTAGGAACGCCCTCGCGAACGCGGACGACTCGAGCCGACCCTCTTCCAGGGGGAACGGAGTGCTCAGCCGATCGCTGTTCGCCAGAAGTGCGAACGAAGCCCCGCGATCCGGCGCCAGGACGAGGAGCGCGGAGTTACCGGTCCAGGATCCGAAATGCCAGACCACGTCCCCGCCGGTTCGACGCTCCACGAACCATCCCAGACCGTAGGGTAGCTCCGAACCCGAGGTCGCGCGCACGGGAGTGAAGGCGAGTGTTCGGCCGCCGTCCGGGTAGAGCCCGCCCTCCTCGATGGCTGCGCCATACTCGACCAGGTCGAGCACGGTGGAAAGCAGACCCGCGGCTACGTTGAAGTGCGTCGGATACGGGATCGGGCGTCCGTCGCCGTCGTAGCCCTGGGCGAGCGCCGCGCGGATCGCAACGTCGTCGATGCCGTCCCCGTCGAGAGAGGAGGGAGCGGTTCTGGTCAGGCCCGCCGGATCGATGACGCGCTCGAGGACGGCATCCTCGAAGGTCCGACCGTCCGCTCGCCGGACGACCGAGTCGAGCAGGGCGTATCGGTTGCCGTCGTAGCGGAACGTCGCGCCGGGAGGCGGATCGGACGTGTGGCTCATGAGATGCCGGACGCGCACGTCTCCCGGCAGATCGACGCCGTACTCGGAGACCGGGTCGTCGAGAGAAATCCGTCCCTCGTCGGCGAGCTGGAGAAGGACGATCGAGGCGAAGGTCTTCGTCAGCGATGCCACGTGGAACACGGTCTGGGGCGTGGCCGGGACGCCGCGCGCGACGTCCGCAGAGCCGAACCCGGACGACCATCGAACCGAGCCGCCGCACCCGATCGCCGCCGCCATTCCCGGAATTCCGTGCGCCCGACGGAGGGTATCGAGTCGCTGGACGAGCTCGTCGATGTCGCGCGGCGGATTCGAGCCGGTTGGATCCGTACAGGCGAGAAAAACTCCCAGGAGCAGCGGCCAGGGAGCTCGTCGACCTTTCATCTTCGGAAGGTACGGAGCCGGCGATCTGGGGGGAAGGTCAGCCGATCCCCCGAAGCGCGGTCCGGTCGACCTTGCCGAGATGCGTCCGAGGCAGGGCGTCGAGAAACACGATCTCGCGCGGATACTTGTAGGGCTCCAGACGCTCGCGGACCCAGGCGCGCAGCTCCTCCGCCAGGTCCCCCTCCGTCCGATTGCGTGACCCGCCGCTGGCCGCGGCGGAACCCGGCCCGTTGACGCGGACTACGCACGCTCGCGGGACGGTCAAGCCCCTCTCGCCGATGACCCCGACGATCGCGACCTCCGCGACGTCGGGATGCTCGAGAAGGCAGCTCTCGACCTCGCCCGGTGCGAGCCACTTCCCGGAGACCTTCAGCATGTCGTCGGCGCGACCGGCGTAGGTGAAGATCCCGTCGGCGTCTCGGGAGACCATGTCTCCCGAGACGTACCACTCGCCGCGGAAGGCCTCCATCGTGCGCTGCATGCGATGCCAGTACGCGATCGCGCGCGACCCGCCGCGGACCCAGAGCCAGCCGACCTCGCCATCCGGCACCGGCCGGCCCTCGTCGTCACGGACTTCGACGTCGAAGCCGGGAACGGCCTTGCCGAGGGTCCCCGGCCGGACGTCGCCGGGGCGGTTCGAGAGGAAGATGTGCCACATCTCGGCCGTGCCGAGCCCGTCGAGGAGATCCACGCCGAAGGCCTCGTCCCAGCGGCGGTGGAGCTCGACCGGCAGCGCCTCTCCGGCCGACGTCGCGAGGCGAAGACAGGAGAGATCCTGCTCGGCCGCGCGCGGGTGATCGACCATGAGCGC
>DASSPT010000193.1:0-10043 GCA_035699465.1 Gemmatimonadota bacterium
ATGGAGGGCCCGGTCCACGTGTCGGGGCCGACTACGGGAACGTCGCGCGACGCGTTCCCCTTTTCGAGCAGCACAGAGGCCGCGACATCCGCGATGTCGCGCACGTCGACCCGGTTGACTCCCTTCGACCCGATCGGATTCGCGTAGATCCCCGGTCCGAGGATGAGATCCCGCAGCACGACGTCGTTCTGATAGAAGCTGCTGGGCGAGACGAGGACCCACGGTATCCCGCTCTCGCGGATCCGCTCGTGGATCTGCACCTTGCTCGCGAAGTGGGGGATTTCGGGAGCCTCCTCCGCGCGGAGGATGGACTGGAACACGATCCGCTCGATCCCCGCACGGCGGGCGGCCTCGACTGCGTTCGCACCAAGCTCGGTTTCCTGCTCGGAGAGCGGGGTCAGCAGGTAGCAGCGGTCGACGCCCTGGAACGCGGGTGTCAGGGACTCGGGCAGGGACATGTCGCCCGCCACGAGCTCGACCCCCGGGGGTGCGTGCTCCGTGTCCGGCGAGCGCGTGAGCACTCGCACGTCGACGCCTTTCTCGGCGAGCGCCGCCACGAGCGGCCGCCCGACCTTGCCCGTGCCGCCGAACACCAGGATCCGCATCCGACCTCCCTCACTCGGGTCTGTCGCCGGGGTCGCAATCTATCCATCCGGTAGCACGCGGCACGGCCCTGGCCGCGGAATCGAACGCCGGCGATACTCGGCGGCCATGCATCTGTTCGCCATTCCCCGGTCGCTCAACGTCGAGCGGGTCACGCTCGCGCTCGGGCACAAGGGCCTTCCCGTCGAGATCTCGCTCGTCGATCCGAAGGATCGGACGCGCGTGCGTGAGCTCAGCGGTCAGGAGCTCGTCCCCGTGCTCGTCGACGACGACGACACGATCGTGTTCGACTCTCCGGTCGTACTCGAGCATCTGGAGCGACGCTATCCGGATCCGCCCCTCTGGCCGTCCGATCCCGCCCGTCGCGCGGAGATGGACGTGTTCATCGACTGGTTCAATCGCGTGTGGAAGCGGCCGCCCAACCTCATCGCCGACGAGATGGCGAAGCCCGAGCCGGACGAGGCGCGAATTCAGCGGCTGGGGGCGGAGCTCGCCGGATCGCTGGACCGGTTCGAGCGGCTGCTCCACGGGCGACGGCATCTGTTCGGGGACGAATTCTCGGCCGCCGATTGCATCGCGTTCCCCTTCCTCCAGTACGCCCTCGGGATCGACGCGAACGACCACCACCTGTTCCACGAGGTGCTGGCGCGCTGGCTTTCGACGGATCGTCACCCTCGGCTCGCGGAGTGGATCGGGCGTGTCGATGAGCGGCCGCGGGCCGGCGACGTCGCCGTCCACGAGCTCGAATCCCTCTGACGCCGAGCTCAGGTGGTCGGACGGCTCGAGAGAATCTGGCTGAAGCGCGCGCGGCGCGGCCCGATGGACCTCGTGGAGGCGGCCGACGTCGAGGCCCGCCGGGGAATCGTCGGGAACCTGCACTACGGCGGGCGCCGGCAGGTGACGATCCTCGACGCGGACGATTGGGAGCGCCGGGTGGCCGCTCTCGGAGCGACGCTCGATCCTTCGGCACGACGCGCGAACCTGCTCGTGCGGGGGCTCGACCTGGCCGCAAGTCGCGGCAGGATCCTGGCGATCGCCGGTTGCCGGATCCGCATCGGCGGGGAGACGAAGCCGTGCGAGCGTATGGACGAGGCGCTTCCCGGGCTGCGCGAGGCGCTCTACGAGCGCTGGGGGGGCGGGGCATGGGGGGGAGTCGTCCAGGGCGGAAGGATCGCCGTCGGGGACCAGGCGGTCTGGATCGACGAAGCGTGAGAGCCAAACCTTACGTTATCCTATGAGGGAGGAGATGCGATGATCGACCACGTGAGCGTCAAGACCTCGAACCAGGACGCGAGCCGTCGATTCTTCGAGAAGGCGCTGGCGCCGCTGGGCTACGAGGTCCTGATGGAGTTCGAGGACGGGCAGGTGGTCGGAATGGGCGTCGGGCGGAAGCCCGACTTCTGGTTTTCGTCCGGCGAGGCCTCGAGCCCGGTCCACGTCGCCTTCAGCGCGCCGGATCGGGCGACGGTGGACGCGTTCTACGCGGCCGCCCTCGCGGCGGGCGGGAAGGACAACGGCGCGCCCGGGCTCCGGCCCGAATACCACCCCGGCTACTACGGGGCGTTCGTCTACGATCCCGACGGCAACAATGTCGAGGCCGTATTCCACGATCCGTCGGAGATGAAGAAGAGCTGAGGGCCCCGCGTAGCGCGGCCGTCGCTCGCGCCGGGGTCACCGCTCGCGGCGGACCCGCCAGACGCCGACGACGCCCTCGCCGCGCACCGCATGCACGCGGTCGAAGCAGGCGTTGGTCAGGCACGAGTGGTTGGGGAGGATGCGGACACGCGAGCCGACCTCGAGCGGTCCGCCGACCACCCCGTGCTCCTGGCTGAGCGACACCAGACGCTCGTCGCGCAGGCGCCCCGTCTCGTAGTCCGCGAACAGCCGGCCCATCGAGGGCCGCCCGCCGCCGGGGCCGGCGTCCTTCGAGAGAGCGAGCGCGCCCGCGTCCACGACGGAGCGGTCGCGCGCCGAGGACACGACGCTCGACCACACCGTCAGCGCGCAATCCCCGACCGCGCACGCTCCGAGCGCGACCTGGGTCGCGTCGAAGTAGGCATAATTGCCGGGCCGGGCCTCGGTGACGCCCCGCAGGTGATCGACCGCGGTCATCCCGGGAGTCGAGCCGACGCTCACTCCGCGGACCTCGATCCCGAGGTCGCGGAGCCGGTTCGCCAGCCCGACCATGACATCCCGCTCCTCCCCCGCCACCGCGCGGCGCGCGGCCTCGTCGGGCGCGCGATAGGAGTGGCCCGCGTGGGTCAGGATCCCGTCGAACAGGAGACTGGAGGAATCGGCGAGCGCGCGCGCCAGCTTCAGCGCCGAATCGGACTCGGGGTCGACGCCAGACCGGTGGTCGCCGGAGTCGACTTCGAGCCAGACGTGGAAAGGGAAGCCGTCCCGCTCCAGGGCCTCGATGGCCGTACGGGAGTCGACGGTGAGTCGCAGCGTCGACCGCTCGGCGATCGCGCGCGCCTCGAAGATCCGGCCCGGGATGACCGGGAACGCCCAGGTGACGTCGTCGAAGCCGGCGTCTGCGAACGCGCGGGCCTCCTCGAGCGTCGCCACCGTGATCCCGCGCGCCCCGAGGTCGAGCTGCATGCGGCCGATCTCGATGCACTTGTGGGTCTTGACGTGCGGCCTCAGCAACACCTCGAGCTCGTCGCATCGCGCCTGCATGCGGGAGAGGTTCCGCTCCAGCACGTCCAGGTCGACGAGCAGGGCCGGCGTGGACAGCTCGTGGATCGAAGTCACCGCTCGGGACTCGGCATCACGGTCAGGACGACTTGATCTCCGTCCAGATCCGGTCCCACAGCCGGGTGCCTTCGCCGAGGTCACGCATGAACTCCAGCCGGGCCAGCTCTTCCGCCGACGGGTAGGGCTTGGGGTCCGTCGGCTGGGCGGCCGCGTTCGCGGTGCCGTAGCCGGTCGCGTCGGAGATCGCCGCCGCCACGTCCGGGCGCAGGATGTAGTCCATGAACGCGTGTGCGGCCCGCTTGTGCGGCGCGGAGCGCGGAATCACCATCGCGTCGGCGTAGATCGGGGCCCCTTCGCGGGGCAGCGCGAACGCGATCGACGGCTCCTCCGCCGCCGCCTGGCGAGTGTCTCCGTCCCATAGCTGCGCGATCCAGACGTCCCCCGACACGAGCTGTCCCTTGACCGGAGCGGAGACGAAGGCGCGGACGTGCGCGCCGGCCTCGATCGCGTCGCGCTTGGCGGCCTCCAGCTCGCCGGGCGACGTCGAGTTGATCGAGAAACCGTTCAGCTTCAGGAACGCGGCGATGACGTCCCGGGCATCGTCGAGCAGCGTCATCTTTCCGTTCCAGCGGTCGTCATGGAAGACCCCCCAGGAGTCGGGCGGTGTCGCCACGCGGTCGGTGCGCCAGGCGACGCCGGTCATGCCCCACAGGTAGGGGACCGAGTGAGCGTTGCCGGGGTCGAACGGCGGATCGAGGAAGATCGGCGAGAGGTTGCCCCAGTTCGTAAGGAGCTCGCGGCGGATCGGCGCGAGGAGACCACCGGCGATCATCACCTCGATGATGTACCCGGTCGGGAACACCACGTCGTAGCCCGCCGCCCCAGCCTGAAGCTTGGCCAGCATCTCCTCGTTCGACTCGTACGTGTCGTAGGTGACTTCGACACCGTACTCGTCTTCGAATCGCGAGATCGTGTCCTCGGCCACATAGTCCGACCAGTTGTAGATCGCGAGCCGGTCCTCGATCTCGTCGGGGACGTCGATGGCGTCGGGATCGATGTCGCCGCGCGAGGGATCCCCGGGGTCGCCCCCGCCACCGCACGCCTGAAGCACGAGCGCCGCGGCCGTCCCCCCGAGGCCCGTCGCGATCGCCCGCCGCAGGAACTCACGGCGGTCCAGGCCGCCCGATCCCAGCGCCTCGACGAGGAACTCGACGTCTCGGAAGCGACTCATCCCATCCTCCGAAGGAATGGAATCATGGCTCAGCCTCCGGACCGAAGACCTCGCCGGAGACGCCGTACGGAATGGCACCGACGTCCGGCGGCCCCGTATCCATCGGACGCAGCGGATCGGGCCACTCCGCCGGAATCTCGAAGCCTGCGTCGATCGCCGGACTTCCGGGCCGCAGATGAAAGTCTGCCCCCTCCCGCCAGTCGGCCGCGAATTGGACGAACAGGGGATCGGAATAGATTTCCCCCTGCCGCGTCTTCGAAGTGCCGTCCCTCAGCCCCCACACGATGTTGTTCCGGGACTCGAACGTCCCCGACCCCATCGGCCGAACGTTCTGACTCGGACGGCCGACGACCTGAACGAGGATGTTGTTGTAGACACGGAACGTCGCTTCCATGTAGTCGTCGCCCAGCCGAGCCATGAACCAGTCCTGCTGCCTGCCGTCCGGCAGCGCGATGTCGTTGTGGTAGAAGAAGAGGTTCGGACGGACCGAATTCGAGTGCTCGTTGGTGAGCAGCCCAGAACGGAAGACGTTGCCCGCCCCATCCCGCCTGGGCGGACTGCCGTACGTCTGGCGCCGCAGATCGAAGAGGTTCCGGTAGACGTAGACCCCGACGTCGTCCGGGCTCACGACCCCGCGCCCGCCCCCGGTAAAGGCAAGGTAGGAAACGGCGCCCGTGAAGAGGTTCTGCCAGATCCGGACCACGCGTTTCGGATGGCGCGGGTTCAGGAAGAGCCCGTCGTCGTTCATGTTCTCGACGAGATTGTGATGGAAATCCACCGTCAGGTTGGGATCGGTCATCGCCACGCCGTCGTGGTGGTCCGTGAATTCGCAATGGGCGACCTCGTGTGCTGCACCGGACAGATGCACGAGCTGCCCGTGCGACGTGCGGTTCTTGTCGGCGAAGCGATTCGACCAGGGAGCATCGAAGCCGCGGAATCGGCAATGGGTCAAACGTCCGCTCCCACCGACTACCGCACCGAAGGGCTGGGGTCCGGCATACACGTGGATACGCTCCACGTCGACGCCGGTATCACCCGCGGCACGATCCCCGAACTCGACCCTCTTCTGACCCTGAAAGACCAGATCCTGAATCCGGATGTGACTGCCGCGAAAGCCGATCTCGGCGTTCCGATGCAGGACGAGCGGGAGCTTACGAGGGTCCGTCTCTCCCCTGTAATTGTGGTCGAAGCCGGGTCCGTGGTTCAGATAATCCGTCCGGGACAGCTGCGGGATGTGGGTATGCGCCAGTCGGATGTGAACCCTTCCGGTGACCGGATTCCACATCGCGCCGGGGCCGCAGTAGATGCCCGTCGTATCCTTGTAATTGTTGTTGGCCAGCTCCGGAACGACGAATTCGTTCTGAGAGCGCAGATCGAACATGGATGCATATCGAAAGAGGGGGACCATGGAGTCCCCGAAGTTGCCCGCGATGACCCGGGTTTCCCGGTTCAGCGGGTACGTGCGCGTGGACCAGTACTCGCCTTCGACGCCACCTTGCGATGCCGGACAGGGCTCCCAGGCCGTATCGGGAATCTCGAAGAATTCGCGGTACCCGCAGTCCAGGATCGCAAGCTGATCGGGAAGCGTTCGGATCGTGATCGGGTTCCCGCGTGTACCGGAGCTACCGAATACGGGACGCGACTCGAGCCAGTAATGTCCCCCCACCGCGTAGAGCGTATCCCCCGGCCGAACCGTTTCGGCGGCTCTGCCGAGCGTCGCCCACGCGCGGCCCTCACTCGAGCCGCTGTTCGAATCGCGGCCAGTAGGGGAGAGGAAATAGGCCGGACTGCTCTCGTCGATCGGTCGGTCCGAGGCCACGGGCAACGGCCGCATCGGTCGATGAGACAGCCATTGAACATCCCCCACGGGGTAGAGCTGGTCGCCCATGAGTTGCCCCTGGCGCCCCCCGCGGTCGCGACAACGAAGAACCGGCGAGGCGGCAGTTACGCCCAGGCCGGCCGCGAGGGCCTGAAGGAACTGTCGTCGACTCGGACTCATTCGGCTCCCTCCTCCCGCAGCCGGTACGCCACCAGGATCGCGATCGTGGTCACGACGAGGATGATCGTGCTGATCGCGTTGATCGTAGGCTCCACACCGCGCCTGACCATCGAGTATACGAGAAGCGGGAGCGTGGTGGAGCCTACACCGGCCACGAAGAAGGTGATGACGAAGTCGTCGAAGGACATCGTGAATGCCAGGAGCGCCCCGGCGACCACGCCGGGCAGGATCCGGGGCAAGGTCACGCGAAAGAACGTCGTTACGGGACCGGCGCCCAGATCCATCGCCGCCTCTTCGAGGTCTCCGCCCATCCCGTGAAGGCGGGCCAGGACCACGACCGCGACGAAGGAGATGTTGAACGCCACGTGGGCGATCGTGATCGTGCCGAGGCCGAGCGTGACGCCGGCGGTCGCGAACAGCACGAGGAGCGAGATCCCTACGACGATCTCCGGCGTGACGATAGGGAGGTAGAGGAGGCCCTGGTAAAGTCGGCGCCCGGAGAACGCGTGCCGCGCGAGGGCGAGCGCGATCAGCGTGCCGAAGACCGTGGCGAGGGCGGTCGAGACGAGCGCCACGACCAGGCTCGCGCGAAGAGCCTCCAGGATGTCTCCGCGCTCCAGGAGCCGGGAGTACCAGTCGAGCGTGAACCCGTCCCATCGCATCGCGAAGCGCGAGCGGTTGAACGAGGACGCGATCAACACGGCGATCGGGAGGTGGAGGAACCCCAGAGCGACGGCGGTAAAGCCTGCCACCCACCGGGGCGGACGCCTCATGTCTCTCTCCCGGCAGGGCGACCGGCGCCCACTACACCTCCTCCGGCAGCGCTCTCGGGCCGCGGCGAAGGAACACGTACACGACGGCGAGGACCAGCGCCATCAGCACGAACGAGGCCGCCGAGCCGAAGGGCCAGTCGCGGGCGGCTCCGAACTGCTGCTGGACCAGGTTGCCGATCATGACCTGCCGCGCGCCTCCGAGGAGATCGGGTGTCAGGAACGCGCCCAGCGAAGGGATGAAGACGAGCAGGCTCCCTGCCACGAGTCCGGGGAGGGAGAGCGGCAGGGTCACGCGGAGGAACCGAGCCACGGGCCGAGCGCCCAGGCTCTCGGCAGCTTCGAGGAGCGCGGGATCCAGCTTCTCCAGCGAGGCATAGAGAGGCAGGATCATGAACGGCAGATAGCCGTAGACGAGGCCGGCCAGCACCGCGCCCGGCGTGTAGAGGAGAGTGAGCGGCTCGTCGATCAGTCCCATCGCGAGGAGCGCCGAGTTGACGAGGCCGGTGTCGCGCAGGAGGAACATGATCGCGTACGTGCGGACCAGGAAGCTGGTCCAGAAGGGCAGGACCACGAGGAACAGGAGCGCGTGCTTCCAGCGTCCCGCGCCGGCGATGGCGTACGCCACCGGGTAGCCGATGGCCACGCAGAGCACCGTCGTGAGTGCCGCGAGCCAGAGAGTCCGCCCGAGGATCCGGACGTACAGGGGGTCGAGGAAGCGCGCGTAGGCCTCGAGCGTGAACCCGGGCTCCACCCCTCCGTAGAGGCCGCGCTCCATTACGCTGTAGGCGCCCATGATCGCGACCGGGAGCACGAAGAAGGCGAGGAGCCAGAGCGTTCCCGGAGCGAGCAGCGCCCAGGCGCGCGCCCGGTCGTGGCTGGCGAGCCAGCGGGTGACGCGGCGCATCAGCGGTCCTCGAGGGGATGGGCATCGTCCGGCCGCCAGGCGACCATCACCGCGTCGCCTCGCTTCCAGGCCCGGCCTTCGGCGCGGTCCGCGTTTCTGAGATCCACGCGGAAGTCGGCGCCCGAACCGAGTCCCACGATCGCGTGCTCGCGATCGCCGAGGTAGACGAGATCGCGGATCTCGCCCGGGCGCGAGGAGAACCCGCTCGGGACGGCCGATCCTGGGCGGAACAGTCGCGCGCGCTCGGGCCGGACCGCGACCGATCGCCCGGCCTCTCCTTCGAAGATGTTCGTCTCGCCCAGGAAGCCCGCCACGAACGCGGTCCGCGGACGCTCGTACACCTCCTCCGGTGTCCCCAGCTGCTCGATCCGCGCCTCCGTCATGACCGCCACGCGATCGGACATCGCCAGGGCCTCTTCCTGGTCGTGGGTGACGTATACGAAGGTCGTTCCGAGGTTCCGGTTCAGCGCCCGGAGCTCGGCCTGCATCTCCTTGCGGAGCTTCCGGTCGAGGGCGCCCAGCGGCTCGTCCAGCAACAGGACCGGCGGCTCGAGGACGAGTGCGCGCGCGAGCGCGACACGCTGCCGCTGCCCGCCCGATAGCTGCCTGGGCGAGCGGCCGCCGAACGTGGACGGATCGAGCCGCACCAGCTCCAGGGCGGCGCGCACGCGATCGTCGATCTCCGCCTGCGGCAGCTTCCGCCGCTCGAGGCCGAAGGCGACGTTCCTGGCAACCGAGAGATGGGGAAACAGCGCGTAGCTCTGGAAGACCATGGCGAGCGGCCGCTCCCAGGGCGGCAGGCCGTCGATCCGCTCGCCGTTCAGCAGGATCTCGCCGGAGTCGGGCCGCTCGAACCCCGCCAGCATGCGGAGCGTGGTCGTCTTGCCGCAACCCGAGGGACCCAGGATCGAGAAGAACTCGCCCGCGGCGACGTCGAACGAGACGCCGTCCACGGCGACCGTCTGCCCGAAGCACTTTCGGACCCGGACGAACCGAACGGCGGGCGGGAGCGTGCCGTCCTGGCTCAACGTGCCATGCGGCGACGCGTCACGTCTTCCAGTGCTCCATCTCTCCTTCGACGCCGTGGACCTCGTCGGAGAACCCGCGCCGGCGATCGCCGCGGATCGCCATCCAGAGGGCGGCCGCGTAGAAGGCGATCACACTGGCGAGGACGACCCGCCCGCTCAGCGGCCCCACGCGCATCCGCTCCAGGAGCACGCCCGCGGTGCGGGCAGGGATGGGATGCATGTAGAGCTTGGCGATCCAGGCGGCGAGGATGGCCAGGTATATCCAGATGTAGTTGTAGCGCAGCCGGATCGAAACGGCATCCACGAAGGTGATCTTGAACTTCGGCCGGTCCAGGTCCTGCGCGACGAACTCGCGCCAGTTCTCCCGCGGGCTGACGAGGTTACGCCGAATGATCGGGATGAAGAAGTTCTCCTCCAGCATCCTGACCCGCGAGCGGAAGACGTCGAAATAGCGAAAGCGCCGCGCCTCGAACCCGAGGAACATGCCCACCAGGAGAATCGCGAGCAGGAGCGTCACGTGGGAGTGGTCCGGCCCGGCGAAGGAAACCGACAGCATCCCGCCCGCCGTGACGACGGCCCAGTTCGTCGTCGGGTCGAGCCGCGCACGCCAGGCATCGGCGCGGCCGATCTCCCCCCGATAGAAGTGGGCCATCGTGCCCAGGTACTCCGCCCGGGTCAACGGGTAGTCTTCGAATGCGGCGACCCTGGTCGGGTCCTCGATCACGGCAGCTCCTGGGAGCGGGAGGTTCCGCTCATTCTACGGCAGGGTGCCGGGCCGTGTCACGGCGCGACCCACAGCTTGATCGCG